>JASFNW010000019.1:0-49281 GCA_050116835.1 Desulfobacterales bacterium
CGGGACCCGGGCAAAGATGTTGCAGTGTGTTTTGACGAAGGCAAAATAGCGATCACCTGCCTGGCGGTGGGCACGCCCGGCTGAGGCTAATTGGCGCTTGCCGGCAGAATAAACAAAAAATCGCCGCCAACATGTCGACATAGCGAATATCGGCATATTCCAGCGTTCAGTGGGAGTTCAACATAACAGCCCTGCCGAGAATGGAGAAGATCCGGGTGGCATCCACCACGTCCTCATTTTCGGCTGGCTCACCGAGTTTAAAATTGAAGTTCAAAAGACTGACCGGTCGCAAATTGCAGCCGGCGATTATTTTGATAGAGCGTTATCCCGCCCGCGCCGCTTATCTGCCAGCGTCCCTGCGGGCCGTCATTGAGCATGCCGCTTTGTTCATCAATACCGATTAAAATCGTGCCCGGGAGGAGACGGCTCAGTTCGGGCGCCCAGCTTTTACCGAAGGTATCATGATGCGGCAATATACAAGCGCCGGGTATCAATCCCAACCCACTATATGTGTTTTTAGCGTGGGGGTCGTAATAGGTATCGCACAAAATCATAGCGCCGGCGCTGCTGCCGGCGATCACCGCACCAGCTTGATAGGCGCTCAGAATGGCCTGCCAGCTTTTGCTGCCCACCAGCGATTGTGCCAGGTGTCCCGGAAAGCCGCCCAGAAGATAGATTATCCTGGAGTTCCCCAGGGTTTCGACCACAGTAGGGTCATCAGCAGATCCGCGGTCAGTCAGTGGCAGGGCGCTGACATCGACGGCGCCCAGCTGCTTAAACCAGTCGACCCCGCTTTGTCCGGCCCGCAGATGATTGTTGTCTGGAGCCGCTGCGGCCGGAATGATGCTGATACGCACATCGAACCCGCCGGCGAGTTCAATCGACCTGAGGTCAGGTTCTGCCATGCGGCCGCCAAATTCAGCACCGCCTGCCAATAAGATGTAGCCCATCGAAAAATGCCTAAAGTGCGTTAAAGTTAATGCGATCCGCCAACTGACAAAAATATGCCATGAATAACCGGTTGATGCAAGTTCGGTGAATGCAGGCCACTCAGAGATATAGTCGTTTTCAAAAAAATGTTCCGATCGCAGAACGGTTTTTTGCGACAACACTTATGCCGCCATCCTTTTTGCGGAACATTTTAATGCCAAGCGGTATAATTGCGACCAGTTTGCGCCGCATATTTACAGATGGTTGCCTGATATGGTAGGTGAGGTCTGTTAACCCAAACGAAGCATGGTGCGGCCATATTCATCATGTTGCATAAGACCAAATCCCATGAAGGCTTCTTTAATCGTTGTAGCCAAAAAGCCCGAGCCCGGCATAAGCAAAACTCGCCTCAGCCCGCCGTTCACCCCCGAAGCAGCGGCTGAATTTTACGATTGCCTGATGCGCGACACCCTGGCATTGGCCGAACAGCTGTCAGGGATCGATCTGACCCTTGCCTATACACCGGCCTCGGCAGTTGCTTATTTTAAAAACCTGGTGCCGAGCGGTTTTCGCCTCATGGCCCAGCAAGGCGCCCATCTGGGAGAACGCCTGGCGAATGCCCTTGCGCTTCATCTCAAACTGGGATATCGCAGGGCGGTCATTATGAATAGCGATGGACCGACTTTGCCCCTGGCACATCTGCAAGCGGCATTTGCCGAACTGGATCATACCGATGTAACCCTGGGTATGGGGCATGACGGCGGTTATTACCTGATTGGTCTGAAGCAGATGGTCCCGGAGTTGTTTGAAAATATTGCCTGGAGCACGGAAAAGGTCATTCCCCAGACCTTAGCCATCTGTCGACGCTTGAAATTGACAGTCCATTGCTTGCCGGAGTGGTATGATGTGGATGTGGAGGCTGATCTTCAAAGACTGCGCCTGGATTTAGCCCAGAACCCGGCTGCTGCGCCGCTGACGGCTGATTTTTTAAAAAAATGGGATGGCTCTCGCAATACGATTACTTCTTGAATCGAGTTTCGCATTTATTTGGTGGTCGGCGGGCCCAAATCATATATCTCGAAAAGGGTCGACCCTTGCTGCAATCCTTCCAGTTGATCTTCTTTGCCGGACCGCTCATCACTTTCCTGCCACCGGATCCAGTCGTCAATTGTCTGCCAGGTTGATACAACGGTTATACTACATGGATCGTAGTGATTGACCAGCGTTTCACCAGATATATATCCCGGCTGTTTGAGTGCCTGACCGCGAACCTCTTTTAGCAGTTCCAGGGCCGCGTCTGTTTTGCCTTGTTTGACATATCTTTTGATAAACACTTTAACTGCCATGCTGACCTCCTTTGATGTTTTGCCCCGGGTCTGAAAATAGATGACCGACCATGACGCAGCAATTTTTATGGTTAGGTGTTAAGCAAACACCATGGTAACAGCGTCTCCATATTTTCTTTCACTTTGCTGAAAAAACAAGAGATACAGGCTGCAAATTGGCCCCGCATAAATATTATATATTAATTTGCTTAAATCAAATAGATCCGGTAATAGAACGCATGGGGCAGTTTAGTTCCAATGCTTCAATTTCGTCATTAGCAGCGGTATTTTAAAAAGCGGAGACAATTTTGCGACTGCCGTCCGCGAAAGGAAGATGGCATGGTAAACAGTTTGCTCGATACGGATTTTTACAAGCTGACAATGATGCAGGTGGTTTTGCATCAATATGCCAGTGCCTGGGTGCGCTATGCATTCAAATGGAGAAATTGGGACAAAATGCACTTGACCATTCCGTTGCAGGATTTCAAAATCAAAGTGGATGCTGAAATTGACCGCCTGTGTGAGCTGCGTTTTAGCGATGACGAAATGAATTATCTGGACGGCATCCGATTTTTCAAACCGGACTTTATTGAATATTTGAGACTTTTTCAACTGAATCGAAAATATATCAATACCTTCATCGAAAATGATCAATTGAAAATCAATATCGAAGGGCCGTGGTTAAATACCATATTGTATGAAATCCCCGTTCTGGCCATCATCAGCGAACTGTATTCCAGTTTGCACGGCGTTGACGATGCCACCTGGCAAAAAGAGGGACGCCGGCGCCTGAAAGACAAAGTCCGTTTTTTGCTTTCGGCCACCGTGGATGAGCACCGCTTTAAATTCGCAGAATTCGGCACCCGCAGACGAGCCTCACATGCCTGGCAGTTGGAAGTTCTTAGCTACTTGGTCGACAATTGTGAGGATCGTCTGGTGGGCACCAGCAACACCCACTTTGCCATGAAGCTCGGGATCAGACCGATAGGAACCATGGCCCATGAATTTTTTCAGGCCCACCAGCAACTAGGCCCCCGCTTGGTAGACAGTCAAAAAGTTGCCCTGCAGTGCTGGGCGGACGAATATCGAGGGGAGCTGGGCATTGCCCTTTCCGATACCATGAGCTTTGATAAATTTTTAAAAGATTTCGATCGTTTTTTTGCCCTGCTTTTTAACGGCTGCCGGCAGGATTCCGGCGATCCATATGATTGGACCGAAAAGCTCATCGCACACTATCGGGAACTGCGAATTGATCCGACATCCAAATCCGCTATTTACAGTGACGGTCTAACGCTTGAAACCGCGGTAGACATTTTTGCCCGTTTTCACGATCAGATTGAAACCTCTTTTGGTATCGGAACCAATCTGACCAATGATTGCGGCTTTGTCGCCCCCCAGATTGTGATAAAAATGGTGGAATGCAATCGCAAACCGGTTGCCAAAATCAGCGACAGCCTGGACAAGGGTATGTGTGAAGATGAGGAGTTTTTAGATTATTTGAATTATGTCATTAGAGAAGATATCAATACTTAAAACCGGCTTCACTGCCGCTATCTTTTGTCCGATGATTTCACTGATTACCGTAACCCCAGGTGGTCACTTTGCCTTTGACCCCGTCGATTTCAAGCGCACCGCTACCGGCATCTTTGATCAAAACGTTGCGGGTGACATTGATAATTTCGATTCCACCGGATCCGTCCCGGATCGTTAAATTGCCGTCGATATCGATCAGGGTCATCGGCCCGGAGCCGTCCACCAGGAACACATCGCCCCTGACCCGATCGACCTGGATGCTGCCGGAGCCGTCTTTAATTTCAAGATTTCCCGTGATGTCAGTGATGTCAATTTTTCCGGAGCCATCGTCTATCGTTAAATTTCCCTGAATATCTCTGATGCGAATTGGTCCGGAGTCATCTTGAATGACCAGGTCTGCATGCAGGTCGCTGACATCTATGCGACCGGACCCATCAATTATTTGAACCCGCAGATCCTTGGGGATGGCAACAGCCAAATCGATTTTTACATCGGCATTCATTTTTTTTTGGTTTTTAAAGAGGCATTCTAAAACGGCTTTGCGGCCGTCCTGTTGAAGTGTCAGTTGCACGTGGCGCGCTAAAAAATCATCCAGCCCGTTTTGGGTGATCCCGTTAATTTGAACGGTCGCAGTTACGCCGATTCGGTCTGTGCCATCGACCCCGTATACTTCGAGATAGCCGGCTGCGCATTTGATTTGCAAGATCTTTTGACCTGCAATCGCTAATTCCAGATGCTGAGTGTGCTCGACCGTTCCGGCCACTGCAGCCATTGGCAACAATATAACTGTGCAGAAGACGATTATTCGCATCGCAGCTCTCCTTCTCGTACCCTGGGTCCTCGTGCCGATAATCGTGCAGCGGGTGTTCGCCGCATTTTTGCGGGCGCCCGATTGCGCCTCGCAGCAGGTCATTGTCACTTACCCTGTGACAAATAGCAATATTTTTTGTATGTAACATTGGGCTCTTTCCTGTAGACGTGGAAAAAAGGAATAACGGATTCGAAAGCAATGACGCACGATAAACTCGATACCAGAGCGGCAGTGATCTTAACGGTGCTGTGTTTAATCTGGGGCTTGAATGCCGTTGCGATGAAATATGCCACCGAAGGCATTGCGCCCATTTTTTGCGCTGCTCTTCGATCCCTTATCGCCACCATCTGTCTGATATTCTGGATGGGCGGTCGACGCATACCCCTTTTTGTCGGCCACCTCAAAGACGGCATGCTCATCGGCCTGTTATTTGGCGCCGAATTCGGGCTTCTGTACCTGGCCGTACGGTATACCACCGCCTCATCGGCCTGGATTCTGCTATACACCTCACCTTTTTTCCATGCTTTGGGGGCTCACTTTTTCCTGACTGGCGATCGTTTGTCCATTGCCAAATCAGTCGGTATGATATTGTCGTTCGCCGGCATTTTAGTCTTGCTGAGTCAGCACCTGGGCCTGCCTTCGGTCGATCAATTTGCCGGGGACATGTTGGCGCTAACCGCCGCCATACTCTGGGCGTTGACGACGGTAGTCATTAAACGCCGCCTGGTTGTTGCTGTTTCACCGTATCATACGCTTTTTTATCAGACTCTGTTTTCGACTCCCATTCTGTTTCTGCTGAGTTATCTGTATCAGGAAACGCCGATTCGGTATCTTAACGGACTCATATGGGTTTCGCTGGCATACCAGGGCATTCTGGTTGCGTTTGCCAGCTACCTGGTATGGTTTTTTCTGGTTCACAGCTATCCGGTCAGCCGGCTGTCGGCCTTTACCTTTTTAACGCCGATATTTGCAACTCTGGCTGGAGTTCTGCTGCTCGGTGAGCCGTTGACCCTGCGCTTAATCATCAGCCTGACCCTGGTCAGTATCGGAATTTATATCGTCAACCGCAAGTGAGCAGCGTTGCTAAATAATATTAAAATGGGTTCACGCAACAAGGAAATACAGGTTCTATCCGGTTCAACGAATATTGTGCTGGTTGCTCCCCATGGACTTGCAGAAGACGATGAAAACACCGACCGCATCGCAAAACAGGCGGCTGAGCGCCTGGCCTGCGCTGCCATTGTCAATATCGGGCTACCCCGTAAGGAGTTGGATTTAAACAATATCCAAGAGGCAAAGCGCCATCCGACCTTTATCCAGACACTCATATGCATCGTTGTGAATGGTGTGCGCTCGCGGGTGATTTGGGTTCATGGCATGCAGGATAAAAGTGCGGCGGTCGAAGCCCGCAAGATAAATGCCGGCGCACCGATTGATTGTTTGATCGGATGCGGTCTGCCGGATCGGATGACCGCCAGCCCGGATACCATCACCTGCCTGGTATCCTTATTGAACGCCGGAGGTCTGCGTTCGGTTGTGGCTGCAGATGACCGGTCTAAATTTCGCGGCCATTCGACTGGTAATATGAATCAATTGTTCCGAAACAACGGCTATCCGTTTTCACAAGTGGAATCTTTACAGCTGGAATTATCTTGGAGCGGGGTGCGCGAGGAAGGGTGCATCAGCAAAACAGCCGCAATACTGAGCAATGCTTTTAAACAGTTAATACCCTAAAAAGGTTAAACCTCTCATTAATTTTCATGTCAAAATATGGTTTTGCACGGATCAGTGGCTTCCATTTAATAGAATTGAAACTTTTCATTAATTTTGATGCCAAAATGAAACTGGGGCGGGTGCCAAAGAAGCCCCGCCCCAGATTCCGAAGTTAGTAAAAGAAGGTGACTCAGCGTGTCTCCCGAAACACGCGTAGCATATATATCGGCCATTTTTTAAAAGAACTTTAGCACTTTTTTAGGCCCATTCCTTGCTCCTGCATGAATTCAGAAAGTTTTTATATATAAAATTAAATCGTTAGCTTATATAATTAAAACCGAATGCCTCACCGGTTTTTCAGGAATACCTATGGCCGCCCTTTCACGGGTCTTCAATGGCAGGCATCGGGGTGAGGGGTTACGGTGCCATTTGAAATAGAATTTTAAGCGCACCGGGTGTGGCTGCATCCTCAAAAGCTGCCAAGGCGTCATCTAGAAAATAGCGTTTCACAATGAGCCCTGTGGGGTCCACCTGCTGTTTTTCGAGCTGATCGAGCGCCGCTGCCACTGGCCCGCAACGCGACCCCACCAGGGTGATCTCGTCGACCACCAGGGATGAAAGCTGAACGGGCCACTTTGACCCATCATCGTTCCGGTAGGTGCTTTTGAGGACAATGGTTCCCCGGGGCCGGACCGCCCGGCGGGCCAATGCAAATCCGGCAGGCGAACCGGTTGCTTCGATAACAATATTAAAAGAGCGGTCGCGGATGCCGTTTTCTCGAATCCAGTCAATATCGTGAGCGGCCAGAAGCGCTTGCTGGCTCTGATGGCGGGCTACGACTGTCAATTGAGCAGCCACCGATGCCAGGCTCTGGGCAATCAGCTGCCCGAGTCGGCCGGCCCCGATCACCAGCACGCTGTCGGCGTCCTTGACCCGAATCTGTTGCTGGATTTGTAAAGCGGCTGCCAGCGGCTCTGTAAAAACAGCCGCCTCGTCGGGTACCGTTTCCGGCACCGGAATCAAATTTTGCAGCGGCAGGCTCAGATAATCAGCGAAAGCCCCGTTGCAGTTTTTAATGCCCAGTACACGGCGGTTTTGACAGTGTTCGCGGCGGGCTGCCCGACAATCAGGACACTCACCGCAGGCGACATTGATGTCGCCGACGACGCGCTGCCCGATTCGCCGAGGTGCGGCTGGGGCCTGTACGATTTCACCGACAAATTCATGTCCCGGAATGCCGCAATACGGATAATATCCTTTCACCAGCTCCAGATCGGTACCGCAGATACCGGCCAATCGAACTTTGACAAGGGCCTCGCCCTCGAGGAGCTCGGGCACCGGGACATCTTTACGAAAGCTCAAAAGCTGGTTTTCCAGCCAAACCGCCCGCATTTTACGTTCCTTTTATTTAAACAGGTTTCAGGTGTCAGGTCGGAAAGTGCTAGCGCAATTGTATTCATAGATGAATCTGCAAATTTTGACAATCAAATCGATTTTTTTTATATTTTACTGTTATCTGGGAAAACTCCAGTTGGATACATCTGATATGATTCTCACCACGAAGAACACGAAGATCACAAAGGAAAATCACATAATTTTACTTTTCGTGCCCTTCGTGCTCTTCGTGGTTTTGTATGCCTCACTTGAGCTTTCTATGTCACCATTTATATTATATCTTTCATCAGTAGCAGAAAATAGTGACAAAAACACAAAATGAACATTCGCATATGCTGATTTTTGACTTTGATGGCGTTCTGATCGACTCCCTCGATGAAGTGATTTTAACGGTCTACAACACGGCTACCGGTCAGCAGATGATGTCTTTGGTTGACTTGCCACAAGCGCTGATTCGATTATTTCGCCGTAACCGCTTTCATGTTCAACCGATCGGCGATGGTATCCTGCTGATGAAGTGGTGTCTGAAAAATTATCGCAGCGAACCGAATAGAATTTTACGCCCCGAAGAGTACCGGGCGATCATTTGTAAGGCGGCCGCGCCGGTCGCACTGCGCTCGGGGCAGGTCTACGATTCGCGGCAGCAGTTTATCGAGCGTGACGCCGCCGGCTGGGTTGCATTGCATCGGCCCTTTCAGCCCCTGTGGAATGCGCTCGTCGATCGCAGCAATCAATCCGGGTTCGCCATTGCAACCAACAAAAACCGTGCGGCCACCGAGCGGCTGTGCCGACATTTCGGGCTCAGGATTCCATCCGAAAATATTTACAGCGGAGATAAAGGAGCTTCCAAAGTCGAAAACATGCAGCTGATCGAGCAACGCTTTCGAGCGCGAACATATTATTTTTTAGAGGATTCAATAAAAAACCTGCAAGCACTTGATCAAAACGTAAATCGACAACAAAAAATGCTCATACCGCTCCTTGCCGCCTGGGGTTACGTGGGCCCTGAAGATCAGAAATTGGCGCGCGCATCCGGCTACGAGGTGTTGACGCAGTCAGGAGCGGTCGCATTACTGTCGAAAGTGATGCCGCAATAAATGAAAAACCATGCTAAGGCCTGAAAACGATAAAATGCATTGCCTGGCGAATCTGACATCAATGATCCGGCATTTTATTTTTTTAGCCATTCTTTTATTGGCCGGTTGTGCGGCCGGCAATTACGGCTACCTGAAGCACAGCCGCGATGTCACCCAGGCCTTTGAAAATTTTCATGTTTACCCGGATCACCGTTATTACTACCTGAACCAGGAAAACAATCCTTACGCCGTCGTCGCCCTGCAAAACAGGTTGCACCTGGGGGGCAATATGTGGCTGGAATTTGATCCGCGCTCGGATAAACTTAAAAAAGTTATCGGCTTGATCAAATTTTCCGCGGTCAGTTATGCACCGCCTCACGGGGCCTATATCCATGATCACACGGGAAATCAGATCGGCTATTGGTTTTCCAGTCTGGCAGTTAGAAGCCTGAAAATAGATGACCAAAATCAAAATGTGTCCATCTATACCGACACGCCCTGGCTGCGGGATGATGACCGGCCGATCGGCGGTTTTGGCATCGGGGTGGGTCGCGGAGGCGGCAGCGGTATTGGCATTCAATTGGGTCGCTAGCCGGGAAAACCGTTTTAGACACGGCACGCTAGAACCGTTGCTAGTAACACACTAGCATCCTTTTTAGTTTAACCTAGTTAAGATCAACATCTTTGATTCTGACTGCTGTTGTCCATCGCCGCTTAAAATTCTGCGTCGATTTTAAACACCTGTTTTTCCTGACTAAAAGGGCACTGAAATTCCAGTTCTGTGGCGACCAGCTGCAGCCCCGCTGAATTCTTATTTCCCTTGCCGTAGCGGGGGTCGCCCATCACCGGGTGGCCGATCATGTCAAAATGGCGACGAATCTGGTGTTTTCTGCCACTTGCCATCGCGATATGAACGATGCTGATATCGATTGCCGGTTCGTAGGCCTCAACCCTGAATTCAGTCATGGCAGGCTTACCGTCCAGATCAAAATCAATGACACCGCCGGGTATGGATTTGGCCGGATTGCCCCTTACCCGGGCTGCATACCGTTTAACAATGCGCTGTTTTTGAAATAATGCGGACAACTTGGCGGCAGCGGTCTTATCATGGGCCAGCAGCACCAGACCGGATGCTTCCCGGTCAAGACGGTGAACGAGATAGACCTTTCTTTGGGAGCGGTAGATCTGCTCGACCTGTCTCAGAAGGGCGCAATGATCTCCGTATTTTGTGCCCTGTGAAAGCAGGCCGGCTGGCTTGAGCCAGACGCTAAATCGTTTTTGATCGCTGATCAGGTGCGGTTTTTGCGGGGTTATCGCCAGCAAGGCGGCATCATAGTAAATCGAAATCCGATCGCCCGAATTAACAACGGTACGGGCGCGTCGAATGCGCTGCTGGCGGTGCTTGATTTTTTTCAACCAGACAGCACCCTTGGCCATGGCCTCCTTGATGCGGTTTTTGGAAAGGGGTGTGAATGCGGTCAGAAATTCACAGGCAGTGGCAGGATCGTCAGCGCCAACTGTCCGGGTTAAACTTATTTTATACCTGCGGGTTTCCTGAAGCCATCTCTGATTCGGCATTTAACTTTTTTGTATGAATTTCTACAATAATTAAAGTGCGCTGAAATTTTTTGCGGTATGCGCTGGGTTGTAACCCGGTTTATTTCGAAAAACCTTGCGAATCGAACTGCTGTCTTCATAGCCGACCCGATAGGTAATTTTATTTAAAGACAGGCGAGCGTCTTCCAACATGCGTTTGGCGGCCTGCGCCAGGATGCGTTGCAGATAAATCAGCGGTGGGTCTCCGGTCGCGGCTTTAAAGCCTTGCTCAAATGTGCGGCGGCCGGTTTTAACATCCGCCGGCGACCCGCCTGACCGTGTTGCCGAGCACATTGAAGGGCATTGTCAGGCGGCTTTTCGCACCTGCTAAATCCTAGGTCGTTTGCCGAACTGGGGCTCGGTCTCACGGGTGCGTTTAAGCTCGTAAAAACCGGGGGTTCTGCCGGCAACAATAATCGCATCCCAAAAGGCCACAGCTGCTTTTCCCGTCGGCGCCGGGCTGCAAACCGGGCCGAAAAAACCCGGTCCGTCCCCGCCTTCAAGAACAATCAGGGGTACACCCACATCCTTGCCGACTTTGGCAAATGCCCGGTCCATATCAGCTTGAATCGCTTTGTCCCACTCATGCGCGGCAGCTGCTTTTGCCAGGCGGGCCGGGAAGCCGCCGGTATCAAGGATTTTTGCCAGCTCTTCAGGCGTATCAATATCTTTCTCGTCATGGTGGTAGCGGGTTCCCATGACGGTATACATTTTTGCCAGAGCGTCATTGCCATACGCTTTGCGTACCGCCGCGGCAACCCGCAGGGCCTTCAGGCCCATTTCATGCTGTCTCTTATAGGGTTCGGGTATATCACGGTCAGCGTTTATGATCTTAAGACTGAACAGCTTCCAGTTGACTTGAATCTGTTTTTGACGACCGACATCGATCATCCAGCGCGAGGTGATCCAGCACCACGGGCAGACCGGATCCCAGTAAAAGTCGACGATATTCTTTTTGGTAACCATTTTATCCGCTTATCCTCCAAAATTTCAAATGAACTTATCGGTGATGTTTGCTCTCAAATCATTTTTATCCCTGAAGTCTATAAAATCATACATAATGGAAACACTTCCCCGGCCGCTGGATGAACGCGTGCAGCTAAAAGAGGAACCCGGTTATCTGATGGCTGCCATCCGCTAATCGGGCACCTGGAGTCAGAAGCGCTTTGAAAAAAATATGGCTCTCCTGCAGGCAGCAATTGCCCAGCGAGGGCTTACGCCTGCGGGCCAATCGGTTTGGGCGCGCTATGCCCCGCCTTTTATGCCCTGGTTTTTGCGTCGTAATGAGATCCCCATCCGCGTGCAAAAGGAAAGCTGCCGCCGCAATACCGCACGCCAAAACGCCTTTCCGGAGCGACCGCGGTTCCGGATCCTTTTATCCCGCTAATCAGCTTTTCTGAAGTATGCTGAAAGCATTTTCAAGCCCTTTTGCGGTCATCGACGTTCAGCGCTTTTCCTCTCTTATCTTTGTTATGTATCAAAGCTACATCTATTTTCAAGTATCTTCTTGACATCTTTCAGGTGCGTAAACATACTTGTGCATTCATCCCATTCCCCTTCAAAAAGGAGGCTCCATGAGTGACCTGAAAGCCAAAATTCTGGAGAAGATGAAGACCCACACCCTGGCTTCGTTTGCCACCTTAACCGATGAGCGCAAACCGTGGACGCGCTATGTGGTTGTCAGCGCGGATGACCAGATGAATATATGGTTTGCGACGTTCAAAGGCCCCCGCAAAGTGAGCCAGATTGCCGATAATCCGGAAGTGCATTTGACCCTGGGTGTCGGTGATATGCAAAACGCTGTTTCCTGGTTGCAGGTCGAAGGTCGGGCTGAGATTCTTGAAGACCCCGAGACCAAACAAACCGTCTGGTATGACATGCTTGAGCCGATTTTCTCAGGACCCGATGATCCCAATTATGTGGTCTGCAAGATCGCCCCTTACCGAATAGAATATTACACGATGAACGCGCAAAAGCCCGACATATGGGAAGCCTGATCGGCTTCCTGTAAAGTGACGCTCCTAAACGACATCGTATTTTTGCCGTCTTGTGAGGGTCGCATCCTCATTTACGGCCGAGAGAATCCGGCCGTGAATCCTGCCTGGGTGTCTTTTTATCCCGTCTCATTGCCCCGTGTTCCAAATGGAATAGGAATGGTTCTCTGCGTTTGATATCACCGCCGGTATTTGATATGTGGAGCTGGGTTACCATCCGAATTTGACGTATTTGCTATTTGTTGACCGGAGAGGGGGAGGAATGAAAGACGAAAGGCACATTCTGACCATGTTGGTTGAAAATGAGCCCGGTGTGACCGCACGGGTTGCAGGGCTATTTGCCAGCCGGGGTTACAATATTGAAACCATCTGCGGTGCGCCGACTGCCAACCCGAAAATGTCGCGCATCACCATATCGACGAAGGCAAACCCTGAGATGCTCGAACAGATCATGAAGCAGGTGCGCAGGCTCGTGAATGTCATCAAACTGCGGGACATGACGGGTGAGGATGCCGTCAAACGTGAAATGGCCCTGATCTGTGTAAAGGCCAAGCCAAAAGACCGCAGCGAAATATTAAGAATCATCGAAACCTTCAGGGGACGGATTGTTGATACCGGAATGTCGCACTTCATTATCGAGGTCACCGGCAGGCAGCGAAAAATAGACGCCCTCATCCGCCTGCTGGAACCTATGGGTGTAAAAAAATTGGCCCGGTCCGGAGTGCTGGCGTTATACCGCGAACCGCATTAACCTGTCTATTCGGCCTTCATCAACGAGAATAAGGATGACGAAAGCCCGGGTACGATGGGCAAAACATGATCGGGTCTTCCCTTCGATACTGAAGTTTTGAGGTGGTTTCGTTTTTGCGGATGAAGACCCGATGCATGGGTAAAACACCCATGAAGACGTAAGCCCTTATCCCCTGTACAGCGCAACGATGCTTGATTTCTGGCAACCAGGCGTTATTTTGAAAGAGTGCATACATTATGTTCCGGCTGCCAAATCAAAAAATGAGCTGAGAATAAAGGGTGTGGCCACGATGATGAAAAACAGCTGTATAATCTGGGCGCTATTGGCACTTGTCACCATTTTCGCATCAAATGCGCTTGCCATCGACTACTGGTCTTTGTCGAATCAATCTACCTATCGATGCCCCGGCGGGGTGGTTGCCGTCGGCGACTCCGATCGATCTGTCCGAGAAACATGTGGCGACCCACTTGATATCACCAGCAGGGAAGACAAAGGTCCCATTTGGGTCTATCATTTCGGTCAGGATCGGTTCATGTATTACTTTGAATTTGTATTCGGCAAACTGGAGCGCATATTAAGTACTCCCTGTAATCGTAACAAATTCGAATGTTTTGACTTGAATTGAGCGGTGGACAAGCGACAAGATGGTTTCAGCCTTCCTATTGCCCCTTCATTAGCGTTCATTTTCAAAACCTTGCCCAATATCTGCACATACCATATATAGATGGTAAAATTGTTAGATGATACCATATAATGTGCTTTTGTATTGACATCCGGCGACCAGCGGTGTATCGGAGTCTCTGTGCGCTCGCCTAAATTTGGGATGGTGTTATGCATAAAAAAATTGTTCAAGGGGGATGCTGACACTGTCTGAGACAGTATCCAAGCAGAGGCAAAGATACTTCGCATTCTTTTAATTTCACGAGAGGAGGGAGACGATGATTGTTAGTTTTGTTAACCAGAAAGGGGGCGTCGGAAAAACGACTTCTGCAATCAACTTTGCAGCCAGTTTGAGAAGAAAGAACTACAAACTGTTGTTTATTGACGCGGACCCGCAGGGTAGTGCCACCCAATGGCATGCTGTCGAGAACAACACCGCTTTTGAAGTCCTGCACCATCCGGAACCGATTACCAAAGATGAAATCGAAGCGCTCTCCCATGAATATGATTACCTGATCATCGATGCACCGCCGGCCAGCAGCGACATCACCAAGTCAATTCTGGCGGTGGCAGAACTTTCCATCGTTCCATTAAGCCCCAGTTCGCTCGACATCTGGTCGTGTAAGGGAACCCTGGAAATGATCGATACCGCCCGTGAAGAAAATCCGGATCTGGACGTCAAACTTCTGATCAATCGAAAGATACCGGGAACTCGGGTGGGACGCCAGGCACGACAGTCGCTGGGAATTTTTGACATGGATATCCTGGATACCGAGCTTTGCCAGCGCGTTGCCTATATCGATGCGATGACCTCCGGTGTTTCGGTAATGCAATACGCACCCAGCAGCAAAGCTGCCGGTGAAATCGAAAATCTATGTGAAGAGGTCACACTTCTGAAGGCAAATCAGCAGTCTGGAAATGCGGAACCGGTGGCAGCACCACAGGAAACATACGGATACAGGTCTTTTTGGAGTGATTGATTAAGATAAGCCTGTAACCCTCCCGGGAAAAAAGCAGACAGATCTTTCATCTGCATGACTTCAACATATTGTTGATGGAATGACGGTGTCATACACACTGTGGTGTGAGATTGCCGTTCGACGATAAGGAGCACCAGATGGCCAAGATAAAAAAACGAAGGCTCAAATGGTCGGCATCCGTGTCGACCCACGTTGTTGGATACAAACTTTATTGGTCCGAAGACGGTGAAGTCGATTACGGCTCCATGAGCATCACCCTGGGGAATGTAACTGAGATTGTTCTGCCCGATGACGTGGATTCCTTCGTACCCTCCGGTGGAACCGTCGTCTTCGGTATCACGGCCCTGGATGAAGTGGGCAACGAGTCGGACATGACAACCCTGGTGGCGCCCTTTCAATTTAACGTGCCCAGGGCCCCGGATGATTTTTATTTACAGAAGTTGGATGATTTTGGCATCATCTCGAACCGGGATGAAAATGTGGATTACTATCTAACGAGCCTGCAGAATGATGAATCGGATGAAGTTGAGCCGATCAGACTGGTCAAAGCGGTCGAATCCATCCATCGTGGCCACGAGGGTCAAGCAGAAGCCGATTTTGATACTGTCGAAAAGAAAAGGCGAGTTGGCGGAAAGGGCTAAACCTTACCTGCCGTTCGGGGGGGATTTGGGGATCTGATACGTACCGTCAAGGCGCTTCAGCATCTCATCATAGCGGCGCTCCAGCGCTGAGAGGGCGGCCTGATATTCCTGTGCATTCATCTCTCCGGCCTTCAAGCGGGCATCCAGTATACCGCGCTCATCATCGTACCATCTGTCCGGGTCAAAATTATACGTCAATTATCTGTTTCCGTCCCGAATGATTTAAGTGGGTGCGTTATCCCCTCAATATAAATCAAATGATCTTTTTGCCGGGAAGCCAAAAAGCGAGCAATCTTATGACCATCTTAGCCTTAGCGCTTTCCAGCCCTGTTACTTTCCAGTTTTTTGCAAGATAACCTGTTAGACAGCCAACGGGTTACGGTTTGACCCCTCTTTATTCTTCCCGGGCCACCTTAATACTGGCATCCTTCGGCAGCGCCAGACCGGCAGCCACCTCGATGGCTTTGATAATCCCTGACGGAACGGGACATGCGGCATGCTTGCAGTGTTTGGCTGCCATGCGCAGTGTTTTAGGCCCAGCGCCTTTAAAAAAAATTTCTTCTTCCGGATTGACAACCTTCAGCGCGTCGGCCAGATGCTGAATGCTTTCACATCGGGTGTTGATATCCAGGATGACCATCCCGGATGGATCCTGGGATGTGGCGCGGATTTCTGTGATCATACCGCAGATCCCTGACATGACATTTACGATACCTCTCATATGGACGCCTCAAACCTTCCGTTAAGTGAAATATTCTTATCTATTTCATGCAAGACTTGCTAATAGTTGAGTTTTGCACGCGCTGGAGGTTTTCATATGCAAGGCATTTCCGGGCGAGGATATAGTGCACTATGCCTCGGCCTGAATAACGCAGCAGATGGAAGCCTCCGGCTTGCCCGCAGGGTGAAAATAGATGAGAAATAAAAAGGATGATTATCTGATTTATGTATTTCGAACAATATTCTTATCTATTTTCATGCAAGACTCAACCATCAAAAATGGTACGCAGCCCTTAACGTCATCGTAAAATGATTAAAATCCGAAACATCGCCGGTTCCCCACACGTATTTGCCGTCGAGCCCGAGACTCAGCTTGTGAGTGGCAAAGAAATCGACACCGAGGCCAGCATTATAAGCGAAATCCGAGTCGTCGGAATCAAGCGTATTGGCGTCGATCTCCACGTCCATCCATCCACCGCCGACTCTGACGTATGGAAATATTCTGTCCTGCCACAAGGAAGGGGAAATTACCCGCACGTCCAGCATGGCCGTCCAGATGCTGATATCGAAATTGCGGTTACCTGCCGCCTGACCGTTAAAATCGGCATACCAATTAAAGTTGCCTTCAAAGGCCAGGTGTTTGATCCACCAGTAGCCGCCAAAGACATTCAAACCCCATGAATTATCAATGCTGGATTTGCCGGGTAAATCCTTCAGGTCGCTGTCATCGAAGCGCTCGATAACATAGCTTACACCGGCGCCGGCATAAATTCGTCCGTGTTTTTCTTCTGCTTGGGAAGTGAAAGAAAATGATAAAATAGTGACTACCGCAGTAAACATAATGAGGGCCTGACGCATCGCTACCTCCTGTTGGACAATTGAAAATAAGACCTAACAGAGATTTGCATGATCCGTCAAGAACATAGCTGGCTAATCTCAGGTGACATTGCAACTGACCCTGCTGCAGGTGCCGACAGCACAATCGGGGATTATGCAACAAGAGCGAACATTAACGCTTGTGCTGCAGTTTATTATTCTCCGATTTCGATATCTTCAATATCCGGCAATTCCATTTCTCGGGCTGCTGCCATTAAGCAGGCGATGGCGGCGCCGATGCAACATATCCCTGCAATAATAATCACGATGAGTAATAATTTGATAATGTCAACTCCCCCCTTCAATCCATTTTTGCAAAAATGCGAGCCAATTCGATAATGCCGTAAAACTTGCTTTTTCTTAAACCCCGGGGCAGCATCGCTTCATCAATTCCATCCCGGGGTCAAACAACCTTAAGCAGACAGTAACGCTTCGGCCTCTACCCGTGCTTTTAACAAGCGATCCGTTGGGTTCACCCTTTGAAGGCCCTTCATCTGCAATATGGAAAGTCCAACTTTATAATGCCCCTTAAAGGGCTCATGTGTCTGTCTGGTAATATTTTTTATTTGTGCGCGAACGTATTTGACCAGCCTGATTTTTTCAGCGGTCCAGTATTTCATATCCAGAACAGTACCGACGTCCAGAATGTTCAACACAGCAGAATTCTCATTGATAAAAAAACAACCCTGGTGATCATCGATTTCCTGCAGCTTAAACTGGTAGCCCAGATCGTTGCGGCTTATCTTTATTTCGGCTCTCAGATGGCCGTCGATTTTTCTCAGGTGTCGATATTTGTTCTCGAATCGATTGCCGGCAATAACATGTTGTGCCATGTTGCTCCTTTCCGCTTGTGCGCTATATTAGACAATTTTTGTTAGGGCATGATGAATGTCCGATCATCCCCTTTGTTAAAGTTTTATTCCTCCGGAATACTTTTTCGCTCGGATGCCTGTTGATCCAAGTCCCGCCGGCGGTCGAACCCGCTGCGTCGATCGACTCCTTTTCTACGGTCACGCCCTGTTCGTCTCTCCGTCAAAGGATCTTGTGAAAGCGCCTCAGGGCGCACAGGTTTCGATTTTTTTGTTTTCTTACCGGACGCATTCATATCCGTTCGCTCCTGTGAAAATGATTTCAACGACAGTTCATTGTGAATGCGGATTGCGTGCGGGTTTTAAAAAACCGGCAATGACATCCTATAGTGTGATAGCTGGCGGGCAGGCATAAGGACGGATATTTGGCTTGTTCATACGATTCCTCAGGGGCGAAAACGAACCCGGTCGGGAAACGTCATCGCGCTATAGACCCTGTGCGATTATGATGATGCAATATCCGTGCAAAAGTTGAGCGTCTACCCAAAAGATATGCATTATAAATAATTATAATAACTTATATTCACACCTGTGGGTGGGTATATCATTCCTGTGAAAAAAAATGGCCATTGTATGGGTAAGCGGTTACCCATCGCCGTACAGGTGTCGTCGTGAAAGCTCTGCATGCGGAGAAGCGTTGATGGCCGCTGAAAAAGATGGCGTCGAATAAAGTACTTGATTTTGATGGGAAAAAGAATTTATAATTTATATGTTAATCATGGTCTGTCTTCATTGAAGGCTGGTTTCATTCTGCAGGAAAGATCCATTCGTCCGGGTGGCATCCTGAAGTATGGGACTATGGTAATTACAGTAACAAAGGGGGTGTCATAGTGGCAAATGGCGTTGTAAAGTGGTTTAATGACCGTAAGGGTTATGGTTTCATCGAGCAGGAAGATGGTCCGGATGTTTTCGTTCATCATACCGGAATCGATGCGGCTGGATTCAGGTCTCTCAACGAAGGTGATCAGGTTACCTTCGAAATTGAAGAGGGACCCAAAGGTGCCCATGCGGTTAATGTTAAAGTCGTTTAGCGACCACAATTAATCCCAAAAAGGGCAGGCTCTCATCGAAGGCCTGCCCTTTTTTTTCTGATTTGACACATTGGAGGCTTTATCCTATATTCCAGCCCGAAATTCGATTTCTTCCTCCGAGATACTGCATAATCGGGAAAGGAGCGTTCCCATGGAACAGGCCACCGGTGCCGACCGCATTTATTTGGAAGACGTGGGTGAAATCGTCATGTCGCGGGCGGGCAAGGATATCTGGCTGATAAAATCGATTACACAACATGAGCATTTTCGGGATCGGTGCCTGCCGGAGCGCATTTATGTGGTTGATTTTCCCGGACGAGGACCCGGTGAAGAATTATTGCTCAATCGTCAGGCCTGCGGTCCGGAAAAATTTCTGATGATCAAAGAGGTCGGACACGATATGATTCGCCTCTATGAGAGAATGTTCGATGGTAAAGTGGCCCAATATGTGATCCTGTGGGGCGGCCGCCCGCTAGACCTGCTGGACGCGAATCCGCCGCTGCAACGTTCCGGTCTTCTGGACACCACCTATATAAAGCTCACCCGGGTTGAAGACCGTGACGGTTTTCGCGGCTGGAACATCGTAGAGAGTTCCTTTGTGGGTGAATGGTGGCCGAATGATACCTGGATCATCATGGAGGAGTGCATTGCTTCGGGACAGACGTTGACCTATTTTGTGGACGAGGCCCTGAAGAACCATCGCCCCAAAAAGATATTTCTTTTTCCGGTCTGTGCCAGCCTTGAAGGTCTAGAGGGCATCTGTGAAATCTGCCGCGATCAAGGCGTTGAGTTAATCCCGGTTTTCAACGGCGCCCTTATTGAGGTGGCCCCTGTGGGCGTTACCTTGCCCTTTACCGACCTGGGGCTTCAACCGTGCACCATCACTACCCGGCATTTTTACCATGATTTGAACGACCGCTATCAGGGAACACCGCTATGCTGGGTGGGTGATATCGGCGATTCGATCTACAAGCCCGAAGAGCATTTGATTGAAACCCTAAGCGACATGCTCGCGGTAGGAATGGATTTTGAGCGCGAAGATTTTTCTCTCTGGAGTCCGATTGTGCGTTCGGCCTCTTTCCTGGAGCGACTCGAAAGCGATCACCCGCAAATCTTCTCACAGGTACGCCCCTATCTTAATCCATAATCGTCGCAAACCGCACAACGAACCGTAACCTGTTAATTGAGCGCGGGATCACAGAAATTTTTTTGTCCAACCGTTGGCTGAAGTGTGGCGGAATGAATTATCGGCAGCGACCTTTTATACGGAACTGCCGCACCCCTTCAACGAACAACCAAAATGCTACCCCCCTTTTTCCTCTCGGCGATAGGGCTTTAACAGGCCTGCCGGTACCGCCGCCCGCCTGGAGACGCCGATCAGCGCTATGATGGTCAGCAGATAGGGAATCATTAAAAACAAGTGGAAGGAAAGCACGACCCCCACGCTCTGGAGCCTGAGCTGCAGGCCGTCTAAAAAACCAAAAATGAGGGCACCGACAGTGGCTTTGAGCGGTTTCCAGTTGCCGAAAATGACCATGGCAATCGCCACCCAGCCGCGGCCGCCGATGACATCGATCAGAAACATGTTTTGATGTGCGAGCGTCAGAAATGCCCCGCCGATGCCCATCAGTGCGCCGCCGGCAACCAGACACAGGGTGCGGGTCAGCGTCACGTTGACACCGACGGTATCGGCCACCACCGGATTTTCACCAACCGTTCTGATTTTCAACCCGATGGTGGTCTTGTACAGCAGAATCGACAGAGCCGGGACCAGCAGCCAGGCGATATACGTCAGGGTATACTGGGTGAACAGGCCCGGGCCGATCACCGGAATCTTTGAAAGCAAAGGCAGCGCCTCCTGTTTAAACGGTTGGATAACCGGGGGAACGGTGGGAGAACCAAAATGCAGTCGGTAGATGAACATGGCCAGGCCGGTTGCAAACAGGGTAATGCCCAATCCGGAAACGTGTTGACTGAGTCCCAGATTCACCGAAAGCAGGGCCATCAGAAACCCAAAAAGCATGCCCACGCAGGCCGCGGCAAACACGCCGAACCATATGGAGCCGGTGCTAAACGTAAACAGAAATCCGGTCATGGCGCCCATCAGCATGATACCCTCAATACCCAGGTTCAGCACGCCGGCCCGCTCGGTTAAGATCTCACCCAGGGCTGCGAATATGATCGGGGTCGCCATGCGCATGGTCGCCCCCATGAGGCCGGAGATAAAAGCAAAATCCAGGAATTCAGCTGTCATTTGCGCTGCACCTTAATTTTGTATTCGGTAAACAGTAAAAAAATGAGCATTACCATTAGCGCCATCCCCTGGATGACCTCGGCAATGTAGGTGGGCACACCGGTCATGCGGCTCATGGTCTGGGCCCCGACGATAATCACACTGAAAAAAAGGGATGAGAACAGTACCCCCACCGGATGAAGGTTGCCCAGCATGGCGATGACGATGCCGGAATACCCGTAGCCGGGGGAAATGTCCATGATCAACCGGTATTGAAGGGCGCACAGTTCACCCACCCCAGCGAGACCCGCCAGGCCGCCCGATATTAAGGCGGTCCACAGGATCACCGAAGTCGTATTGATCCCGCCGAAATGTGCGGCGCGGATATTGGTGCCGACCGCTTTGGCCTGGTAGCCGAAGATGGTTTTTTTGTTAATAAACCAGACCATCAGCATCGCCACAAAGGAAATGATGATGCCCAAGTGAAAGCGTGAGCGCGGCATCAAGATGGGATAACAGGCGGCTTCGATGATCGCCGATGATCGCGGCCAGCTGGAACCGGGCTGCTGGAGGGGTCCGAAAAGCAGCGCCCCCATGATATGGACCATGACATAATTTAACAGCAGGGTGGAGACCACATCATCGACCTTGAGTTTGGTTTTCAGCAAAGCCGGGATCGAGGCCCAGATACCGCCGGCTGTAAATCCGGCAATGATGACAATCGGTAGAACCAACAACGGCGGGAAGCTTCCCAGATGCACGCCCAGAACGGTGGCGGTCAGGGCACCGGCGAGCAGCTGGCCCTCGGCACCGATATTCCAGAATTTGGCCCGGAAGGCAAAGGCCACCGCCAGCCCGGTCAGTAAAAGCGGGCTGGCTTTGACGAAAGTTTCCAATAGATTGTAGCGCGTTCCCAGTGCACCGTGAAAAAGGTAAAAATAAGACTTCCACAGATGTCCGCCGGCAAACAAAATGGGAATCGCCGCCAGAATCAGCGTGACCAGAATGGCTGCAATCGGAATCACGATTTTAGCCCAGCCCGGCAATGGTTTACGTTTTATGATTCTAAAACGGATCACGCTTTCACCCCGCTCATCCACAGACCGACCTGTTCACGCGACGCCGTCGCTCCGGGGGCCTCTCCCATAATTTTTCCTTCATACAAAACGACGATGCGGTCGCTGAGCGCAAATATTTCATCCAGATCATCTGAAATCAGAAGGATGCCTGCACCCCTTTCCCTTTCCTTGACGAGGCGCTGGTGGATGTACTCCATGGCACCCACATCCAGACCCCGGGTGGGCTGAGATGCGATGATCAGCGACGGCTCGCCGGCCAATTCCCGGGCGAGCATGACCTTTTGCAGATTGCCGCCGGACAGGCTTTGGGTGATCGCGTCGCGGCCGGCCGTTTTGATGTTGTACGCCTCGATCAGCTCATCGCTGTAGTGATGAATTTTTTGGGATTTCATCAGCCCGTATGTTTGAAATGCGGCTGACGAATGGTTTTCCAGTATCAGGTTTTCTTCAACCGACAGATCCATCAGCAGCCCGGTATCGATGCGATCCTCCGGTATTCTGCCCATTTGAGATTGAATCGATGCTGCCGGGTTGCCGAATTTTAGCCGGCGGTCGTTTATTTGAATGACGCCGTCAACCGGGGAGCGCATTCCGAAAAGCACTTCTGAAAGCTCGGTCTGACCGTTTCCGGAAATTCCGGCCATCCCCAGAATCTCATTCTGCCGGACGATTAAATTCAGATCGGTTATGGCGGCAAACTTTTTGTCACTTAAGATGTTGAGCTTTGTTATGTTCAGGACCGGATCGCCGGGCGCCTGTTGCGTCTTTTCGATGCTCTCCAAAAGCTCCCGGCCGACCATCAGATTGGCCAGTTCGCGCGCATGGGTTTCACTGGTTTTACGTTCGGCCACCACCTCGCCACCGCGCAAAACGACAATGCGGTCTGAGATTTCCATCACCTCATTGAGCTTGTGAGAAATAAAAACAACCGAGCGGCCTTCTTTGACCAGCGACCGCAGGGTGTTGAACAAATCCGAAGTTTCAGCCGGAGCGAGCACGGCCGTCGGCTCGTCCATGATCAGGATGTCCACGTCCCGGTAAAGCGCTTTGAGAATTTCGACTTTTTGCTGTTCACCCACTGACAGGGTCCACACGCGGGCGTCCGGATCGATGTGAAGGCCGAATCGTTGTTGCAGCTCGACCAGCGTCCGCCGGGCGGATGCAAGGTCCAGAAATATAGCCCTGCCGGAGGCTGTGCCCACGATAATATTTTCGAGCACGGTTTGAGAAGGCACCAGGGCAAAATGCTGATGGATCATTCCCACGCCGCGGGAAATGGCATCTTTGGGAGCGGAAAGGTCGACCTGTTCACCTTTAATAAAGATCTCACCCGCATCACAGGCGTAATAACCGAATAAGATGTTCATCAGGGTGGTCTTGCCCGCTCCATTTTCACCCAGCAGGGCACAAATCTCCCCTGGATACAGGTCGAAGGAAACATCCCGGTTGGCGGTTACATCTAAAAACCGTTTCGTGATCGCTGACATCCTCACGACCGGCTGGTTATTGGTGCTCATCAACCACCTCGAGGTGATGCTTTTTTACATAAATTAGGGTCACATAAAAAATAGGAGACAATCATCTGAATCCCAACATACCGAAAGTGAGCTTATGCGGCAGAGGCGGGTTAAAGCGTTTGAAGTTTTAAGTGCCTAAAGTTAGGATTTTGTTGTAACTGCATTTATATTTAAAAATTGACATAATTCCATAACTTTAGACACTTCAGGCATTTTAGACCTTTTAGGCACTTAGTCAGAAACGGGTTTCTGCTCGTCCACCGGCACCCTGAACGTGCCGTTTAAGATTTTCTGTTCAAGATCTTTGACTTCCTTGAGTACCCCTGCGGGCAGGGTTTTTTCAAATGAATGAAGCGGGGCCAGTCGGGAACCGCCTTTGGCCATCATGGACCATTCGCCGAGATCCATGGCGACCCAGGCCTTTTTTTGGACCATCTCGATGCAGAACTTGATGGTGGGCAACATATCCCATACGGGACCGGTGATCACCACACTGGGAGCCAGGGCATTTTGATCCGACATGTTGCCGAAAGCCAGTACGCCTTTTTCTTTGGCCGCTTCAAAGACGCCGAAGCGTTCAGCAAAAATCAGGTCCGCACCTGCCTCAATCTGAGCGATGGCTGCTTCTTTGGCCTTGGGTGGATCAAACCAGCCGCCGATATAGGAGATTTTGACTTTTACCTTGGGGTTAACGCTGAGCGCACCGGCTTTGAAGGCATTGACCAGTCGATTGACCTCTCCAATGGGGATGGCTGCGACCACACCGAGAACATTGCTTTTGGTCAACCGTCCTGCAATAACGCCGCACAGGTAGGAGGGCTCGTGAATCCAATTGTCAAAAACCGAAAAATTCGGTGCAACCGGGCCGAACTCGGAACCGAATGCAAAAGCGATATCAGGGTAATCCTTGGCGACCCTTCTGGCCGGTTCTTCGCCTGCCAAAAACGCATCGCCCACAATCAGGTCAAACCCTCTTTCAGCATACTCTCGTAAAACTTTTTCAAAATCTGCGGCGGCAATCTTTTCGGTGAACTCATATTCGATATTTCCCATTTCTTTTTTGGCTTTCAAACAGGCCTGATGAATAACGCCATCCCACGGCTCTTCGATTGCCGTCTGAAAAATTGCCGCGATTTTAAATGGCTTGGCCTGGCCGGCGCCGAAGGCAAATAAAACCGCTAACATCACCATCATGGTAATCCCTATTGCTTTTTTCATGCACATCCTCCTTTCATTTTTTGGCGTTTTAGGACCGTTGACCTATAGGACTTTTTTGGATTTGCCCGGGTCGGTGCAATTTGCTGTGAGGTGATACAGCAGAAAAGGCATTCATTGCCTGAGAAGGTGGAAGTGGCTGCGGGAGACACGTTCCAATGCTTCCGATACTGGCGATAAAGTGTCGCGTCCATAGTCGCACGGCTCCCGGCAGTCGTGATATAGAGGTAAAGGTTCAAGGTACCATAGAGGAGCAGTTGCGGTTTGTCAATAGATGGGTATGGTGCTGAAATTCATTCGTTTTTGGACGGAATTGTCCTCCAGCAGCGGCGGGTGCGGCTTTGCGAAAGGGCTCTGTTTTTGATCCGGTTCATCAGCTGCGACGATGCTGCTTTCGCGCATCTTTGGGGGAATCAAAAATATTTGAACAATTGGCTTGATTTTTTTATAAAACTTGTTAATCTTCGTATCAGCAAGGCGCGCTCTGGTTTGGCGGGCCGGTTTCATTCAGGGGAAAGTTCCATTTGTCAAAGTGGCACCCTGCAGTATGAAACTATGAAAAACTTTTAATTTAGGAGGGTGTTATTATGGCCAGTGGAATTGTAAAATGGTTTAATAGCAGCAAAGGCTACGGCTTTATCGAGCAGGAAGATGGTCCGGATGTATTTGTACATTATTCAGGCATCAACTCGTCCGGGTTTAAATCCCTGAATGAAGGCGACCAGGTGACATTTGATATCGAAGAAGGTCAGAAAGGGCCGGCTGCGGTAAATGTCACTGTAGTTTAATTGCATTTCCAAGCGAACTGTAGGCGTTTCACCTCATATGGTGAGACGCCTTTTTTTTGTCCGTCGGCTTTTGTTGCCTCACATGCCGGCCCTGCATTGCGGGCCTCTGTTGGGATCAGCTGCTCTTAGCACCCGCGATCAAATTATAAAGCCAGCCGAAGATAAAGGCGACGAATGCGGCATCGACCAGGGCATATAGGCTGCCGACGACGGCGTCACCGACAGTACCCGCTGCCGCAAATCCCGGATAGATAGAGGCCAGCATCATTAAAAACGATTTTCCGTAAGGCGGCCAGATTGTGTTGGCCACCCCCACAATCAAAACCGAACCGGCCCACACAATGGCCATGGAAATCGTCAATGCTTTTAAATTAAGCTTCATTTAGGGTCTCCTTTCGTCAGCCGTGTCAATTAAACGATTCAGCTCATCAGGGTTTTATCCGCCGCATTTTTCTGCCTAACCATGCCCGCCCGGTCAATTTAACCGCTGTCCATAATATTTTCCAAATTGATGAATTATGCTATAAGGTATGGTAAAAAAGAATGATTGAATATCTGAATGCTTTTGGCAACCTTTAAAATATCAGGCGGACATGATTGCATGAATGAGAGGATGAACGAATGAAAGCACTGTTTCAGATAGGGTGGGCCATAATCCTGTTGCTGCTGGTATTTTCGGCCACCAGCATGGCAGAGGAGATTAAATTTACGGACTGGGTGGGGGTCGAAGAACCCGATGCGACATCGAAGCTGAATCGCAAAAAAATCGGTACTTATGCCGGTGACGGAAACAGCTCGTTATGGCTGATGGCGCCTGCCTCCGGCGCGGACCGGATTGAGATGACCTTAAAATCGGATCGAACGATTGTTTCCGACTATTTTTCGTATCAGATCGACAAGGTTGACACGCTGGCCCTGCGCTCGGGTATAAAGGGTTGCAACGGTAACTGCCTGACGGACGAGGTGGAAAAAAACGGCGAGCTCATCCGAACCATGCGGCGCGGGCTGCGCATTAAATTTGAATTTGATGCTGCACCGGATACCACCCGGCGTCCCACCTTTTCCCTGCGAGGGTTCACCAGAGCCTACAACTGGCTTCTGGCCGAGTAGAGCTGCAAAAGACGCGTCTTCGCTTTACCCGCTGCGCCGCAGCAAGACGGAGCCGGAAAACAGGAGCAGACGAACCGTATTGTTATCACTTAGACGGATAAGCGGTTTAGGCGGTCATATTGACGATGGATCGGCCCTTATGTTTGCGCTGTAGCATCCGGTCGATGGCCGGGTCCAGATCGGCCAGGGTAATCTCTTCCACGACCGTTTCCATCATTGGAATTTTCCATTCACCGGCTAGTTTTTCCCAGGTCTTGAGCCGTTTCGGCATCGGGCAATTCTGGGAATCGATACCCACGAGGCTGACCCCGCGTAGTATAAAAGGATATACATTGATCGGCAGCTCGGGTGACGCCACATTACCGCAGGTGGTCACCACGCCATTGGCATTCACGGATTTGATGGAGGTCGCCAGGATTTCTCCGCCTACCGTATCGATGCTGCCGGCCCAGAGAGACCTGAGAAGCGGACGGCCGCTTTGATCTGTGGCCTCTTCGATGCTAATGACGCGCTGTGCGCCGATTTCTTTCAAGTATTCCGACTCGTCCACCAACCCGTTGACGGCAACGACCCTATATTTCAATTTTGACAAAATTGCCACGGCAATGCCGCCAACGCCGCCGGTGGCTCCCGATACCAGCACCTCACCGTGCTCCGGCAAAATACCCCCATGAACGGTCAGTTGGTAAACGGACAGGGCCGCTGTAAACCCGGCCGTTCCATAGCACATGGCCTCTCTTAATGTCAGCCCCTCGGGCAGCGGAACCACCCACTGTTTGGGTACCCGAATATATTGGCCAAACCCCCCTGCGGTGTTCATGCCCAGGTCATAACTGGTGACGATGACTTCTTCTTCGGGCTTGAAGTTGCTGTCGGCGCTTTCCACCACCACGCCGGCAGCATCGATGCCGGGCGTATGGGGATAGCTGCGGGTTACACCCTTGTTGCCGCTGGCGGATAAGGCATCCTTGTAATTCAAAGATGAATAGTGCACCTTGACGACAACGTCTCCGCTGGGAAGGTCGTCTATAGATTTGTCGAGTATCTGGCGCGTGTATTTTTTGTCGTCTGTTTCTTCTACAACCAGGGCCTTGAACAGTCGGTCTGTCATTTTAGCCTCCCAAATGTCTGAGCATTGAATGTGCTTTTACCAAACAGGCTTTATTGCCGATGCAGGTTAACTATTGCATGGGAGTCGTTGCAGTCAAGCTTAAATTCTGCCCGGATGATGATCAAGGCCCGATCGCGCAGCAGGCATAGTGCAGAGCCGATTCGGGACGGGTGTTGGAAATGTCGCAAGCTGTGGATTACATGCCCCCGACAGCCGGAGCCAGCCCGACCTGATCTCCATCTGTCAGGACCGTATCGAATTCAACGATGCGGTTGTTGACAAAGGCGATCTTGACATCTTCTCTGGAAATCCCCGCAAGCTGAACCAGATCTTCGACGGTTTGCCCCTCGTCCAGCCGGTATTCCGTGCTGTCTTTGTAATCACACGCATCTAAATTTGCCAAAGCTGCAAAGCATTTTAGTCTGATTTTCATGATGCTCACCTGAAGAACATTTTCGGTTAAAGTGAAAAATGAATGCTCAATAATAATCACAAATGAATTTTTTTCAACAGTCAATCTACCGGCACGGTTAAATGTCAACGCATGCCGGTCAGCCGAAAAGAAGCTTTGCGGTGGAGCTTTGCGCGCACGACTAGAAACGGCTTTTCAACGATTAAGTGTAAAATCAATCCGCAAAGAATAACGCCAAGCAGGCAGATGGCAAATACCCGGTAGCTGTCGGGTCCGAAAACGAATTTCGTTTGGGTATGAACCACGTGATTGACCATTTTATGGCTCAAATAAATGCAGTAGGACAGGGTGGCGAGTTGTGTGGTCGGCCAAAATGGGTATCTAAACAACGGGCAATTCGGGCTCATGGCCGCGATCACCATAAGTCCGTATGCAAAAGAAACCAGCGGAAAACCAAAAACAGCAGTTTTCAATGAAGTGAACTGATGTGAGATCAGCGAACCGCCGAACAGAAAATAAGTGGCCACAAGCAATGCGATTGACAGAACAAGCAACCCGTTGCCGTGTTTGAGCAGTTTTTCCCTCAATAAAGGACGATACTTAAACAGGGAAGCAATGGCAACTCCTACCAACAAACCATCCAATCTGCAGTATGTAGGATAATAGGTATGAACCAGTGCCGACATTATCCTTGTCTGGCCGTGTGCGGATGCGACAAAAGCGTGCCAGGCAAAATACCGGATGATGACCCCTGCAGCGGCAATTGCGGCAAATAAATAGATGGTCGCATGATGTCTTTTCCCTGAAAAAATAAAATAAAGCAGGACCGGGAGCAGCAAATAAAAATGCATCTCCACGCATAAAGACCAGGCATGCGAAAAGGTATTCTTGTACAAATCGATTGAAATGTTTTGGGTAAAGGTTAAAAATTGCCATATGGGCTGCAGCCCGCAAATGGTCCAAACCGTGCAGCCTTTTATGCTGACCGTTCATGCTTTTGCCTCTGATCTGCATCATCTAACCGCTTATGCTTTTCCCCCTCAACCCGACGATCAGGAAAGTCCTTCAAGGAAATTGATGACGGCTTCATTGAATTGCATGGGCTGCTCTATCAAAAACAGATGCCCGCCGCCATCAATGGCGATTGTCTGTGCATCGGGGATTCTTTCGGCCAGTACCGCCGCATTCTGCGGTGGGATCAGCGCATCTTGGGAGCCGGTCATGGCAAGGGTCGGTGAAGCGATGTTCGGCAGACGGCTGCAGGCATCATGTTGGGTGACAGCCGCCCACTGCTTGGCAAGCATTTTTGGTGAAGCGGGAAACCGCTGCGATACCTCTGTGTAGCGCTGAATAACCTCCGGTTTTCTTTCAAAGGTCTGCTTCGCAAACA
This sequence comes from Desulfobacterales bacterium, assembly GCA_050116835.1. Classification (GTDB taxonomy): domain Bacteria; phylum Desulfobacterota; class Desulfobacteria; order Desulfobacterales; family JAHEIW01; genus JAHEIW01. The sequence continues at coordinate 29,757 of JASFNW010000019.1, forward strand.
GACAACCGGCAGCAGCGGCTTTGGCTTCAGCTGTGCCCTGTCGGATCATTTCGTTGAAAAGTCTGGTGACTTCCGGCTTTGCTTCCATTTCAAAACGGCTTTTGGCGGCTTATTTTTGCTTTCTCAATTTCGCCCCCAATGCCTTGATTTCATCCAGATGCAATTTGATAATCGGTGATATTTCCGGAGGTTGCCAGTCGGTATGTTTGGGCTCCTCGGGCCAGGTGAACGGCAGATTAAACACCTGCCCGGGCGCTTTTGCCTTTTCAAAAACAGACAGGGCTCCCAAAAGCACCTCTCGTTGACCCTCTCGGTCGTGAACCTGACCCACCGGGCGGCCATAAGGGTATTCGATTGCCGCCACGCGCGGAATACCGACTTCCCTGTGAAACTCAGGCGTCATTGTCAGTGTTACGGTGGCAAATCCCTGTGATTCCAGATAATGTGCGACCTGTCCCACGGACCGGCAGCAGTACGGTCAGGCCGGCGTGAGCAAAACAGCCTCCACATTTTCCCGGCGCATCTGATCGGCCATTTGCGGCGCACTTTCAGACAGCAAAACGCTAGCATCCATCTGGAAACCGTAAAAGGAGTAGCAGGTGGGCGCCAAGCTGCCGATGACCCCTTCTTTTTCAAATTCGGTAAATCGTGCGAGCGGAAGCATTACATTGATATCTTCCAAGATATAATCGGTATTGATGTGCAGATGGCTGACCTCTATATCGCCTTCGGTTGCCGTGCGCGGGATCTTGCGGAAGCTCGGGTCTCCCCAGGCGGGCTCTCGTTTTTCACGCTCCAGGTCAAACGGTGGATCGGATTTCATGCTGATGCCGGCGGTGGTGATGAGCGAGAAAGTGGTTTCTTTGATTGGCTTTTGAAGCAGGGTCCAGGGAATTTCGCCGCTATACGGCTGATCTGGAATGTCTTTGCCGATCCAGGCGCTCAAAGACGGGGGCATGAAACGAAAACCATCTACTTGTTTTTCAGGGTCAGACATTTTCTATTTCTCCTTAAGGTTCAGTGGTCCCGGGTTCAGGGTTCAATGCCTTTTAATTGCACTCAGCTTGCTATGGCTGGCTCCTGGCAGCTGGCTGATGATCCAGCCGTTTTTTAGACCGGCAGCAAGAGGCGAGAGGTCAGTAGCCAAAATATTCCGTTTTTGAATTAGGTCGGTGATCAACATCTGATACGCGTAACTTGGTAAAGCAGTTGAAAGACTACTCGACTGCAATTTTTAACGCTTCTGCCGGGGAGGCGGTCGAGATACGAAACGCTTTTTGATCGCTGGGATCGCCGGAAGCGGCTCTGCTGGCTGCTGCGCGCAGTAATTTTTTGTCAACTTCATTGGTTAACCAACGGGCACCGCCGATACCCACCAGCAATGCGCCCACAACCGAAGACAGGCTTAGCCCGGCGGCCTCGATGCCGGGACCGTTGGTTCCGCCGATAACAAATACGGCCGCAAATGGTCCATACAGGCCCCAGGATACCAGCGCAGCAACGCCACCGATGAAAATATTCACCAGAAATCCGGGTCGCATAATGTTGGCGCTCCCTTGCGGCTCTTTGCGGGGCAGCGTGAATCCGTTATCGGTCATCAGCGCATTGACGATACCGCCGAGCGCTCCGGAGACGAAAATAATCGCCATGTATTTCCAGAGAAACATTCCAGGCCTCCTTAAGATGTCTGCACATCCACCCCTATCGCAAATCGGTTCAAATTACAAATACAGTCCGGTAAAGTTTTAAAATCCGATTGCCGCGAATCACTCTGTCAAGCGTGTCATTGCTTTTTAACGCACGGTGATTACTCTATACTAAACTGAAGCAAGGAGGTTTCATGCATACAAGCGATGAAAGAGTAGCCGATCCTTATGTTGACCGTCGAAGCGGAGACGAGCGGCGGGCTGTTTATGATTCAGACTATTTTGCTGGTGGCGGCCTTGAACGCAGGAGCGGCCGGGACCGACGGCTGCAGGATGAACGCCGTGTCAACTGTCTGCGCGTCAGCCAGTGGTCCAGTGTATGCCCGGATGATGCCTGATGGATTTTATGAATACCCCGTGCAGCCAACCGCTTGAGCGTTGCTCAGCGGGTCCTGGTTGACCTGAAATGACTCGTCAATCCTTTCCTTTCTGTAGATACAAAAACCCCGATTTTCAATTAAATGTCGGGGTTTTTTATTTTTTGGTTGCCTTTTAAAAGGTGTTAAATCCGAAACCCCGATTAATATGGATACTCGCCCGTTCGTTTGGCTGTCGATGGATGCGGGGCATCTGAACAGATGCCGATGCTGTTAATCTTGCCGCATTCCAGTTTCAGCAAGGCCAGCGCCCTGACATTGTTGCGATCGCCCCGGGCGATGACGACACAAGGCTCGGGGTCGTCGAGTGCCAGCGGATTGGGCCTGGTCTCACCCAATTCGGCAAATACCCGCCCTTGCGGCGATCGGCGCATCGTTTCCATTTCAGTGTTCAGGTGATCCATCACCGCGTTTTTGCCGGTCATGTCGGTTAGCGCCTGTTGCGACCAGAAGATAATATCCCTGGCGATATAAGGTTCGAGCAAAGATACATCCAGATTGTTCCAGGCCCTTGCCAGAATAATTGCGGCTTCTTTGTGCTGAAGTTTGGGATGATCCATTTTTTTCCTTTCAGGATTTTTTGCAGCTGTTTTGATTTGTTAACTGATTTAAGAATAGCATGCGGGTTTGTCAGATCCGGACAAAAGGAATTGGAGATTTCGATCAGCCGACAGATGGTCTGTCAGCGGGGATTGGAATTGTCTTGCGCACTTTGATCGGGACCCCAAAGCGGCTGCTTCGCACCCGGTTTCACCGCGTTGTTCTCAACGACTGGAGCACTTCGTGCCCCTGCCTTTTCCGGCCAATGGCGCTAAAATCAAAGCCACCCGCTGTGCGAGTGGTCGCTGACTCTTTTTACCTGGGATTGATGGAGCCGGTGTGATAAGATTAAGTAAACCGATTTTGATTTTGGCGCCCGCCTGGATCTGATTTGTCGGGTTTCAGCATGCGATCCGGTAAATTCGCTGATGGCAAGACGTTAAAAGGAGCCGGCCATGCCGATCGATGAAAAAGAATACATCAAGCAAACACTGGAACGATACACGAACTGTGGCATGGATGACATTTGTGACCACATCCTGATCACCAATTTTAAAAAGTACATCATGCGTTTCAAGGAAAGGACCAAGGGGACATACACCGAAGGCAATTTTGGGATCGTCAATGCCAAAGACATCAATTGCAGCATGATCGATTTTGGCATCGGCTCACCGCAGGCCGCTCTGGTGGTCAACTGTCTGGCCTACTTGCCGAATTTAAAAACCATCATTATGGTGGGCATGTGCGGCGGTATCGACGACGTTCTGAAAGAGGGTGATTTTATCGTGCCCTCAGCGGCTATCCGGGGTGAGGGTACCAGCAATCACTATCTGCCCGAGAGGTTTCCGGCCATACCGGCTTCATCAGTCAACCTATACTGCATCGGTGCGGTTCGGCAGAGCGGGCGGCTGCCGCGCTGCGGCATCGTCTACACCACCGATCGGCGCCTGTGGGAATTTGACGAACAATTTGTCGATTATCTCCGCCATCAGCGGATCCTGGCCATCGACATGGAGCTGGCGACGTTGTTTTCGGTGGCCTACCGTTATGCCGTTCCGATCGGTTCCATTATGCTGGTATCGGATATGCCGCTTCAGATAGACGGGGTAAAAGACAAGATAAAGCAGCAACGGATTTTTTCTAAATACATGGCAACCCATTTGGATTTGGCCCTGGATGCGGTGAAAAACATGGAGGCCAAATGGAACGAGGTTAAAAGGCGGCTGACCAGTGAATGGTAGATCCAACCGATGGGCAATTCATGGTGAAGACCCGATTAAAATTTTTGTTCCTGGAACCTTTTTTCGGCGGATCCCATCGTGAGTTTGCCAGGGGGCTGGTCGCCCATTCCCGGCACCGGATTGACCTGGTGACCCTGCCGGCTCGCTTCTGGAAGTGGCGCATGCGGGGCGCGGCACTTTATTTTATCAGGAAAATCCCTTCCCTCAAAAGCTATGCTGGATTGCTGACCACAGGTTTGATGAGCCTATCCGATTTTAAGGCGCTTTCAAAAGACCCCTGTCCTCCGGTCCTGACCTATTTTCATGAAACCCAGCTTACCTATCCGCTGGCTCCCGGCGAGCACATGGATTTTCAATTCGGCTTTACCGATATGACCACAGCCCTGGCCGCCGATCGGATTCTGTTTAATTCCCGGACCCACAGGGATGCCTTCTTTTCCCTTCTTCCGGGGTTTATAAAAATGATGCCCGAGTACCGGCCCATGTGGCTGGTGGAACAAATCCGCGCCAAGGCGGGCATCCTGTACCCCGGGTGCCGCTTTGCGGCCGATGAATTGTCCGGCGCCGGCTCACCCCGCAAGAGTCCGCCCCTGATCATCTGGAATCATCGCTGGGAGTTCGACAAAGGCCCGGAACAATTTTTTGAGGCCCTGGATGCGGCCCTGGCAAACGGGGCGGAGTTTCGATTGGCGCTTCTCGGGGAAAACTTCCAGGCCGTTCCCAAAGCATTCGAGAGCGCCCGGGATCGCTACGGAAAGCGTGTTGTCCACTACGGGTACGTTCAATCGCGGGAAGAATACCTTAATTGGTTGCAACGGGGGTCTATCGTCATCAGTACCGCCCGACAGGAAAATTTCGGCATTGCGGTGGTCGAGGCCGTCCGCTTCGGCTGTGTTCCCCTTCTGCCGGACAGGCTGGCGTATCCGGAGATTATCCCGCAACCATTTCATTCCGCCGTCTTGTATGAGGACACCGGCGACCTGGTGCAAAAACTGACCCGGCTGATCACCCATTACGGCGAATACCAGCAACTCCGCGGCCAACTTTCAGCGCATATGCAACAATTTGCCTGGCAAAATCTGATTGACCGCTATGACGAAGAGCTCGAAAGACTTGCCCGCCTGTCGGACGGATCTAATTCGACTCATTAATTGACAGGGTAGAAATACAGATCGAAAAGTTGCTTTACGAATTGATTTCATAACTTTTCAGGAGGTGTTAAAAATGCAGATGAGAGTATCAAAACTTTAGCAAAAGCACAGATATCATCTTTGGCAACGGTCAGATAATAAGGATTTCAATTAAATTATTCTTCTCTTCGTTAAAGAACGCTTAATGATGAAAAATCTTCAGCGGGATGTCATGATGTGATCAGATGAACTCAATTTTTTCGCTGGCTGATTTGACAACAAAGATGCGCACATTGTTACTGTTGACATCAGCCGGTGTTATAAAGAAACCCTGGCGATTCGGCGAATAGCCCAGCGTATAACCGGTGATTGATTCACCATCGGAAAACGTGACCCTTATCTTGCGGCCGGCTCCGGAAACCTCATCGGTATATTCTTCATTATAATTATCATTGCCGTCAAAATCTTTGACCAGAAAAAGGGCTTTTAATTGTTCGATATCTATTGTTTCGGTTTCACCGCTGAGTGTTTCCAGATGAAAGCTTGTCTTGTTGGGAAAGAAATCATTGGTTTTCCCTTTCTTTAAGGTACCATCTTTGAATCGGGCAACTACCTTGTTCGTTTCCATCGTTTTCTCCTTAGGGTTATTTTGTCTTTAGACAATTTTAGCATTTTTCCGCCATAAAGGCTAATAAAAATAGCAATAACAAAAGGTTATACTGATGCATAGTCGCTTCAAAAGCGCTTGCCAATTGACTTGATGTAAGCGCACTGTTATCTTCTGAAAAAAACCGAACCGCAATTTGGAAAGGCGCTTTCAATGCAGCCTAAATTAATGCCCATTATCTTGTTTTCGTCTCTGGTGGTTGCCTGCAGCCAGACCGGGGGGTTGCAGATGAATGTTGCAGAGTTTAGCGGCACCGAATGGGTGCTGGAGGAAATCGACGGTAACGCTGTGGTGGACCGGGTACAATCGACCATTCGGTTTGAGGGAAATGATCGGATTGCCGGCTGGGGCGGATGCAATCGCTATTTTGCAAACGTTCGTTCAGGGCGCAACTTTTTCAAGTTGGGTTCCATTGGATCGACCCGGCGAATTTGCCCGCCGGTGGTAATGGAGCAGGAAAAGCGCTTTTTCAATGCCCTGCAAAAATCCAGCCGCATCCGCATGGAAGGCGATCAACTGCTGATAGACAGTGATGCAACCCGGAAGCCCCTTAAATTCGGCAGGCTTGAAGAATCCGGCAGTTGATGGACGATTTTGGTTGAATCGATAAGCGATTCACGTAAAAAACAAAGGCTTTCTGTTAACCGGCGGCCCATTTGACTGAGAAAACGCATCTCATACCGCTAAGGTCTGAATCTGGGTTTCTTGCGTCTGTCGGCAATTCCACTGCGCCGGTTATTCGAAATATAGGTATGGTTTTTACGGCGATCGGTAGGACCCGAGCGTCTCTCTACAAACGGCCGATCGACGCTTTCGTTAATCGTCGATGTGCTGCTTTTTTTTAAATTCCTGTTGAATTCCCTATTTTTCTCATTAGATTACTCGGTCATATACCACAAATATCTTCTTTCTTTCCAACTTCTTCTTTCTACACCGCCATTTAAAAAATAACGGTTATCAACTGATTGGCGGCGATCAATTCCGGAGCGTCGATCCGCGACAGCCTTTTGTCTCTGTTTTTGCTTACGGTAATCTGATTTTTCAGGGTGCAGGCGGGTAACTGATTTTTGGCGTTGTGGAAGCATAAGGGGTTCGGCGTCTCCACTCATTTGGTTTGAATCTGAATCAACTCAAATTGTCGGCCGCCAGGTTGGCGCTGTCGGCACAGGACGGTCACCGGCCCGAAAAGACTTTGTATTTATACGGCCAAATAACGAGCTTGTCAAGAATTTTTAATAAAATCAATTATATAGGAAAAATTTTACCTAGGGTTATGAAAAGCACTGCCAATCCGGGTGTGTAAAAAAATGCCATCTGGGGTGCCGCGCCTTTGAGTAACGCTCCAGATTTAAAACCAATTTTTTAGCGTGTGAGGGGGTATCGGTACAAGTGTAACATCATGCGCCTGCTACAAAAATCGATCCGGTCAAAAGTTTATTGCCGCTATTTTTTTTCAGTATCTGCTTCCTTTTGCGTTGTAGATTCATTTGACATCAATCCAATCGTACCTACCATTTCTATTCGAGCCAAAGCTTAAAAAAGCCCTGATACGTTGCATTCGCGTCGGTAATAAAACGATAACAATATGAAAGTACTAAGAATCGAGGTCGGCATGGTTAAGCCATATAAAATGGATGCGGTATTGACGCTGGCAGCGCTGGTGTGGGTTTGGGTATCGGTCCCGGCGCTGGCAGATGTCCAGATGTTTCGCGGAACGGCGGTCAACTCCGCCGGCGAGGTCGCCTTCATAGAAGAGCACACCATCCGGTTCAACAGCGAAGAGATCGCATCCATGAGCACCGTCTTTTACGATGCTGATTCGAACCGGATCGGTGAGCTGGTCTCTGACCTTTCCCGAGGCATGCAGGTCGACAGTTACGACTTTAAAGATGACCGACGCCAGTACAAGGACGGCGCCAAGGTATTGCCGGAGAAAATCATGATGTACAGCAAAAAGGCTCCGGACGCCGATTTTCGAAAAAAATATCTGCAGCGCGAACCGGGTCAGATCGTCGGCCATGGGTTTCATCTGTTTATTCAGGAAAATATGGGCGCTCTGACAGATGGAGAGGTTTTCCATGTCAAGCTGGTGCTGCCGGCCCACATGGATCAGTTTAAAATGCGGGTTTACAGCTCAAACATTGAGAATGGCCGCATGCGGGTCCGAATCGACGTGGACAACTGGTTTTTGAGGCTTTTTGCTCCGCATGTTGAAGCTGTTTACGATGTGAGCTCCCGTCAGCTGCTGTCCTACAAGGGAGTGTCCGTCATTGCGGATGAATCCGGCAAAACCGTGCCGGTGACCATTTCCTACTCCTACTCGCAGCCGGATTTAGTGGCGAGCTCCCGGGTGGAAAAGTGAGCGGGCGGGCGAGCTCAGCCTTAAGTATTGATTTTCTGTCTCCAACTGCGACAATCCGCGGCGCTTTGCGCACCGGATCACAACCGCCTGTTTGCAGCGCCGTCACCCCGGTGGTAAGGTTTTTATTGCATTTTTTTGCTTCCCCTGTTACGTATCAATCAGTTACCACAACCAAAGTGAATAGAAGGTTTCCATGTTTACAGCGCATGAAATTTTGGATATTGCGATTCAACTGGAAGAAAACGGTGAAGCCGTATATCGTGAAGCGGCCGGCAAGGCTGAAAATGAGGATATCCGTGAACTGCTGTTGTGGATGGCAGAAGAAGAAGTAAAACATAATCGTTGGTTTACGGAGTTTAAACAGAAAATAGAATCCCATTCTATCAATCCGTTTATGGAAGAGATGAGTCGCAAGGTCTTTAGCGGCATACTCGGAGATAGAAGCTTTTCCCATCGGGAAGTCAATTTTGCCGAAATCGACAGTACCGAAGACTTAATAAAAATTTTTATCGAATTTGAAAAAGATACCATCCTGTTTTACGAAACCCTGATTCCATTCATCGAGGATGACCACACACTGCATTACATTACAAAGATAATTGCAGAAGAAAATAATCATATCCAAAAACTGCATGAATTACTGGCCGATAAAACCAACGTGCCGGTAACCGACCCATAACTGCCGCCCGGTTTCACCGCAGTGGCACAGACGGCTGACTTTTGAACCCCCTGAAACCTATATATTGAACCGGATGTTGAGCACATTGCCGTCTTGCACGATATAGTTTTTTCCTTCCAGTCGCAGCAGACCTTTTGCACCCAATTGCTTTTCGGATCCGTGTGCGATCAAATCGTTGAAGGTGAAGCATTCGGCCCTGATAAACCCGCGTGCAAGGTCCGTATGGATTTTGGCGGCGGCAGCCTGAGCGCTTTCGCCCTGTTTGATACTCCAGGCCCGAACCTCATCGGCGCCCACCGTGAAAAAACTGATATAGCCCAGCAGTTCATATGCCGCCTTGCACAATCGATCCCTGGCGGACTCTTTGATGCCTATATCCGCCATAAACAGAGCGATCTCCTCCTGATCCTCAAGCTGCGACAGCTCCATCTCAAATTTGCCGGCAAATTCGACAACCCGGTAGTGCTGATGGACGGCCTCCAATTGACGCGAGTGTTTCGCGAAGTTGTTTTCATCCGAGTTTACAATAACCATAGCCGGTTTTTGCGTCAGAAACTGAAACCCGCGGATCATTTTTTCGGACTCGGCATCTAACTTCAGCAGCCGGATTGGTTGATTATTGTTGAGATGGTCGATCAATCGGTGCAACAAGCGCTTTTCGGCCTCCAGAAGATGTGCTTTTTTACCGCGCCGGCAGTCTTTCTCAACACGCTCCAATCGGCTTTCGGCAATGATTAAATCGGAGATTAACAGCTCCGCTTCCAGTTTCTCAATATCCTGCAAGGGAGTTGGGGGTTCAGAAAGGTCGTTTTCAAAGTTACGCACGACAAGGGCGATCGCATCCATATTTTTGATCAGCGCCATGGCAGCGCTGGAAAAAAGCTCCTGCCGAGCAGCGCCCTGCGTCAGCCCTGCAAAGTCAATCAACTCGATCGCTGCATAGGTGGTTTTGCGGGGCCGGTACATATCGCAAAGCGCTTTGACGCGGTCATCGACCACATCCAGCACGGCCCTGTTGGGTTCCGAGTCGGATTGTGCGTAAGACGATACCCGGGCCTGCGATTTTGCCAGGGCGTTGAAAACGGTTGTTTTTCCGGAATTGGGCAGACCGATCAGTCCAATATTCATTTTTGTTTCCTGCTCAACTATTATTATTTACTCCAGGTTCCAAAGCCGCAAAGAAAAAATATTGTTATTTTTAGATTTTTTTAACCTCAATGTTTTTGTGGCCGATATCTTTTCTCGACACCTCTGGACCAGTTCATATCGCGCGTCTTCATAAAATCGACTTCCGGCCACTGCTCCGTACTGTGGCCCAGGCGCCACTCACTGGCTGCCAGAAAAGACAGGCGCCCTTCAGCATCGATGGCCAGACTGGCGCTGTTGCTTTTCTCAAATTCAGCCATTTTTTTTTGATCTTCGCACGCAACCCAGCGGGCCGTGGCGATCCCTACGGGCTCGTAAATGGCGTCAACGCCATATTCGGATTTGAGCCGGGCCATGGTCACCTCAAACTGCAACACGCCGACAGCGCCCAGAATGTAATCGCTGCCGGTAACGGGCCGAAACACCTGCACAGCGCCTTCTTCGGCCAGTTGTTTCAATCCTTTGCGAAGGTGCTTGATTTTTAACGGGTTTTGCAGCCGAATCCGCTTGAAATGCTCAGGCGCAAAATTCGGTATGCCACTGAATTTCAAAACTTCCTTTTCGCTGAAGGTGTCGCCGATCTTTATGGTTCCGTGGTTGTGGATGCCGATAATATCACCGGGGAAGGCCTCTTCCACATTTTCCCGTTCCCGGGCCTTAAAGATGGTGGCATTAGACAGAACGATTTCTTTCCCGATGCGGTGGTGGACGACTTTCATGCCCCTGTGAAATTTACCGGAGCATATCCGCACAAACGCGATGCGGTCCCTGTGGGCCGGATTCATGTTGGCCTGAATTTTAAATGCAAAACCCGAAAACGATTCTTCGTATGGCGAAACTTCTCGCGAGAGGGCAGGGCGCGACCCCGGGTGGGGCGCCATCTCTACAAAGGCATCCAGCATCTCCTTGACACCGAAATTGTTGATGGCGCTTCCAAAAAAAACCGGTGTCTGATTCCCTTTACGGTAATGCTCGATATCAAACGGATCAACAGCGCCCTCGATCAATTCGATATCGGCCCGCAGCTCATCGGCCTGGTGACCCAGAAGCTCATCCAGAGCGACGTCAGACAGGTCTTCAATGATAATCCCGTCGGGTCCTAACGTGTCATTGCCGGGCCTGAACAGGTGCAATTGCCGGCGATACAAATTGTAAACGCCTTTGAAGCGTTTGCCCATACCGATCGGCCAGGAAAGCGGCGTGCACTCGATCTGCAGTTTGTTCTCGATATCATCGAGGATATCGAACGGCGCCAGGCCCTCGCGGTCCAGTTTGTTGATGAATGTCATGATCGGGGTATTCCGCATGCGGCAGACCTCCATCAGTTTTTCGGTCTGAGGTTCGACCCCTTTGGCGCTGTCGATCACCATCAAGCAGCTGTCGACGGCGGTTAAAACCCGGTAGGTATCCTCGGAAAAGTCTTGGTGACCCGGCGTATCAAGAAGATTAATCTCAAAATTCCGGTAGTTAAATTTCATCACGGAGGTGGTGACCGAAATCCCGCGTTCTTTTTCGATTGCCATCCAATCGCTGGTGGCGTGCCGGGCGGCTTTGCGTGCTTTTACAGCGCCGGCCTGCTGAATGGCCCCGCCGAAAAGCAGGAGCTTTTCAGTCAGCGTGGTCTTGCCTGCATCCGGGTGACTGATAATTCCGAAGGTTCTGCGGCGATCAATTTCTTTTTGATAGGAACGATTCATAAATTATTCGTATCACACCTTGTTCTGTGGTATTTGGATTTAAAACCGCGCACTGTATCAGTCTGAATCGGGAATGTAAAGCGAATGTTTTAACACGTGCTTGACTCGCCTGTTTTAATAGTTACCCTATGCCCCAACTATTATTATTAAGGAGATCCAAATGGCTAAAGTAGAAAACGGAGATTTTGTCAGCGTGCATTACAAAGGAACCCTGCAAAGCGGAGAAGTGTTCGATACCAGTGAGGGGCGTCATCCCATGGAGGTTGAAATGGGCGCCGGTCAGGTTATCACCGGATTTGAAAAGGCCTTGCTGGGAATGGCCGTGAACGAAAAAAAGGTTTTCACCCTTGATCCTGAGGAAGCATACGGGCACAGGGATGAAAGTCTTGCCCATTCGTTTGCTCGATCGGAGGTCCCGGCGGAAATGGATGTCGAAGTCGGCCAAACAGTAGCCCTTTCCTCACCTGAAGGCCGGCAGGTTCCCGCTCAAATCGTTGAAGCCGATGACCAAAAAATTGTGGTTGACCTTAATCATCCGCTGGCCGGCAAAACGCTGACATTTGACATTGAGATTGTCGGCATCAACGATTCGCCGACCCAGCAACCGGCAGGCTGTGGAACCGGCTGTCATTGTGCCTCGGACAGTGACTGACCGATTCATGCAAAAAACAGATGAATGGTATGTTTACATGATCCGATGCCGGAACGGGAGCCTGTATACCGGCATCGCTACAGATGTTGAGCGCAGATTTGCCGAACACCGGAGCAATGGCGGTGCAAAGTATCTTAGGGGGCGCGGTCCCCTGACCCTGGTATTTAAGCTGCGGGTCGGCCCGAGAAGCCGGGCTCTGAAGGTTGAACGGAACATCAAGCGCCTGCCGAAGCAAAGGAAAGAGACGCTAGTAGAAACCGGCGCCGGTCTGGAAGCTGTGCTCGCCAGCCCCGTGCGCTGAATACAACCCACGACTTTTCCGATCAATCTAATTTCCGCCGGCATCGCTTTACAACTGATTTCCCGACTTCAGTCTTCAGCACTCCTGCCGCTGTATTTGAAACCTGACGCCTGAAACCTTGAAAGCGTGTCTTTGAACCCCTGGTTTTTGTATTATATTAAAGACTGAAACCCCGCGAGGTGGATTATTAAATGCTGATTCGCCCTTCACGCCAAGCAGACGCGCAATCCATGGCGCATGTTTATGTCCAGACCTGGAAGGATACCTATCTGGGTCTGGTGCCCTTCGGCTACCTGTATGCGATGACAGCCGGAGAACTGGAACGGGGATTTCTAAAAGAAACCCGAAGCAAACGCGCCTGCAGCTATGTTGCCGAAGATGCCGGTGAGGTCTGTGGTTTTATCAGCGGCGGCTATGCGCGGCAGGCCGATGATATTTACGATGGTGAAATTTACACCCTCTATGTGCTGAAAAATTATCAGCGGCAGGGCATCGGTAAGCAATTGGTACTGGCGCTGGCCACCGCCCTCAACCACAGTGATATCCATTCGATGCTCGTATGGGTCCTCGAGCACAATCCCTGCCGTCGATTTTATGAAAAATTAAACGGCATGTATCTGGGCAAAAAACGCCTGCCTTTTGCCGGAGAGATGCTGGAAACTGTTGCTTACGGGTGGATCGACACAGGTCTGCTTGCCTCCTGAGCAACGGCCAAAGATCATAACCACCGCCCCGCCAAGACGCAATTCTGGATGTACAATGCCGGCTTCCGGCTTTGATTGCCGATCAAAGTGCAGCGCTGCCACAGGGCAGCAAGAAAAGGAAACAACAAAACACAGCCACAGCATTCAGGCCTCAAAAAGCACGCTTGACAAAATAAAAGTCATTTTGTCATACTCGTCGACCTCATTTTGAATTTTCCTGAAAAAATACACTTTCAAAAAGGAGGCCGCCATGTCCTTTTTGCAGTTAGGTCCGCAAACCGGTCTTTACTATGAACATCATGAATTCCCGGATGCCGCCCCCACGTTTGTTTTTTTTAATGCCCTGACCGGTGACACCACTGCCTGGGAGGGCGCCATATGCCCAATTTTGCGCAAAGCCGGTTACGGCACCCTGTCTTACAACATGCGCGGCCAGACGGACAGCCCTTTTTTACCCGACGATGAGCTTGGCGAAAAACAGATCGTTGCCGACGCCGTCAAAATGCTCGGGACGCTTTCGCCGGCCAGACCGATCTTTGTGGGCCTTTCCATTGGCGGCCTGTTCGCCTGTCGTACTTTGCTGTCGGGCATCGAAGCGACCGGCTTGGTGCTGATCAATACTTTGCGCCGGGAAGGGCCGCGTTTAAAATGGATCGGCGATGCGCTGGTACGGGCGGTGGAAATCGGCGGCTTGCCGCTATTTCGCGATTTGTTTTTACCGCTGTTGATGAACGAAGACTGGCTGCAGCATAATCGATCCAACTTTCTGCTGGCCGATGCCGATTACACAGCTCTGGAGGCCGGCAGCGGTCATTACAAATTGTTGGCGGAGGCCGGTCGCAACTCGGACTGGGACATTCCCTATGAACAGCTGACCTTACCGATCCTGGTCATCACCGGCTTGCAGGATCACGTTTTTCTCGAAAAAGACGTTGTTGATTCGCTGTATGATCGGATTCCGGATGGTCGGCGGGTCGACATGCCCGACGCCGGCCATCTGATTCCATCCGAGCAACCCGAAGCGCTGGCCGGCACCTTAATGAAATTTGCAAAGGAGATCTCATAAATGGGCATCTGGCATAAATATTCATGGCTGGCATATCTGGCAGTGTTTCTCGGTGTGTGTGGGCATGCCTCCAGTGAATTTTTCTCGGTGCTTTGCGGTGTAAAAGGACCGGAGCTCTCCGTCTGGCGCTTTTTGCTGGGGGGTCTGGGCCTGATCGTACTGGCGCTTTTTTTGCCGAACTCGCGCAATCTGCTGGTGCCTTTTCGTAAAGATGGCCTGCGGCTGGTGGGGTTGGCTGCCATGGGCGTAACCCTGGGCTATCTGCTGTTTCACTGGTCGTTGGATTTTGCCACCATCCCGCAGGTAGCGACCATGGTGACCACCATCCCCATTTTCGTGGGACTGGTAAATCTGTGGCTGAACAAACAACCTTTCAGCGGCCCCAAGATTATCAGCGGGGCCTGTGCTATGATTGGGGTCGCCCTGCTGATCACCGACGGCTATCTGGCCAAACTGGCCGGTGTTGGAGAAAATTTTATCGGTGTTATCATGGTCATGGGATGCGCCGCGGTTGTTGCCGCGTATACCGTTATGGTCAGACCCATTATCGGCCGCTATGGGGCCCTGCGAATTACGGCCATCACAATGTTTATGGGTGCTGTCGGGTTATGGATCGTTGTCGGATTATTCTGGAAAATTTGGGTCAACCCGGCGAGACTTTTTAACCGGGAGCCCGGCCAGCTTGCTGCGCTGCTGACCCTGGGATTCTGGAACACCACGATAACACAGTTTCTGTGGATTGGTGGATTGGCGGCCGTGCCGGACATCACGCGCGGCAGCTATCTGTTTTTTCTCAAGCCGGTTATCGCAGCCTGTCTGGCGGTGATATTCCTGAGTCAGGGCTTGACGGCCTGGCAGGTTCTGGCGATCATCGTGATCTGCGCGTCTGTGGCCGTGGAAGCATCCTGGGGGTGGGTTCGCGGGCCGCGGACCACCTGATCGGCGGCTTGGCTTAAATTAGATCAAATTCTAATATTTTCCCTGCTTTTTAGGCTCCCGCCAGCGAGACCGGCCCATACTCTCGATGTAATTGACCGCCTGTAAAATCGTGTTAAAACTGATAACCGGCAGCTGTTGATCGGTCAGTTGATATTGCCGCAGAAATGTTTTTGCGACGCCTGCCGGACCTTTACGCCGGCAGATCAAAAAGGCCACGGATTCAGCTTCAAGCTCTTCCTGAGTTGCGCTGAGATGATGCCGTTCAAACCACCAGGCGTTTTTGTCGATTCCCAGATGCCCGCAAAAGATATGCCCCAGCTCGAGGGCCAATTTGGCGAATCGGGTCTCTGTCCTGTCGGCCGGATTGAGCATTATCAGGTAGCCGGCGTCCTTTACCAGATTCAACTGCGCGTATTTTTTTCTGACGGACGGTGTCATGCGCACGGCCGTATCGTTGCGACGATCGACTTCACCGACTTCGTGTACCGCGATACCGTGCAACGTGCAGTTGTGAATGGTGTTATCATAGACGCTGGCGGGCAGTCTGTCTGAGGCCGCGTAAGATGTCAATTGCTCGGCTATAACCGGATCACCTTCGGTGTCCTTCAGATCGTAGACGAACCGCACCGGTCCCATTGGCGCCAGTATCACCAGCGGGCGGGCATTAAATTTCAGGCGCCGGCCGAAATTGCGAGCCCAGGTGCGGGCCGTCGCCACATGGGCAAGCGCCGGGTTCTGGGTATACAGCAAAAAACCATTGAAGGCCGAATACTGCGGCAGGCGGGCAATAAAATTGAGAATCTGCAAATATTCGCGGCTGCTGCGGTAACGGCTGTCGGCAGCAAATATTTCATCGACCGCATTGGCTTCTGTGGCCGGATCAGCCCATGGGTCAGCGGGGCTGCCATCGAGCGTTGCGGCGTCACCTTTTGAAAATAGGCCTAATTGCTGTGACATGCTCCCCATCCTTTTATGGTGTTTTTGAAAATTTTACTGATTACCTTTCGATCGGTTCGATGCAAGACGCTTTCTGGCCCAAGGAGCAGCAGACGAATTCAATCCGCCAGCAGTGCACGCATCTCCGCAAATCGGGCCTTTTCCCCGGCGTCCACCTTCGGATACGCTAAATTTAATTTTTTAAGATTTTGAACAATAATATCAGCAACGCACATGCGCATAAAGGGTTTGTGGTCGGCGGGTATGGCATACCAGGGTGCCCACGGGCGCGAGGTGGCATTGATGGCCGTTTCGTAGGCGGCCATGTAATCCGGCCAGTATTTGCGTTCATTGACATCGCCGACGGAGAATTTCCAGTTTTTGCTGGGCTCGTCAATGCGCGCCAGAAATCGCCGCCGCTGCTCGTCGCGGGATACATTCAGCCAGAATTTTAAAATAACGGTCCCGTTGTGCGCCAGATGCTTTTCGTGATCACAAATAGACTGATAACGCTGCCGCCAGAAGTTTTTCATATCGGTATTTTCAGGAAGCTTCTGGGCCTCAAGATATTCCGGATGAACCTTAACCACCAGAACCTCTTCATAATAACTGCGGTTGAAGATACCGATCCGGCCGCGTTCGGGCAAACGTCTGGCCGTGCGCCATAAAAAATCGTGGTCCAGTTCTTCAGCCGACGGCTGTTTGAATGAAAATACCTGACACCCGGCCGGATTGATTCCGCTCATTACGGCACGAATGGTGCCGTCCTTGCCGGCGGCATCCATGGCCTGGAAAATCAGCAGGATGGCATAGCGATCATGCGCATACAGCATGCGCTGTAAATCGGATATTTCGTCGATGCGTTTTGCGAGGCGCTTTTTGCATTTCTTTTTGTCTACGGCATCTTTTGGCGGCGTTGTCGCTGCCTTTTTGATACGGAATTTACCATCATCTTCAACCAGAAATGGACTGGCCACCGCTTTAAACATGCGCCCTCCTTGACGGTTGCGGGTTATACCTGCCTGCCATCAAAAAACCCCGTTTCTCATTCTGAGAAGCGGGGTTTTGATGTCATGCCATGGCGACCTCTGGGTTTCGGGTGAGTAGGCTGCGATGTTATTTTGTTTTTAGCACAGGGGGTTTTGCCAAGTCAACAACCGGGACCGGGTGCGCGCGAAAGTTTCTTCTGCTCCCATGTATTCAAGTTTCACGAGCTTTAAGCCGATATTTGTTTCAGGCGGCGGGTCAGCTTTATGTTCTTCGGGGAGGTCATCCATGGGCATCGCATCATTCTGCAGCGGCATCAAATCGAGTATGAATCCAGAACAGAGCGACAGTTTGTACACGCAACAGGTTAAAATAAAGCTATCAGCGATTCTGGAATTGATGGATGAGATCCAGCGCCAGGTGCTGCAGATGCGATTGGGGCTGATCGACGGTCACGAGATGACCGTTGACCAGGTGGCTGCCGTCCTCGGCAAAAGCCCGCAACAGGTCCGGAAATGGGAAGAAGAAGCTTTACGGATCATGCATCATCCCGAACTCGTTCGCCACAAAATCGACCGCTAGCCGCATACGCTGCCCGTCCTCTGACTTCTGCTTGGCCCGGCATAGCACATCAAAGTAAAAATGGGTCATCTGTCTTTTTTATGCCGGCGTACAAATACCCATTGCGTGTCCGTGGACATGTCGGCGCGAAAGCGATAGCCATCCGAATCAAAAGATTTCACTTTCTCGGGCTGCCGGATCCGGTTGCGGATGATAAAATCACAGATCCGGCCCCTGGCCCTTTTGGCGTAGATCGCCACCACCCGGTAGCTGGAGCCCCGCTGCTCCTTAAAAACCGGCGTGATGACCGTGGCCTTCAACCGGTCCGCCCCGACGGCCTTGAAATATTCAAGGGAGGCCAGATTGACAAGCGTCCCGGATTTTTCCCGCCGCAGCAGGTCACCCAGCGAATCAAGGATTTTGTCTGCCCAGAAATCATACAGGTTCTGGCTGCCGTCCGCTGAAAGCCGGGTCGCCATTTCCAGGCGGTAGGGCTGGATCAGGTCCAGCGGCCGCAGCACGGCATAAAGCCCGGATAGAATCCGCAGATGCTGCTGGGCAAAATCAAAATCCTTCGCGGCGTAGGATTCAATATCCATGGCCTCAAAGACGTCGCCCTTAAATGCCAGCAAGGCCTGCTTTGCGTTGGCAGGGCCGGGCCGCGTCTGCCAGTCGCGATAGCGCTCAACATTTAAAACGGCGAGTTTCTCGCTTATTCCCATCAGCGTTGCCAATTCGGAAACGGAAAGTTTGCGCAGCGCCTTTACCAGAATTGCGCATTCAGCGGAGAATTCCGGCATGGAATGCTTGGATAAGCGAGCCGGCAATTGCATGTCCAGGGTTTTCGATGAATTCAGCAGGATGATCATCTTGACACTCCCTTTTGGCTGATGGGGGTCCCTTTATGAACAAAAGGTTAAAAAGGTTCTGACCTTGACTTCCTTATCCGTAGAATTACATGTATACTATTTGTTCAGTTGATTGCAAAAAATAAATCCCACGAACTGGAAAGGTATGCGGGACATGACACTTCGCACCCGAATGATGCTGGTTATCATGCTGGTTTTCTGGGTTGCAAACGGCGCTCTGGCGGTGGACTCAAAAGAGGCGACCCAGGAAAAAAAACAGCCCGAGATTTCTATTTCAGAAAAAATTGGAGACAAGATGGTCCAGGAGGCGACGCGCGTCAAAGAGGACATTGAGCGTCAGGCGCGCTCCATGTTCGAACGCAAACCGCTTGGCTGGAACTGGGATACGATCGACTATCTGTACAAGTGGATGCTCGGTCTGCCGCTCATGATACCGCAGATCGTCAAAAACATTCTCGAGCAGAGCCGGGTGCTGGGATTTGCCGGGTCTTTGATCATGCTGACGTTTATCGTAGCGGTTTTGTATAGCCTGCTGGGCCGGGATCGGGTTCTGACAAGGATTGAAGCCGGCGTGCAGCCGCTCAGAGCCAAAATGCCCGAGGTGTCTTATCCTTACTTCATTTCGGCGCTCAAGGTGGTCGTTGCTGCCCTCATACCGCTGCTGTTGCTGGGGGCCTTTGCGCTCATAAATGCGATGATCACATACAAAGCCGCCTGGTTTCAATTGACAGGCCGCCTGCTGGTGTTGTGGGCCATCGGCGCTTTGCTCATCAGCCTGCTGCGCGAGTCGCTGACCCGCGATCTGTTCCAGGCCACCGCCCGTTACGGAGAAAAAATTTTCAACCTGGCTCGTCTGGCCGCCCTGTACGTCATACTGGGTATCGCTATATCTTGGGGCGCAGAGGTGTTTCCCATTCGAATAGACGTTCTAGCGCTGCTCAAATTCGCCGTTTCACTTTCGATTG
>JASFNW010000020.1:0-47623 GCA_050116835.1 Desulfobacterales bacterium
TTTTAGTATTACTCTTTTTGAAAAAATGCCCATTTTAAAGGCACTTACAGAGATTGATTACAAAAACAAAATTACTAGTGGCCATATCCAATTGAATTTATTCGAATCTTAATTGGACACTACTGCCCTTCTTCTAAATATAAGTAGAGAAAGAGAAAGGTAAATACCACAAATACATTATTTTAATTCTTTTTATCACGGCCCAATCCTCAAACCACTTTTTTTTCAATTACGAAACCTTATTGCACGGGTTGACAAGCAGTTTATAAGTTATACCTTATTTCACGAAAAGCAGTTGTCTTTTATCTCAATCATACGTTCGTCTATTATATTGTGAGATTGGCACTTTTGATATTCCTTTAGGAGAATATCGACATGGAGATTGGTAAGATATTTTTACTCCTTGTTTTATCGCTAAGTATAATCTTATTGAGTGATTCTTCTAATTCAATTGGGTCGCAATCCTATTCTCGACTCGAGCTCGATGTGAATCGGGTACCGTGGGCCAAGCTCTCTTATCATGCCAAAAGCTTTTTGGTTGATGTAACCAGTCATTTTCATCTGGAACCAAAGTCTGCCGATGAAGTAAAAGCCGCGCTAATTGAGAATAAGCAGGGTGATGCGTTAGAGATTCCAGATGCGGGCGCCTATATGCTTGCCAGCGACACCATCATCGATTCAATCTTCCAGCCGCCGGTAGAGATATTAAACCGGGTTTGGTTCGACCCAAAAGATGCAACCGCACTCGGCAGAATCAGGCTGCGAAAAGGAGAAGATGACTTTAAGAAAACCTACCGATTTACCCAGCAAGGTGTTTTTCGACATCGAAAGGAACCGGTGGATCAAGAAGAGGCGAAGAAGGATCCGGAACAATGGACAGACGTTGTGGATACATTCTATCCGCACAACCTGTCTCAATTGGGCTGTCCGAATGTTTCCGAACGGTTACTACTGGTTTACATTGCGTCAGCCTTTGAGCAATTGGATAACGACAAACCGCTAGTCCTGTGCGTATTTGGAAAAAGACAACTGTTTGAGGTGCAACTGAAATCAGCGGGATTACATTCAATCAAGATCGACTATGTCGAAAAAAGACAGCAAAATGAAAATCGCCGACAAGGCAAGCTAAAAGCGCAGAAAATTTTGCTTGAAACCCGGCCGTTGGAATCATCCCTGGAAAAAGTGGAGAATTTTTCATTCCTGGGATTCCGTAAGAACATTGCTTTTTATATTGACCCTGCCTCGCGACTGCCGATCCAGGTAAGTGGTGAAATTCCAACAGTTGGCAAATCAACCTTAAAACTGCAAGAAGTTCAGTTGAGATGATCTCTGTTACCCAGAAAAATCTCAAGGAAGAGTTTGGTTGTTGCGCAATAATAAGTGGTGAGTTCTGCGATGACGCTTATTGCCAGCTCATGGCTGTCTATTATCCAGGCACCGCTTTCAAAACAAACACCTCTTTGTTCGGCTTGATTTTTATTTTCAACGGCTTATTATGATTTTATATCTTGACCGCCGCTTTTCATTCATGAAACTTGCAGACTAAACACGGCCCTTAATGCACAAAAGATCGCTTAATTCAGGTTTAAATATCTTGCAAATAGTTAAATATCATGGCTCAATTACCTGGTTACGATTACGATATCTTCATTAGTTACGCTCATAACGACAATTATGGGTTTGGTGGGCGTCCGGGCTGGGTAGACGTTTTCGAGGACTGGCTTTTCAACTGGCTGAACAAGCGCCGGGGTCTGACGGATCTTAATATCTGGCGTGATAAAAAGCGGATGCTCGGCAATACGGTGTTCGACGACGCCATTCAAAACGCCCTGGATTCATCTGCCGTTTTCCTCGCCCTGACATCTCGCAATTATCTCAAATCTGATTATTGCCAAAAAGAACTGCGCCGATTTCACCAATACAACAGCCAACAAAAAGGGAAATTGCTCGTAAGCGACTCATCTCGCCTTTTTAACATCCTCCTCCACAATATCCCGTATCAAGAATGGCCAGCGGAATTTCAAGGTACCAGCGGGTTTCCCATGAACGATGCAGACTCCGATGAATCTCCGGGTGATTTTACCTCCCCGAACGACATTACGTTTGAGAAGCAAATGCGACCTATCGTGGATGCCATCGAAGCCTTAATCCAGAAAATGAATCCGGCATCACCCATCGAGATAGAAAATGTTTCTAAAGTCGATGATATGTCTATTTTTATTGCAGATGTACCTGAGGCGCTTCAGGACTTCAAAGAGCGCATTATCGCCGAAGCACAACAGCAAAAAGTTATGATCGTCAATGATATTCCGCCGCCCATGGATGCAGCAGATCACGCCGATGCCATGAGCCAATCACTGACCCGGGTGAAGTTTTCCATTCACCTGCTGAACCAGTGGCCGGGGCGAAAAATGGCAGGCCTCAAAGAAACCACGTATCCTCGCGAACAGCACGAGATTGTCTTTGAGCAATCGATTCCTCAGCTGGTTTGGCTACCTTCCGATCTGGATATCGCCGCCATCAAAAACGATGAGCAGCGCCAGTTTCTCCAAAACTGCGAAACAAGACCCAGAAAGTTGGGTCAATATGAGTTTGTCAAATGTCTGCAAAGCGATTTCGTGGGTCTCATACGCGAGCGCATTGATCAGTGCCGGCAGCAATCGGACGAATCGGTCAGACATGTGAGCTATCTCATCGATACCCATCAGAAGGACCAGCGCTATGCCTTTAAACTGGCCGATTTCCTCATGGATAAAGGGGCTGAAGTCGATTTCAACCATGAATCCAAAGATCCCACCGTCAGCCTGGTCAAATTCGAGCAATCTGTGAAAAATGTTAAAAACCTGGTTTTGGTTTTTGGCAAGGTCGGCCCCGCCTGGTTGATTGGACGCATCAAAAAGGCATTTAAGGTGATCTCAGGGCAATTTGAATTCGAAAATCAATCAAGCCTCGAACACATCTGGCTGTTTCTGGCACCCCACGGCGCAGGCCAGCTGGAGCTGCCTTCCTTTCCGCCTTTAATCCACATTGACATTCTGGATAATAGCCAGACAGACCAGATCGATCCCCATATTACCGCGCGCCTCCTTGCGAGTGGAGTGGGGCAATGAATCGCAATACCGCCGTGCAAAACCCATTTGTCGGTTTGCGTCCATTTGAAAGCCGCGACAGCCTTTACTATTTCGGACGCAAAGAGCAAACGCACGCCCTTCTGAAACAATTATACGCCAACCGATTTGTGGCCGTAGTCGGCAGTTCCGGATGTGGTAAATCCTCTCTGGTGCGGGCGGGACTCATTCCCAACCTGGAAGCGGGTTTTTTGGTTCAAGACCGGGATTTATGGGAGGTTGCGACATTCAAGCCGGGCGACGCACCGCTTTACCATCTAGTTGCCTCTCTGACCTCCTTATCCGATAACGATACGCCCGCTGCCGTTGAAAAATTGCTGGAAACGGTTCAACGCCGGGGGGCCCAAGTGCTCGTCGAATTGGCACAAACAATCTTAAATGCTGAAGACAGCAACCTGTTGATCGTAGTGGATCAGTTTGAAGAGCTGTTTCGCTTTCAGCAGGCGCAAACGACAAAAAAGCGCGAGGCGGCGGCCGATTTTGTTTCCATCTTATTGGATCTAACAGAACAATCGGTGGTTCCCATTTACGTCATAATGACCATGCGGTCGGATTTTATAGGCGAATGTGACGCCTTCCAGGGGCTGCCGGAAGCGATGAATAATAGTCAGTATCTAGTTCCGCGCCTGACCCGTCACCAGCGCCGGGAAGCCTTCCTGGGCCCCATCCGGCTGACCGGAGCCAATATGACCCCCCGGCTCATGGACCGATTGCTGAATGAAAGCCTCGACACGCGGGACGATCTCCCGATACTGCAACATGCGTTGATGCGGACTTGGAATGAGTGGGCAAACGACGGCCATAAAGGGCCAATCGATCTCGAGCATTACGAACGATCGGGTACCCTCAAAAATGCCCTGCGCCTGCATGCCGACGAAGCCCTCAAAGATCTGGATGAGGAACACCGCCTGATCGCAAAGCGCACGTTTCAAGCCCTCACAGAGACCGATGCCTCCAACCGGCGCATCCGCCGGCCCGCCCACCTGAGTCAAATCACGGCTATCTGCGGCAAAAAAGTATCACCGCAAACCATCATGTCACTGATTGAGCGCTTCAATGCCGACAACCGCAATTTTTTGGTCATTTCCTCCAGCACCGCCACAGACGATCCACTGGTGGATATTTCCCACGAAAGTCTGATTCGACAATGGAAAACCCTGGCCGATTGGGTGGACCGGGAAGCCGAGTCCGCCAGGGTATACCAGCGCTTGGCCCAAAGCGCCGAGCTGCATGCCAGCGGCAAAGCAGGCCTTTACAAAGAAACCGACCTGCAAGTGGCTCTGGACTGGCAGCAGCAGCAACAGCCCAGTGCGGAATGGGCCGCCCGCTACGACTCGAAATTCAGTCTGGCGATGGGCTTTTTGGAGCAGAGCGTCAAAAAGCAAAAAACAAACAAGATGTTCATCATCTCTTTTCTGGTTTGTGCTTATGTGAGCATATACGCCTGGCTGGTGATCGCAACAACCGATGACGTGTCGTTGGCCACTAATTCGACTTCTCTGCCGATTATCGGCACCCGCATGTCCGCCGACCTCCTCTACCTGATTACACCGCTGGTGATGATCAGTATTTATGCCTGGTTTTTATTTCACTTGCAGCGCCTGGTGCTGATATTGTCCTCCCAGCCAAAAGCATCCAGCAATGACGGGTCAACAATGGCCTGGCTGGAAGTCGCCGGCATGAAGGTGCTGGCCTGGATTACAATACCGGCGGCGTTTATCGGTTTGTGGCTTCACTATTTGTTGCGGCGTGATTGGACGGTCACCGGTTTTCACATCGTTTTTGTAACACTTGCCATCATGATGGCCATCTATTTTCACCAATCTTCCCGACCCAGCGAACAGAGAACAATGCGTTCAAAAGAAAAAAGGCGGATAAAAGTTTCCACAATTGTCAGTGTTACGCTGGTCGCACTGGTGGTTTGGATTTTGTCTTTGGGTGTTTTCAAGGGAACCCCTGAACGTCACCTTCAGAAATATAAGGACTTTAGTGCCCTGGTACCGTGGCTGTTTCATCAGGTCGGCTACGATGTATTTTTCGACTTGAGAGAACAGCATGTTACTAAACTGCCGCACAATTATTGGGGGATTAAATCTGAATCAGATCGCATGAACGCGATTGAAGGCGCCTTTTTGAAAAAGGCGGACCTCAGGTATGCCGACGTGTACCAAGCGTTTGTGGTTAAAGCCAATTTACGCAATTCGGAATTGCGCGGCGCCCGGTTGCGAGAAACGGACTTTCGAAATGCCGATTTGCGCGGTGCCAACCTGGAACGTGCCGATCTGAGGCAAGGCAATTTTCAGCGTGCCGACTTCCGTGAAGCCAACATGACGGAGGTTAACCTGGGGGATGTGGATCTGAGGAGGGCTCAATTAGGATTCGCAGATTTAAAGAAGGCTGATTTCAATAACGCCCAGTTGACGGGAGCGGATCTGAGGTGCGCCGATCTGCGCAACGTGGAAAATATATCTATCGAGGATTTAAAAACCGTCAAAACCCTCTACCGCGTTAAAATGGATGAAGGTGTTCGCCAGCAGTTGCTAATAAGCAACCAGGACCTTTTTGCCAAGCCTGCCGACACATGGTTCGACATGACGACACCTTACAACGTGGATACGAAAGATATCTGCGAATAAAGAAGGTCTGTTGTATACCTGTTTTTTTGACATATGGTTTTCATATCCAAAACCTAAACACATAGGATTCCATTAAGAATACAATACCATACGTCAAGTCTCTGACAATCAGGATTGGAGAAATAAAACCCCACCTCCAAGATCAAGAGGCGGGGCTTGATTCTGTGCTGTTGGCGCCGGCGATGCTTTCGATTACGATTTATTTGAGCAAATCCGTCACTAATTTATTTGTGACCTCATTTGCTATGTCCTTTGTGATCGGATTCTTGCCAGCCTGAAGATCATTTATCCATGTTTGATACTGCAGTTTTTTATTTCCATCTTTCGCTAATTCGCCTGCGGCTCTAAAGCTTGCGATCGCTCCTTCATAATCCCCCGCTTGCGCCTTTACAACGCCCTCTGTTTTTGCGTATTCCTCATTATCAGGATTTAATTCAACCGCAAATTCACAAGATGGCGTCACTTTTTGGGGAACTTTGAGGGCGTTGCCAATAACGCATAATTGGTACCATTCCCTAGCCGTTAAATCGAGTTCTGCTTTCATGACTTGCATTTTTTCGATGACAGCTATCGCCTCTGCATCTTTATAATTTCCAAATAGCTCATACACCTCCGCCAACATCGAAGAAGAGGCTGCATTGGCTGCTTTCTTATCGGGGTCGATATTCAAGGTCGAATTGAACTGAATTGCTTTTTTATATGTGGCGACAGCGGTATCGATCTCGCCCTTGCGCGCATAAGCATCACCTTCCGCCACGAAGGCCGTTGCAGCAGTTTTAACGATTTCATTTTTCCACTCGACGCTCAATGAGGGATCTACTTGAAGGGCCAGATTAAAAGTTTCCTCGGCAAGATCGAATTTTTTCATTTGCGCGTAACTCTTGCCGGATTCCAAAAGGGTCGATGCGTATAGTTTGGCTGCCTGTTTTTGAGGATTGATATTTAAACCCGGATAAAGTTGGAGAGCTTCTTGGAATTTTGCAGCGGCATCATCAACATCTCCGGCATAGGCCAGATATTTACCCTCGACCACTTTGCCTGCCGCGGTGATTATCTGCGGGCATGTTTCCTGACCCAATAACTGCTCGCATTCCTGTGGATTAAGTGTTCGTGTGACCTTCCAGAGAGCCAAATTAAAGAGTCTTTCCTCCTCAAGCGAGTACAGGCGAACGGTCCCGTCTTCGCCGGCGGAAGCCAATGTCGTTTTATCCTTGTTGTTAAAAGCAACGCCATTGACGTCACCAATATGCCCGCGGGAAGTAAATAATGCTTTGCCGGTTTTAAGATCCCATACTTTGGCGGTTTTATCCCAGCTCGAAGATGCCAGACGCGAACCATCCTTGTTGAAAGCGATGTCGGTGACCCAGGACTTGTGGTCTGAAAATGTTAAGAGCTCATTGCCGCTTTCAGCATCCCAAATCTTGATTTTGCCATCCGTACTTGCGGTGGCAATACGAGTGCCATCCGGGCCATAGGCCACAGCTGTAATCGGTTCGATATCTCCCTCATTTGTAATCGGGTCGATAACCCCCTTGATGGTTGTTAACGCCTCACCGGTCTGAACATCCCATATTTTTGCGGTCCGATCAAAACTGCCGGTTACCAGTTTGCTATTGTCCGGGCTAAAAGCCACGCCCATAACAAGCATGGTATGCCCTGCCAGTTTGTGTAATATGTTTCCTGATTCAGCGTCCCATATGATGGCGAGTTTGTCATAACCGGCAGTTGCCAGATATTTGCCATCCGGGCTGAAAACCACATCTTTAACAAAGTCTTTATGACCATTTAAAATTGATAGCAGTCCACCCGAACGGGTATCCCACGTCCTGACAGACTTATCCGAGCTGGCGGTTGCCAGTTGGCTTCCATCCGGGCTGAAGGCAACGCCATTAACATACGCTTGGTGTCCCTTTAGCGTGAGGATTTCCAGTCCGGTTTCGGCGTCCCAGATTTTCGCCGTTTTATCCGATCCTGCGGTAGCAAAATATTTGCCGT
Source organism: Desulfobacterales bacterium (assembly GCA_050116835.1). Lineage (GTDB taxonomy): Bacteria > Desulfobacterota > Desulfobacteria > Desulfobacterales > JAHEIW01 > JAHEIW01. The sequence continues at coordinate 7,760 of JASFNW010000020.1, forward strand.
CAGGGCTGTAGGTCACGGCCTTTGCCGAACCCTCGTGGGCCTCTAACCTCAATAGTTCACCGGGAGCAAACACATTCCAAATCGCAACAGTCCCATCGAAGCTTGCCGTTGCCAGATACATGCTGTCCGGGCTGAAGGTAACTCTGTTAATTGCTTTAGAATGCCCGGGCAGGGAATACAATTTTTGGCCTGTTTTGGCATCCCAGATAATGGCGGTGCTGTCGTAGCTTGCAGTGGCGATAAAACGACCATCCGGACTGTACGCCACACCATACAAACCATTGATGTGCCCGGCTAAATCATGCTCTTTTTTCCCCGTGCTTATTTTCCATACTTTAGCGCTCCTGTCGAAACTGGCCGTTGCCAGGAATCTGCCGTCCGGGCTGAAGGCAACGCCATATACTTGAAGTGTTTGGCCCTTAAATGGCTTCCGTTCCTTGCCGGTCGCAATATCCCATATTTTGGCCGTCTTATCCGCGCTGGCGGTGGCCAGATATTCCCCATTGGGGTCGAAATCGACATCGAATACAGCGCCTTGGTGCCCTTTGAGCTTGTGTATTATTTCGCCTGTTTCGGCGTTCCAGATGATTGCCGATTTGTCGCTACTCGCCGTAGCAAGCATTTTTCCATCCCGACTAAAGGCGATGCCATTAATGGCGCCAAAATGCCCAAAAAAGCTGCGTAGTTGTTTGCCGGATGAAACGTCCCAGATTTTGACGTACAAATCTGCACTGCAGGTGGCCAGGTGCTTGCCGTCCGGGCTGAAAGCCAAATCGTAGATCGTAGAAGAATGGGCATAAATGGTACGTTCCATTTTGCCGGAAAAAAAATTGCGGATGATGACTTTTCCATCCTGGCCGCCGGTTGCAATTTTCGCCTTGTCCGGACTGATGGCAACAGCATAAACCTTGGCAGCCGTGTTGGTGAGGCTATGACGAGCTTTCTTTGAAAACGCGTCCCACAAATACATTTGACCATCGCGGCTGACACTGACAATCTCTTTTCCATTTGTGCTGAACACAACCCCCGTTACACCGGCTTTGTGTTGATCAAATGTCCGAATCAGCTCACCGCTTTCAACGTCCCATAGCTTGACGGTATGGTCAAAACTGGCGGTGGCCAGTGTTTTGCCGTCTCGGCTAAAATTCAAATGATGAACCGTGTCTTTGTGCCCGAGCAGCGTTTTCAGTTCCCGTTTGGACTCAAGATCCCATATCTTCGCTGTTTTATCCTTGCTGGCGGAAGCAATATATTTCCCATCCGGGCTGATGGCAACAGCCAGGATTTCTCCGGTATGGCCTCTGAGTGGGGGCAGCAGCTCTTTTCCCGTTTGAACATCCCAGATAGCAATGGTTTTGTCCAAGCTGGCGCTTATCAGAAATTTACCGTCCGGGGAGTATACGATACTTCTGACAGCCTCTGTATGCCCCGTTAAGTCTTTATTGAGCGTATATTCTTCCCGCCCAAAGGCGGTTTCCCATATTTTTATGGTTTTGTCGTAGCCGGCGGTGGCCAGATGCCGTCCATCAGGACTAAAAGCCACCGCCTCGACGGATCTCTTATGACCGCGCAGCGTCTTGAGCTCTTCACCGGTGGAAACATCCCATATCCCAACAGTCTTATCAGCGCTTGCCGTCGCCACGCGAGAACCGTCCGGGCTGAAGGCAATGCCATATATTTTGCTGGTGTGGCCCGTCAGGTTCAGCAGCGGTCCGCCATTGGCTTCAGCGTTCCAAATTCTGGCGATACCCACAGCGTCGGCCGTGGCTATCTTCTTGCCGTCAGGGCTTATGGCAACACTCAAAAAAGGAATAAAGTGTCCGGAAAATTTCGCTTTCAAATGAGAAGATTCCATCGCGCCGTGGATGACATTTTGAATCTCGGGCAAGGTATCGCCCACATCATGTGGATTGTTACCGTCTATTGATGTCTCAGATTTCAATGCTTCTTTCGCGGTGGACATCGCTTGTAAAGACAGCAACAGGCTGCGTTCCGGATCATTCTCCAGATTGCTGTTGGCGATGGCCACCATTTCCCGGATAGTTGAATATTGACTTTCTTTGTCTGCACGTTTGCTAGCTCTTTCTGCACGTTTTGCCTCATTTGTAGCATTTACAGCACTTTCCTCAGCATTATTCTGTGCTGTTTGGGCCTCGTCTTTGGCCGCCTTAAATTGTACGCTCAGATAGACAGCAAATATGGCAGCACCACACGCAATAAGCCCTCCGAGAACTAACGCCGTTACCATGCGTCTCATTCGCACCACATTGGCGGCTTCTTTTTCAGCTCTCTGTCGCTCCGCTTCGGCCCGTTTCTCCTGGGCTTCGGCCAGGGCTTTGGCCTGCGCCAACTCTTGTTTGCGTTTTGCCTCTTCTTCTGCCTCTCTGTCTCTGCGTTTTCTGTCGCTGGCATCTAAAAAATCCATGGCCAGCTCGAAGTTGCCGCCATATCGTTCCGCCCAGGTTGGCGTGGGCTTTTCCATCTCCTTCCAGGCCAAAGCATTTTCCAGATTGGGCGTGCCCCACAACGCGGCCCGCCTCTTTTTCCAGAGGAGTGCAGTCTGTTCCAGAAATCGGTAATTTTCGGCTGATTTTGCCTCAAGTTCGACCCACTCATTCAATCGTTCCCATTGCCGGATCAAACTTTCATGGCTAATGTCTAAAACCGTATTAGGATACAAGGGCTCCCCTGCGGCTGGGGTGACAAAGCTGCAATCCGGATGGCGAAAGGCCTCCACGACCTCCTTGACTCTCCCTGTTGGAGCTCCGGCAACCGCCGCCACCACCTCGAGCGGTACAGGGCGGCGGGTGTCGCGTTTTTCAGGGCCACGCTCGCTCAGACAACGAAACAGCACCTCGCCGATTTTCTGCTGTTCGTCGTTCAACTGTTCAAACACCTCATCGGCATGATTGGACAGGGCTTTGGCTAAACCGCCGGCAGCTTCATAATCAGCAAGCGTAAACCTAAATCCATCAGCCTTTGCTTGCATTTCGACAGATGGGCCGTCATGTTGAAAGCGAGTCGATGTTTCACGCTGCTTGTGCGTCCAAATCCGCATGAGCAAATGCTGCATGAGCGGCAGTTGGTCAGGAGATGAGCCCATGTCATTGAGCAGGCAATTAACAAAATCAGGATCGGCGTCCCCCCCAAATACCCGGGCAGGTCCGACGATGGCTTCACGAGACTGCTCGCGGGTGAGGCGTGGCGTCAAAAACTGGCTCTCATTCAATGCTGCAGGAAGGCCGGGAAACACCGCACAGTCGCCCAGAAAGTCGGACCGCATGGTAATCACCACATAGACCGGAATCTCACGCTGGGAAGCCGTATCCAGCAGCATGGCCACAAAGGCATCAGCCTCGTCCCGGTCGACCCGCTCGCGATAGCGGAAAATTTCCTCGAACTGATCCACCAGCAGCAGCAGATTCGTCTGGGGGGGCAACGGTGTATCGCGCAATACTTCTATCAGGCCAAGCGGCCCGCGCCGCAAGGTTGCATGCAATAGAGCAACAGCATCCTCTGTTTTTTCACCCCAGGCACCCTCCAGTGCGTCAAAAAGCGCTGCTGCCAGCCGTTTTAGCGGATGACTGCCGGGACGCATGTCAGCCACGCGCCAAAAAGCCCCGGCACTTGCCATGAAACCTGCCTCCAGTGCAGTAATCATGCCTGCGCGAACCAAGGAGGACTTACCGCATCCCGACGGCCCCACCACCGCCAGAAATCGTGATCCCTCCAGTTTTTCCAACAATTCGTCGGCCTGTTCCTCACGACCGAAGAAGATGTCAGTCTCATCCCCTCGAAAGGGACGCAGGCCCGGGTAAGGCATAGAAGTGCTCATTGGATCTCCTCTGATTATAAAGATTTCAAATACGTATTTAGTACGAAGTCATTGATGCCCTTGCGGCAATCCAAAATTTGCATGTTTTGCAGCCTCAAATCCAGGGGAACCTTTTCTTCAGGCGGGCCTTCAAAGACAGCTAAAGCCTTTAATGGGCGCTCACGCTTGGCAAGAATCTTGCGACATTGCCGCAACTGCTCACGCACCCATTTTACGGTAGTGCAACCGTAAATGACGATGACGCCGTCACAATCCAACAAATTTTGTTCCAAATCTTCGCGAATTTCTGATGCTTTGCCCCCTTGCAAAGGCAAAATGTACTCTGCGCCATGCTGATCCAAAACCTTACAAACCGCATCAGCCATGGAGCGATCGCTTGCCTCCATGTTTACAAACACGAAGGCATGCACAGGTTCCCGGGATGGTGGTCTGTAGAAAGCGCGTTTCTGGATCTCGCGCTTAAATTCTTCGATGCCAACGGCCAGAACCGTGTTGAGTCCCAATAAGGCTTTATGATCTGCATCGGCTGAAGTGGAAATATCCAGGTCACGACTGCGCCATTGCAGGATCGGTTTGCTTGCATGCTGTGCCCGTTCGTATTGGAGACGCGCATAGGTCATTGAAGTGCCCGATGGTTTTTTCCCCACGACGCCGCTGAGCAGCTGGACAAAAAGCATGCATCTGGCGAGGTCCCTGTCCACCGCCTCTTGAAATTGAGCCGCATCGCGCGGATACAGGTTGGCCGGCAGGATATCCATGCCCTGCTGATCAAGATACCGCTTTACGTTGTCCCGCTGAGGCTCGAGGTCATCGGTCACTTCGGCCAGAAAGACCGTGGGCCGAATTTCAGCGGATTGTCCTTCCGTTATGCCCCTGATCAGTTGGCCCATGGGATCAGACTCCAGTTTTCTGAAATCCACCCAGGATGTGCCTCTCAGAGAGATGGGAAGCTCCGGCATTTGAGCGGCAGTTGAAAGCAGAACTGGAATGACAGGACAGCCCTGTTTAACGAATTCCTGCAAAATGGCTTCCAGTTCAGGCTGCTGCCAGGGGCCAACCCCGTCACTTCCAACAAATACAGCAACCGTTTTAATTTTCTTAATCTGTTCTTTAAGGCGATTATGCCACGGTAAACCCGGACCCAATTCCCACTCATCCAGCCAGGGTAAAAGTCCCCCATTTTTTAAGCGCTTTCCAATTTTTCTCACTTCGGGTTTGTCGCCATCGTTGTGACAAAGGAACACATCAAAATCGATTGCTTCTATCTTTTGTTTAGAAATACCTTCGGTGGTTATGGGTTTGCCCTGAGGGCCATCAGCAACGATAGCGGATGGGTCCTTTTGGATGGCTTCATCTATTTCTGAAGCTGCTTTTAGGCGTTGTAGCTCATCCGCCAAATCGTAACTGATATCGGTCAGCAGATCATAATAGCGGTAATCATCGGGATTGGGCCTCGGCATACCCAAAATTCGGGGTGGCTTACCCTCGCGCTCTTTCACCCAAAACCGATAGCCCTTCAGTTCATCAAACTCGGGGGGGCGATAGGTGTCCTCTATCATATCACGCTCGATAATGAACACCCGTGAACCTGATCGAACCCGTTCCTTAATCAGGTTCAAAAATGTCTCCTTTTCCCGCTGGCACCATTCCGAAGCCACATACCCGGGCGAAAGGACCACCACTAGCAGAGCCGTCTGTTGAATGGTGTCCATAATCTGATCTGTAATTTTGACGTGGCGGGCCAAATCATGGTCCATCCATAGCGCATAAGCATCGCTGCGGCCCAGTCTTTGGGCCAATCGCGTCTTTATTCCCTTCATCAAAGTCGTGACCCATCCCTCGTCTGCCCCCGGAAGCGGTTCGTCGTCAACGTGGGCGTAACTGACAAAAATATCGTTCTTATAATTTGTGACATAGGCCATAACAGACTCCTCTATGATCTGGTAAAAAGCTTTGTTCGCCAGACATTAATTGCTAGTTCGATAGCTTCAGGATATTGCAACCTAATTTTTGAAAAGCGCGCAAGCAAAAGATGCAGGATAAACGCCAGGGGGCGATCTCGATAATTGAACCGAAAAATTGCAGAAACTGGGGTAATTCAGCCGCCCCTAACTTACCGGTAGTTGCGACAGAAAAAAGTCGAATTTTGCTTACACAAGATCTGTTCGCGAATGAAAGGCAAAATCAATATGATAATTTAACTAGATACGTAACTGATTTTTTAAAAATTATGTGTGAAAATAAAAATTGTCAAGGAAAATAATACGATATTACAATGAGTTACATTCCAAAAGTTAAATTAATGACAAATTTAAAATACGATTTACAAAAAATAAATCTAAATTAAATTATTGAATACGCATACATATAGTACTGCACGTAGTTATATCTGATCATGTCGCTCGAGTTGGAATTTTTAGCAAGAGCCTCTACATGCCTGATTATTTGCTTATTTATAATCAATAAGACTTCGTCCCGGGTTGGGTCAAATTAATCCTGCAAATGAGAAAAAGATCGAAAATACGATCGCAAAGTTGATCTTTGACAACCTAATTATTCAAAGCAATTAAACTATGCGCCCGTTTGGCCTAAAAAAATCTCAAGCATCCCCCGCTCGATCTGGCTAAGTTTCTTCAGGCTCCGCAATGGATTTGTCGCGTTCCCAGCCTTCGTGTTGGAGGACGATTTTCTCGATGGCAACACAGTTGTTATTGGAATCGAGTTCGGGTAAAGCCTGGTAGTCGGATACCCAGCAGCGGTATACAAGGAATGCCATGACGACACTTCCCTGCAAATTGATGAGTTCAATGATAATATCTTTGCGGTAATTCTTGAGCGACATATCCGCATCCCCCTGGATGTTGAACGTCAGATTTGCCCAGTCCTCAAAGGCGCTATCATGGGAAAGGCCGCGCTCCAGGACGATTGGATCAAACTTTGTTGCACCGGGCGATATTCTAAAGCTGCTCGGATCGCCGCCTTCCCGATGGGTGACCGGCTCTGTCGAACGTGTTAATGAACTAACTTTTGATATGCCATCAATATATTGACCGTCCCATTTTACTCTAAACTTGAAGTCCTTATATGGGTCAAAGCGATGGGTGTTAACCGAAAACATAGCCATGATAAACCTCCTGATGGAATTCAAAATGCTTGTGAGAGTTGAAAAAGGCTGTATATTTATCATTTTTTTATAGCCAAAAAGACATGCGAAAATAAGATTGGAATGGGTGAATTTGGATAATCAGGCATGATCAGTGTATTTCGAATCGGAAATTGATACACCTTGACCTTATTGAAGATCCGGAATGTACTTTAATCAGCAGACATGTATCCGACTTCGCTTTACTGCATCAGAAACACGTAAAGCGGTTGTTAAAGTTGACAAAAAAAGCCCTGGTTCATGGATTGACAATAGTGGACAGGTGAATATTTGAAAAATCAATCGGCAGCTGGACCCACAGTAACAGGTGGTCTGATATCTCCCTGCGCCTCCAATAATTTCGATAGTAATTCCGTGGATTGGCCGGAACAGCGCCGGACGCTGTTCTGAGTTCATCCCGATAGTCTTCAAACTTTTCATCCGAATAGACGGCATCGAAAAAGTCCACAACACCGAGGTCCGTTGGATTCAGACGCTCAGTGTCTTCTAAGAGAAACGCAATTTGGTCATAAAAACGAGCTTCCTGCCCGACATTTGTGGCTCTGAGGTCCTCCCGCTCATGCGGAATCGAGAAGCCCGAGTTCGTCAGCGCCCGGGCGGCAATGCCGTCTGAGTCAAACATGTTGAAATCGCCGAGCAAGATCATATTCCGGGACCATGCGCCGTGTTCCGATTGCCTGTTGACCAGAAAATCGGTCAGCTGTTCGACTTCTTCAACCCGCGGCGTAAAATCTCGCTCCTCTTCGCCCCAAATCAGGTGGACAGTCGAGAGGATAAAGGAAAACCAGCCTGCCATGAAACCTGCCATATAGGGAGTGCGCACCAGTTGCCTGGCCGGAAATAGATTCCCTTCAGCGTCTTCGACCGCTGGCAAAACGATCTCACCTGCCAGACCTGAGAACCGAACACGACGATTGTCAAACAAATAGGCCAGTCGCTCTTCATTACCCGGATCGCCGGCTGTCACGTCAGAAACAATATACTTCCACCACGGGCCCAGTAATTGGGTAACGAGCTCTAAATCCCGTAACGATTGCTTGACCTCCTGGACGGCGATCAAGTCAAAACGCGATAGGATTTCAGCGATATACCAAAGAGATTCATCATATCGTTCGGTGCTACCGAAATGCTGGATGTTCCAGGTTGCCAGTAGAAGTTGGGTATCCGACTTTGAAGGCACGTGGTTCAGGTTTTGAGGGTCGTCAAGTGCCGCCCGCAGATCCAAAAGGTTTTGCGCCACCCGTTCCGGGCGGAGTCGTCGCCGATCCCCCTCTTGACGCGGATGTTGCATCAAAAAGCGGTTAAAGTCGTAGGCATGCCCCATCGAAGCCCTCCAATTAGCTAACCCATTTTATACGGCATAAAAATAGATACAGTTCAAAAAGAATTGTCCTCATTTTCTTTGGACTTCCTTTCCAGCTCAGCTAGGACCCTCTGAAAATCTTTGGCCCATTCATCCGTCTCGGCTCCCACAATTGAATTCACTTGTGCCAGAAAATCTCGGCACTTCTGAATGGCCTGACTTACATTAGCCGAATCTGTTTGGCCTCCTTGTAATAACAGCCTTTGACTTTCCCATTCGATTCGAAAATTGGACTGTAAGCGATTCAGCGCCAGGGCCGTCCGGATGTAACGTATCCAGCCGCTGGTATAGCCGCCGAAGCGGTCAAGGGAGAGAAAAACGCCGGCGATGGCCAGAAATAATGTCGACCATGCCGGCGAAATGCCGGGCACGCCTTCTTTTTCGAAAATCTCCCCCAGAATCGGTATGACGCCTGCAAATGCCAGAGCCAGAATTGAACCGACACGAAAGATATATCCGAGAATCTTCATGGTCTTCTTTTTGACGAGATACCACCCGGTGGCCCGGTTACATTCATCGTTCACAAACTGATATAACAATTCAAGAGAGGGGGTGGATTCATTTCCCGACCATTTGAGATTCTCTGGGAAGCTGCCTGGTTTTAGATCGCCCTTTTTAGCGCCCATCATTCACCTGGCCTTTCGTTAATGCAAATTTAAGAATCATCGCCTTTTAATTCTTTTTCTCTGTTCCTTAACTCTGCAATAAGTTCATTTAGCGCGTTGATGTCTTCCTTTTCCTTTCTTAGATCCTTGATCAAGTCCAGATTATCGGCGGTTGTTTTGACCATCCAGGACGCTTCTGCGCTGACCAATAATTTGGGTAGCACGCTCATGGCCATTTTTTCATCTCTGTCGATCACTGCCAGTTCCAGCACGGTTGCCAGATCCCAATAGTCACTTGAAGAGGCCCCGCCCCTTCGGGCAACCGCAAATGCTACGAGCGGTGTCAGCTTTTCTGCTTCTGCGATGGCGCTTTCATCCCCTTTCTGCAAAAGCAGTGTGATCGCATTTACACCCGGATAATAATCCACCGGCTCACATTTAAACCCTTTTATGTATGCATTAATGGCCTCATCCAAATATCCGGCTGCCATCGCGTTTTTGGCCTTTTTGGCTTCTTTATACTGGTCTTTGTAGATACGTCCCAAAATGCCATAAGTCTCGGCACTCGGTCCCCGCTTCTGCAGCAACTCCAGCAGCAGCCTTATGGCTTTGTCACGATCTCCGCTTCCAGCGCGGCGGTTCAGCGCTAATGCATACTGCTGGCGGACCAGCGCCGCATCTCTGACATCCGGCGGCAGCTTATCGTATAAGGCAACCATCTCATCCCAGGCACTGACATCCCGATAGGAAAGCAATAGATCAACCAGGACGCCGCTTTCGACAACTTTGAGGTTCCCCAATTCTATTTCGATGGTCTTTAATTCTGAAAGCGCCTTATCAGTCGATCCCTGACTGCGGGCGGCTTTCAGTTTTTCGCGAAACTCGTTTGAATATTCTACACGGTCCCGAAACACATCGGTCAGTTCGTGACTGACCTGGATGCCGGGAAACTCTGGAAACAACTCGAAAAGAGGGCTATCTTTTGCTACCGGCCCCTCCAGGGCGCGTTTAATTCTACTTTTAAGTTCGCTTTTAAGACTTGCCGCAGCGCTGTCAGTTAGCTGCCCGTCCTCCAAATCATAAGGGATGGCTCTGACAAGACTGACATCGAACGGAAGATCGCCGATGGTAGCAAAAATCGGAATGGTCGTATAGGGCTTGGCAGCGTGTCGAACGCCCAGTTCATAGAAAACATTCGGGTTTGCGGTTGTCAGGTCCGCAATCACAAACTCACAGAGCAACAGTCGGGCAAACATTGCTCTGTGAATAATACCGCCGGTTCTTTCTTCATCCCCCCGGATGCATTCCAGCCCTGATTCATCTGCTGAAGGCTCGATGGCTTCATTGTAAATCTGATCGAAGTCGATTTCGGTCCCTGTCCTGTGGTCCGGCTTTTTGCCAAAAGGCATATCGACAAAACACAGGCGACGCGCAGGTTTAAGTTCGTCGTTCACTTTGCCTCCTTAAAAAGCGGTTAGACCATGACGAATGGCGTGTATTATAATTTGATTTAGGGGTTGCGCCCTGGTCAGTCACTATGTATTATTAATTAGCAGTTATTCAAGACGAATCATATAAACCGTATCTCCCTATGCGGGATACTTCTTCCGGATTTCTTCGAGGATCCGATCGAGACGAATTCCTTCATTGGCTTGTTTTTCCTTTGAAGCGCTGTGATGGATCCCCACCAACTCCCATTTCTGATTGAATATCGGGCTGCCGCTGGAGCCCGGATCAGTGGGCGTGCGGTAGTGCAGGTATCGTTCATCGACAGATACCAGGTTGTTATCTTGCAGCGACACGCGAAGATTCAATCCCCGCGGATGGCCCAGGATGTTGACCCGTTTCTCCTCCCATCTATCAAAACTTGGGATCTCTGGCAAAAGTGGGGCGTTCTCGGCTTCTTTGGGTACATCGGCAAGTTCGAGCAACGACGCATCGAAATCAGAAGGCGGTGAAGTCCAAAGGACATCTTTCACCTCAATTTCAATCGGCTCGGTTTCGTCACCCAAAGATCCCAGAAAAGTTGCTGTATTTTCCTTAGCACCCTTCGGATACGGATACTGCGACTGCACGTCAGGATCATTGGTGCAAACATGCGCGTTGGTCAAAAGGAGCTTTCGGTCGCTCCAACTGTCTTTGATCCATGATCCGTCAACCAAGAAGCCACTTCCCCAGCCCTCAAACTTATTGGGGCCGAGTCGGGCTACACAGCGGGTGCGGGCAACAGCTTGTAACAACCACTCTAATGATTGGTAACCGGTATCGCCCCATACCTTTTCCAGATCTTGTGCTTTGACGGCTGTTAGATCCACCTCCGTCGTTCCACCGCCCAGTTCGGCAAAACGTGACGTCATCATCGGTAAGATGTGGCTGCCTGGGTATTCGTTCTCATTAAGTAACCAGAGTTCCCTAAACTGACGTCGTGTGGACTGTACCTGGAAAGCGTCGAGGCTCCTGGTATTGAGATAGGCTTTGCACGCATCGACCGCTTCCGGATTTCTTCCGAGCGCCAGGAGGGCCTCGGTGCGGTTGGCGGTGTCCCACGGCCACAGCGGTCCATTCCGCTCCTTTTCCGAGATTGCCCGCAGGATGGCTTCCGCGTGTTTTTCCGCTTCTTTGGAGTAAACGTTGGTGGCGTCACGTTCCACTCGCTTCGCGTGCGTCATGAGCGCCACGTAGTTGATGCCATGCCAGAGGTAGTCGCCCAATCTTTCGCGATAAGCCCTGCCGTAATGCTGCAACGAACGATCAAGATCCTCGACACGCCGTTCAATAGCCCGTGGTTGGGCGTTCACGTAAAGCTGTTTGTAGGCCCTGCCAATCAAGCCCAACGTTTCCCCAAGGTTGTCCTCGATTTCACTGATCTTTATCGGGTCATCCTCGCCCTGGCCTCGCTCCGCCTCAAGCTCCTGTTGAAGCTTTATGAGCTCCTCGAGCGCACCGGTGATTTGGCCCATCTCGATACACGCCTGGGCCAGCTGGCAGCGGACTTTGGGATTGTTTTGTCCGCCGGCACGAAACTTTTCGGCCACGCTGAAAAGTTGATCGAAGCGCGCAAACTTCCGCAGCGTCCCCAGCACATCCTTCGCCATTTTTTCATCGACGCGCCGCGGTTGATTTTCAAGGCTCGTCAGCAGGGCTGAAACCAGCCTCTCGCTCTCTGCCACCTTGCCGTTTTGAAGCGCTCTATTCAGCTTCTTGGGTGACTCATCATCTTTCCAGTCCATTTGATCCCCCTTTCAGATGACGATGGTATCGTAAGGCGTGCACGTAATCTTCGCTGGAAACATTAAGTTAGCAGCCGTTTCAACGCTCTATTAGGCTCCGTGTTCAAACAGTCTTTTTGTGAACGCATTGGCAAACTTGCCCTCAGGGTCATGATCTTTTTGCAGTTGCCGGAACTTTGCAAAATGTTCCTGGTGCAAGCGCTCCAAATCGCGTCGGTCAAGGCTCTCGCAGTATTTTCCGAGATGAGGTTTGGCCCCGATCTCCCTGATTAAGTTTTCGGCGGATGTATAATATTTTTCGAATCCAGCCGAATCGTTGCACACCAGATCAATCCATGTGCTACGACTTTCACGGCCGGCCCCGATCAGAGTGCGGTCATGCCCAGCCGGCGTAAAGCGAACCTCAAAAAGCGCATAAGGCAATCCTTTGTCGTACATCTGCTCATAAAGACTCTGGAAGCGACGGCACATCTCAAAGGTATCTTCGAAGGGTACCGTAAACTCCAATTCCTGGTGTAAGTGGTAAATCGTGCGGTTAAAGGCCTCATTACTTTCCAGCACAAGATTGGTCCCCCGCTTGATACTATGCGTCAGGGAAGACAGCGCAGGTAAAAGCCGCGCATAGGCGAAAAGGTTTCCAAACCAGGCGGCAAGAAGGGCATCTTTGGATATACTCAAAAATTCCCAAAAAGACCCTAAAAAAGATTTCCTTTTATCAGTGCGATTCCAGGTATTAATTTGGCATTTATCTGTAAAAGGGAAAAAATAGAAACTGAAGTGGTCGTTTGTCTGCAAGAGCTGATTCAGGTTTTTTTCGACAAAAGAAAGATCTCTTACCTCGGTTATCTGCTCGACATTGAAGCGATCTACGCCCTGAACAACGACTTCTGAGATGATACCGACGGCACCGATACCACCAATTGCCGCTTTAAAAGTGTCATCTGTCGGCTGACATTCGATTATCTGTCCTTTTCCATCGATAAGTTTGAGGTTGACGACCGACTCGCTGACAAAACCCCAGTCTTTACCGGTACCATGGACATCGGTGGATAGGATCCCCGCGATACTCTGGGCGTCATGGGATGGTTGGGCGGCAAATGCAAGCCCGTCATCGAGCAGTATTTTGACGATGTCCCGAACCCGGGTACCGCCTTTAACAGCCAGCTGTTTTTTCTCTAAGTCCTTTGAGATCACACCGCTATAGCGATCAAGAGATATCAGCGTGCCATCTGCCACCACAGCGTTGTTGAAAGAATGGGCGGACCCGAATACCCGTATGTTTTTTGAGTTTTTCACCAGATCAACGATCTCAACCTCGGTTGTGGGCATAACAAATTTTTGGGGTCTATATTGAAATCGCATGGCCCAGTTCCTGAAGACACCGTTACGAATCCTTCCCTCAAGCCATACATAGCGTCCGAATGTCACCGCATTTAAAATGATGTTGTATGTCGTCAATACGGCAACTTTGATATATCCGATGAATTTCATTTTCTTACCTATGCGATGTGTAAAATCAAGAAATTCCACCATCACCTGTTGCTCGTTGTACTTCTACTTAATTTCTTATCAGACTTAAGGGATCAAATCTGATATGTTTTAAAAGTAAGATAGGTTCAACTCAGATCGTTAACCATTATTACTAGGTGGGCCGCAAAACCTCGTTGATAATGTTCTGAGTTTTCGCATTTAACTCATCTTGAATTCGTTGCCTATTATTGTCATCTAAATCCTGCTGTTCGAGTAAATTTTTAAGTCGCTCGGCTTCCATTCTAATTTGGTAATCATTATAGAGGCTTAGTGCTTCAATGATAAAATCGACATCCGTTTCTTTTCCTTCCTTAATTGCCAAGAATCTTTTTAACTGTGCCGCACTTGCAAGGGTCGGCGAAAAATTTTGAAGCTCTCTTGAAAGCGGCCTACCATCTAAAGATAAAATAATGTAAGGCTGATTTCCCTTATACACCTCATGTGAATTTTTATTTACTAAAAGATCATCCTCACTGATCGTATAAGTATTTCTAGCAACGCTCGAAAATTCTTCAGAAACAACAGCGATTCTTCCCTCTTTGACCGGTATTTTCCCGGCTCGGCGAAAATACAATTTCGCATCCAGAGAAACTTCCGGCTCGCTATCGAAAATCCGGTTACCTATATCTTTGCCTAAACTCGCTAATTTTCCTGCCACCAGAAGATATGGAGAATAGGCAGCAAATGCCGGTATCTTGCCGGCCGCACTAAATATTTGTGAAAAAATATCCAGCAATTTATCGCCGAAATCATCAAACGAAAGATCAATTGTTAATATGATAGTATCCTTATCGACAGCCGGTTTAGCATAAACCAGGTTCGTTCCTTCCTGGGTTGCCTTAACACCCGTAAAGCTCTTCTTTGTGTCATCAATACCCTTCTGGACCCAATTAAAGCATCTTGGACTGGCGCCAACAAAATTTTCACTTTTATAAGCAGTCGTGATAAGCATGTCCTTTTTTTTCGCCGACCAACCAAGTTTCGGATACTTTCCGGTATAGACTCTTTCGATATGTATGGTGATGGGTTTGGCAAAACCCACTTCCGTGTAGCCAATAGCTTCTCCATTGCTGGTCGGTTGAACAAGGGATTCCAAATCACTTCCCGCATCGGAATCTTGAATCGTCATTTCATCAAATGCTTTTAAGCCATCATCTGATAAAAATAGGGTGCCCATTTTATTTCTCCTTTATTGAAATTCTCTATTTGATAAAAATAATTATATTTCACAATTAAGGATCAACTCAGCGTATCTGATCCATTATCTATTTGTTTGGCAAGCGGGTATTTTCAATGGCCTGAACCGTTCCGTCCTGATTGACGTGGCGCAATTCGCCATACGTTTCACCCTCTTTTTCAACAATAGATACGACTGTAGGAATTAACATCACAAGCGGTTGATCACGTGAAGGCCCCAGGTCATTTATCGCATCCAATTGCTCCATGGATCCACTTTCGAATGCGGCATATACGCGGGCGAACTCTTCAGTTTTTCCAAGAACATCTTCTGTCAACCGGATCAATCGGATCCAGGTACCGCTATTGAAATAATAGCTGTCAGATGCTTCTCGTGGGATCGCTCTTTCCTTATGCGAATGTCCGGTTATTAGATAGTTAACTTCAGACCCAATTTCCTTATTCATTTTATTGAATAATTTATCCTTTTCGGTAATATTAAATGATTGATCGCCCTCTAATTCTTGTTTAAGGGCCTTTCTTAATTTCTCGACCTTTTTATCTTTATTGCTGAAAAATGCCGGAATGAATGTACCAAATCCTTCCAGCTCTTCTTCGCCCGCATCCATGGATTCAGTCGCATCATATTCAAAGTATTTATTCAGAAAATCATTCATCACCTTTTGCTCAAATTCTGGGCCCTTTACCATCTCTTCTTCAGCCGGCATCCCCTCCAAAGAATGTCGCAGCATATCCCTTGTCAGAAAAGCCGCAACGGACAATATTTTAGAAATTTCTCTGAGGCGACCCGGGTCCATGGTCAAGAGGATTGGCACAACAGCCTCCACCTCCGGCTTTAACAAATCCACAATGGGATATTTGCGCTTTACCGCATTCATGACGTCGATGACCATGCGGGTGCCGGCATTCGGATCCCAGGCGGGAGGCGTTGCATTGGTGTTTATCGCCAATGATAGCTCAAGGAGCTGTTTGTGATCGACCATGTTCCAGATGTCGACATCATTGCCATGGATGCAAAAAACACTTTTATTGCCCACCATGCAGGGAAAACCGGCGCCATCAAAACAGGTGGTAATGCTGCCCCGCGCCGCTGCATCCCCCTGGGAGAGGTTTTGAAGAATCCATTCGGTGACATGCGGCAGGGCCAGCTCGACATCGTGGTTTCCTAAAACAAGAATCAGTTGACGGTTGGGTTGGGCCACATATTCCTGCAGGGCCGACCACACACCGGAAAACGCCGGATCCTCATAAAATATGCGTTCAAGCTTGGCAATGGCGCCTTTGGGGTCGAGATAAGCAGCCGGCGCTTCGGCCAAAAAATCAACAATATCGCCGTTAAACACGATACCGATTTTCCGATCGGATGGTTGGATGGCCATCTTTTTTATAAAGTTGGCTAATGTATCTCCTTGACGGAATATCTGAAATCCGGGTTTGCCGCCAAAGTGAAGATCAGAGACAACATGCAGCTCATGAAAAGTTTGGACGGACATGGCAACCTCCTTTCTGGATAGGATGCGAAATGGTTTTAGGCAATATCCCGATGGAAATTAGACAAGACACGTACACCTCGTGACGGCATTGATAAGAAAGCGAAATTCTGAGATTACGTGTATTTGATGACGAAAAAAAGCGCGCCGGCACTTTCTAAGCGAGCGTTAATGTGATCCGGGTGGTAGGGTAAGTTGTTCACGGGTCGTAACACTAAACACTAAGATAGAAGGATAAACGGATCTTTTGCAACCCATTGGACACCCTGGCCATGATAATCGCTGGATGTAAGCCTTATGCCTGATGAGCGTCTCAAGGCAGCCCGGGGAGATGCTGTTTTGCTTCCGCCGCCGCCTGATTCAAAGGCCACAGGACCCACCGGGAGTTTCCCCTGTTTTTGCATCAGCGGCGGTACATTCGAGGCGTGGATGGCAATATGATGAATTCGCTTTCCCGGCCGACGGTAGAAAACAAGGCATCCGGGCTTGAGATCTTTCTGTTTGGTAATATCCGGGCATCCTCTCTTGTTAAAATAGGTATATATTCCCTGGGCGGTGGAACGTCCACCTGCATACAGTTTCGGCCAGGCCCTGGAGGTCTGCATCAGCGCCACGGAAGCAAAACCACTGCAGTCGAATCCGCCTTCATCGGTTTCTTCACCGCCCCAGGAATATAGATAGTCTCCCACCATCCGCGCAGCCATCAACAATAAAAAAACGCGTGCGTCCATATGATCACTCATAGGTATTCTCCTTTAATCCCCAACATTCAATAAAGTTAATTCCTAATAAGATTGATGCAAACAATATTTTTCAGCAGTGGCGGTTAGATGGCCTTCAGTATAGTTTTCAATCAGATTTTACCAAAAAAATGACATTCTCCATGAAAACTTATCACTTGGAATGCTGAAGTCTATTATCTTTGCAAGGCTGACCATGAACTATTGTTACGGCTAAAAATCAAGGAATGAAATGTTCGCTGTGAAAATGTTTTTCAGTGTGACAAAGAATTGTGATGACCCCGGTATATAGCTCCGCCTAGTCAATTTCGGAGATACCGGCCAAAAATGAACTCAAATTTGAAAGGATAATCGCCTATTTTAATTTTTTTTGAGTATTTTTCTTCGATCTTTTGCGACTCCGGCAGATAATTTCTTCACGGAAATATGTTTAAAAGTCCTAATGAGTATGAATATCCGGTATCACATTATTCAGATTCGAAAGCATGCGAACCAGAACATTATACTCGCATTACGGCAAATCTTTAGATACATCTAAATAAAATTTATGGATACGTTCACGCAAATCACTCTCGCTTTCACCGCAGTAAATTTGCGCCGGGTCCCACCAGGCCAATTCGTTCAGGTGGTCGGTGTTTTCTAAAACGCCTTTAAAATATTTATCAGACCATTTCGCAGACTCGACCGAAACCAGACCATCATTATCCCCCTCTTGCTTTTCTATAATGTAAAATGAAAGTTTCAAGGCATCAAATATCGACATAAAATCTTGCCGGCCCGCATATGTTTGAAATAGAATATTTCCCGCACAATTATATTCGAAATCTACAACATCCTTGTTGGAGTTGAATTCGCCGCATCGGTCGGTCCTGAGATCAGTTAGCGCGTTCAAGTCAAGACCCAACTTTTGAGCTGCCGGAATAACAAATCGCAGGTTATCTATCCCCCAGTCCGCAAAAGGCGAACCGCCATGTGGTGTTGATATGGTTGTTAATGAGGCAACGTGTTCATGAATTTTGCCTTCATTTCGGTCATTGAACATCATATGCCGCGCATCCAGTCCTCCCATACTGTGCGCGATGATATTGATTTTTTCACAATTTTCCTTTTTCAAAACATCTAAAACATTCTCTCTAAGATCTTCAGCACGTATACCAACCTCTGCCGCCCAGCTGACATTTGAATGGTAGACAACAAATCCATTTTCTTTTAGCATCGACCGGACGCCTTTAAAGTAATGCAAATTATCGAGTTTTGGGTCATCATTGTTATCGAGCTTCAATGAATCACTCCAAACTTTATCGAAACGACAAACCCCATGAGCTAAGATAATTGGATAGGTCATAATAAGCCGCCCCTTTGCTATGACGAATTAAATTAAGAAAATTTGAGCAAAGTAATTTACAGTTATAAGGGGGGTGATCTTTAATACCTGACCCGGTACATTACAGTTGTTGCGAGAATTTCAGACGTCTTTAAAGAATGAGTAATAAGATTTTAATTTGTTTCCGGATGCATTCCCGAAAATGAAGAAGAATTCGTGAGTAATAAAGATGACATATGAGAACTATTTAAACTTTTACTATTAGATGAATTTAAAAAAGTCAATAAAAATTTAGTTAAATTACAATGAGTTATATTCCAATAACTAAATCTCTGCCAAATTAAATTTACTATTTATATAAAATGAATTCAAAATGAATAAATGAATGAGTATTTCGCAAATGGTGAAAAAAGCTTGTGCTGAGCTTGGCATTGATATCGATCTGTGCGATGGAACACGTTATCGTGCCGCAACAGCCCTGGCTGAATATTATACCAAAGAGGATTTACGTGAAACCGGCACCATTTTATTTAGGCATTTAGATTCATTCTGAAGTGCCTTTCTTATTGGCCAAGCAGCTCATCTATGAATCCCAAGATAAACTAATATTCCCGCCAATTAGGAAATGCCTTTCTGACAGAGAAAGTATCGGAAAATTATTATAGGATGCCCCTTCGTTGGCTGCGGTCGACTCACTTCCGCGGGGAAAATCCTCGCGTGGCTTCAAGAATCCGATAGCTGGCGTGGATGTCGCTAAACGCGTAGTCCTTAAGCTGGCAGACGGGTTTGTCGAACCGGAATAGGTGGTACCTGCTCCAGTCGTCGGAAAGGATCTCAAGATCGTAGCGCCCAGGATCGTGGAAAGGACCCGTGCCCGGATACGGGATGTACTGGAATACGGACGAGCCGTCGAGCCACTTGCATTTGTAGAGATGCTTCATGATGCGGTAGGTATGGTTGAATTCCTCGAGGTTGTCGCCGGGGTGTCCGACGATCCAGTAGCCGCTGACAAGAAGCCCTGCGTCCTTTGCCATTCTGCAAGCAGCCGGGATCATCTCCGGCGTTGTCCGTTTGTTCATGGCTCGGAGCACCTTGAGGGATGCGCTTTCAAACGTGCCGAGGATACGAGCCGCTCCGGCAGCAACGAGTAGTCGAGCGGATAAGTCGTATGGTTCTGCTATGGCCTTATCTCGACAATCGTTCCATTTGGCACCAACCTGTAGATTTCCTCCATCTCGTCATCTGTGACCGCAATACACCCTTTTGTCCAGTCAAACTTTGCATGCGATGCACCCACCCAGGCAAGACCATTTTTGATGCCATGGATCATGATATTTCCGCCAGGAGAAACACCCAGTTCTTTTGCCCGCCTTTTGTCTTTCTCATTTGGATAGGAAATATGAAGAGACAGGTGATATTCGCTGCTCCCATTTCTTGAATCGATCGTGTAGAATCCCTCCGGAGTCTTGTTATCACCCTGCCTTTCTTTGGGACCCATTGGGTTTCCCCCCAGTGCTATTTTGTATGTTTTGATCACCTCACCCTTTGAAAGCAACGTCAATCGCCGCTCGTTTTTTTCTATCAGGACTTTATCCGCCGGCTCCGACCGGAGTAAAGAAATCCTTTGTTCGAGCGTTTCAATATTTTGTTCGAGCGTTTCAATATTTCCCTGCAGTGAAATAATCTCATTGTCTTTGCTATTTAGCTCTCGGCGCGAAGCCTCGATCTGTGTTTGCTGCGCAGCAATTATTTTATACTTGCTAATGGCATTATGGATTTGAAATATCATCAACTGGCTGTCCCGCCTGTATTTACTATCCGGGTAATCCGTTACGATTTTCTGAAAACAGTCCAAAGATTTCTGATAGTCTTTTTGTTCGTTCTCGGGGTGGGCATAAATAACACCCATTTCGAAAAGAACTCTGTCCGCTACGGCGGGATGTTTCTCAATAATTTGCTCGTATTTGTTCAGAGACGCCTCGTATTTTCCCTGATTGAAAAAATCATTTGCTTCCTTGGATAGAACTCTGGCCTGGTGAGCCCCACCACATGCGCACACAAGAATGGGTGTTATCATAAGGCAGATGAAAAAAAGGCGAAAATACACGCCTTTCTGCCTCTGCTTCATAGCCGTATACATATTTGTGTTTGTTAAGTATGTGCTTAATAATCGCAAACCAGTCCTCTGCCCGTCCTACCCGCAATAGGTACCATGCGAAACAGTGGAAATAGAAGGAAGTGGGTGGCTCACACCCTCCCACTTCCTTTTGAGTTACTTCTTCATTGATTTCTGAAAAGCTTCTTCAGCTTGTTTTGCTTTTTCCTCTGCCATTCTCGCTTTTTCCTCTGCGATTCGCTCCTTTTCAGCTGCGATTCGCTCTCTTTCCTCTGCCCTCCTTTCAGCTTCCTCAGCGCGGGACACTGCTTCATCTGCTTTTCTGACAGCCTCATCGGCTGCAGCCTTGGCAGCCTCGGCATCCTCAGCCGCCTGATCGGCTTTAGCGCCAATCGCCTTTTCCCGGGCCTGCACACTCTCTAGGTCGCCTTTTGTAGCGCAACCCCCGACAGCAATAGCGACAGCAAGCAGTATTGAAATCACCAAAAGACGCTTCTTCATCATGTCGTCACCTCCTTTCTGTTCGGTTTACCCAACCATAATAGCAACTGGAAGATTATAAGTTCCTCCACTAAAGATACCTTTTTTAGGGTTAAAGCACAACCGCTGCCGGATTTCTGAATGCAGGACCTCAGGTTCTGGACAACGCATATTTCAATCATTCAAGCGGCTTGAAAACGCACGCGGAAAGGCGCAATGGGTTAACTCTCCGTTACGGGTTCAACCAAAACACCGTCTATTTCCAGATCAATTTTCAACTGTTTCACCGCGTCTTTGGCCGCGCTCCTGTTTTCAAAAGGTCCGGCGAGAACACGGTGGCGACCATTCGCTGATAACACTCTTGCGGGAATTGGAGGACCCTGATGGTTAATAATGGCCGCAAGCCTCAAAGCGTTGGCTTTGTCGTGCAGAGTAGCAGCCAGAACGTACCACGCGTCCGTTTTGAGTTCCGGTATTTGCGGTTTGCCGTATAATTTATCCGGATGCTTGAGTCTTATGATCTCGCTAACATTGGTTTCATTTCCATGGCGAATATCGAATATGGGAACCGGGAACCCGCGGGCCTCACCCATTACCTTCCCAACCTTTCCCCAATCAAACGCGTGTCCGGACTTCTTTTCAATGTTTCTCAATTGCGCATATGTCTTCTTCAACTCATCGATTCCTGATCCTTCAAAGGGCTGATGCGCTTCTATGTAAATGATGCCATCCCGCTGGCCTACCAGATATGGCTGGTTTACAATGCGCACCGGTGTTTTTACCGGGGTGCTTTCGAAAAGTCTTTTTATGTCTTCCGGGTAGAGTCTGATGCAGCCATAGGTTGCCCTCAGACCGATACTGGCCGGTTTATTGGTACCATGGACCAAATAGCCTGATTTGCTTAGATAAAGCGCATATTCTCCCAGAGGATTTAGCGGCCCCGGTGGTACATTCGCCGGCAGAAGATCTCCCTTTTCCCGATGATCTTTGGCAATCACAGCGGGCACATACCAGGTCGGCCGGAACTTTTTGCGCGTTATAACCATTTTGCCCATGGGGGTGGGCTGCTCCGAAGTGCCGATACCGACCGGGTAGGTCGACACGGCCAATTGTCGACCGTCTTTTTTGAAATAAAAGAGCCTCATAGCGGCCAAGTTGATCACGATGCCATTTCTACGGGTGTCGGGCAGGATAAAACTCAGCGGCAACAGGATGCGCTCTCCGGTCTCCGGCACCCATGTATCGACCCCCGGATTGGCTGCACTGACGGTATTGATTCCCAAACTGAAGTGTCGCGCAATATCCGGCAGTGTATCCCCTTTTTCAAGTTTGATGACCGCCAACCGGCCGATGACGTCATCTTCTTTTGCAACCCAAAAATGATTTCGTTCGAACTTCTCTTCCGGTTGGCCTGGAAGCGGCAAAGATTCTACCAGAACGTTTTTCAGGTCAGCGCAGCCACAGAAAGATAAAAAGAATATCAATAAAACTGTAAGATGAAGCCTATTGGCTGAGGGTGACAGGTCAATAATTCGGCACAGGGGGGTATAAATTGTCTTGTTTAATGAAGAAAAATTGAAAACCATCTTTCACAGCAAAACCGGGTCGTATTTGCGCGCAAGGCCGATTCCCTCGCAAGATCAAAAGCGCGCTATTTAATAAACCATACCAACTATTGCCGTTATTTTCAAATTAATGAATGCTATTTTGAGACAAATAAGGGCGCAGATCGTAATAAGTAGCTGATAATTTATGAAAAGAGCCAATTATAAAGTCGATTTTGCCTCTACAATGGGACTGTCACACCTTTAAATCACTTGAGTTTATAACGTTTTTGTTTTAATGTCAAATAGTTAGAGTAGACCCGTCTTTGTTTTAAGGCATCGTAACCACCTTGCCAAGATTTTAAAAAATTCGGATTTAAATAATCACCGGCTGAGGTTACTGCGCAAATCACTGTAAGATAAGGAAAACGATCTCATGGATAACAAAATTCCCGGCAACCTTCTAACGACTGCCATGGCAGTTATGCCGCACACAGACGTGACGCGGGCGCTTGAGATGGCCCTGACGCTCGACGTGCCATTCTGGCCTCAACTGCCCAACTATAGCTATTATGAAGACATGTACGTTCAGGCTGCCGAGCATTTTCCCGGCATCATCCTGGACCTTGATAAACGCACATTGCGCTTCTCAATGGATAAATTCACCGAAGAGCTGGAAGCGACATTATCGCAATTTGATGATCCCAGCATGTTTGATATCAGCGAGACCTATTCGGCGGTGTATCATCGTTTTCTTTCATTGGATCTGGCAGATCGGCCAGCCATTCGGGGGCAACTGGAGGGACCCATCAGTTTCGGCTTCAATATTCTCGATCAGGACGAGCGCCCCATTCTCTTTGACGATACCATAAGGCCGTTTATGCTGGATTTTATGGCCCGACGGCTGAATGTTCAATTGGCACGGCTTAAAAAACTCAACGACAATGCATTTATGTTTGTAGACGAACCCGGGTTGCAATTTCTATTCTCTGCCATGGCCGGTTACAGCGACCAAAAGGCGAAAGGTGACCTGGATCAATTTTTCGCTCAGGTTAAACGCCCCCGAGGCATCCACCTGTGCGGCAACCCCGATTGGGATTTCTTGTTGAACCTGGATCTGGATGTACTTTCGCTGGATGTTTACACCAACGCGGAAATCTTTTCATCGTATGCAACCGCTATACAGAAATTTTTGGATCGGAACGGTGCTATCGTGTGGGGCATCGTGCCGACAGGGTTCGAAGCCTTTGAAAAAGAGGAAATACCGACGATGATTCAGCGCCTCGAAGATGTCTGGAAAATATTAGGGTCCAAAGGCGTTGACCGGGAGCAAATGATCGCCCGAAGCATGCTCTCACCGGCAACGTGCTGCCTGGTCAATCCCGATAAAGAACGCACCGTGGAGCGGGCCTTTTTATGCGTGAAGCAAATCTCGGATCGCTTGCGGCAAAAATACAGGTGCTAATATAACGACGACTTACAAAGCCTGCCGCAGAATTTTTGCCAGCTCCTCCGCGCTCTGTTGAACGGGATTGCCTTGCATGCTACTGGCCGCCTGCGCCTTTTCAACCAGTAGCGGAAAATCGGCTTCGCTTATTTTATATTTCGCCAGAGGTGGCAGTTTGAGGCGTGTGCAAACATTCTGGACCCAGTTGATTCCATCGGACAAATCGGCTTGTTTCTTACCGGTCACCAACTGAGCAACCTCCCGGTAGCGAGCCAGCCGAGGCGATTGCGGTTCACGCATCTGCAGGGCTGAAATATTCAGTTCCATCACAAAAGGCAGAAGCCGGCCGCAAACAGCGCCATGAGCGGCCTTGAACATTCCTCCCAACGGTCCGGCGATACCGTGCACGGCCCCGAGCTTTGCGTTGGCCAGCGCCAGTCCGCCGAAAAGGCTTGCCAGGCTCACGGCTTCGCGTGCCCTTCTATCGCTTCCATCTTCAAACGCACGCATCATGGCGCCTGCGGCGCGGCGCAGACCTTCGCGACAGATTCCGTCGGTCAGCGGATTGGCCTTGTTGGAGACAAATGCTTCCAAAAGCTGGGTTACGGCATACCTTTTTCCTGTAAACCCAGCAGGGCATCGATCAGATCGGCATCGTCTCTGGCTTTTTCGGCCGTGTCTTTCCAAACAGTTTTTCCGGATTCCAGCACGCAGACATGATCGGCAACTTCAAGGGCACGCTGGGTGCTTTGCTCGATCAGAAGGATGGTCAGTCCTTTGCGTTTCAGTTCGCTGATGGCCTCATAGCAAATGTCGAGGATCTTTGGCATCAACCCCAGGGAAAGCTCATCGACAAGCAGCAGTTGCGGTCGAGACATCATGGCGCGACCGATGGACAGCATTTGCTGCTCACCCCCGGAAAGCGACCCGGCCAGCTGACCGAGCCTTTCCCCCAGCCGGGGAAAAAGGGTCAGAACCCGGTCGATGCCTTCCCGAGTGAAATTGCGGGGTTGACTGTACCCACCGACGATCAGGTTTTCTTCAACGGTCAGGTTGGGAAACAGCCGCCGTCCCTCGGGTACCACAGCGATACCGTCTGCAACCCTTTCCATTGGCGTGGCGTAGGTGATATCCTTTTCCTGGTAAATGATACGGCCGCCCATTACCGCCACATGCCCGGCAATGCACAAAATAGTTGAAGACTTGCCGGCCCCGTTTGCACCCAGCAGGGCCGTAATTTCAGCATCCGGAACATCAAGGGTCAGCCCGTGGACGACCGTCATCTCACCGTAGCCGCAATTCAATGATTCAAGCCGCAGCATCGGGTTGCTCCTTTCCGACATATGCAGCCCTAACGGTGGGATTGCGCATCACCTCTTTCGGAGGCCCGTCAGCGATTTTGCGTCCGTTGTCCAAAACAACCAGACGCTGTGCGACCCGGAGCACTTCACCCAGGTTGTGCTCGATCATCACCACGGTCAGACCCTGCCGGTTAATGGCTGCCACCGTGTCGGCCAGACGGGCGGCTTCAATGCTGTTGAGGCCGGCCAGAGGTTCGTCCAGCAGCAGGACTTCCGGTTCAAGCGCCAGAGCCCGGGCGACCTCAAGACGCTTGGTGACACCCAACGGTTGGCCGACCACACCTTTTGAGGCCTCCGCATCAATCCCAACCAGTTTCAAATAGTCGAGGGCCCGCTGGCGTTCGGCAGAGCGATCCACCGTCAGCATGGAGGGTAAAATCCGAGCGATGCGCAAATGTCCGGCTGCCAGGGCGACATTATCCAGCACGGTCATCGACCGGAATGGCCGCACGATCTGGTGGGTCAAGGCCAGTCCCAACCGGGCTCTTCTGTGGGTCGACAGATTTGAGATATCTTTGCCGGCCAGAAGCACCTTCGCTTCCTGAGGCTTGACGACGCCGGTAACCGCCCGCATCAGGGTGGTTTTGCCGGCACCGTTGGGGCCAATCAGACACAAAAATTCTCCCTTGTTCACCTCGAATGAGACGTCGTTCAGCGCCACGACCCCGCCGAAACGAACGGTGACATTTTGAATATCGAGGATCATGCGCATCAGGTCACCTCATCTTCAAACCGGATCTTACGCTTGGTTTGCGTCATCGCGCTTCGCGCCAGCCCGGCCAGGCCTTCGGGTGCAAACCGCATGACCGCAAAAAGAAGGGCTCCGTAAACCAGCAGCTTATAGTCGCTGATAAAACGGAAAAATTCCGGCATCAAGGTCAAAATAACGGTGGCCACGACCACTCCGAAAACAGAACCGATCCCGCCGACAGCCACCATCGACAGCACAGTGATGGAGGTGATGAACCCGAAATCATCGGGCATCAGAAAGCGTGCAAAGAAGGTGTACAATCCACCGGCAACACCGGCCATCGCCGTTCCCATTGCAAAGGCGGCCAATTTGTAAGCACTGACATCCACAGTCACCATCCTGGCGGTGTCTTCGTCATCCGCCACCGCATCGAAGGCAAAGCCCATCCACGATCGCTTGACCCACAAACTAAAAGCAGTCGTAAAAGATGCCAGGATTAACACCAGAACCAGGTAGCCGATTTTGCCAAAGCCCGATGAGGGAATCCCGGAAATACCCAGTTCACCTCCCAAAAAATCTTGTTGACGGACGATACCCAGAAACAAAAAACCCACCCCCATGGTGGTAATTGCCAGAAAATCGTGACGCACCCGCAGGCTGGCAAGCCCAACAATCAGCCCCACGACGCCGGCTGCCAGCATGCCGGCGCCGATGGCTGCCGCAAAGGGAGTACCGGCCTTGGCCAGCATGGCACACGTATAGGCGCCGACGCCGTAAAAAGCCGCATGCCCCAGGCTGATCTGACCGCAAAAACCGGAGATCATGTTGAGACCGAGCGCCAGGATGATATTGATGCCTACGACAGTCGCCAGACTGATTTCATAAATACCCATCGTCTATCTCCCGGCGAACAGGCCCTGCGGCCGGATCATCAATACCACGATCAGAAACGCAAACGCGATTGCATCGCGATCCAGTATCGAGCCAATGTAAATGGTGCCAAAAGCCTCGACAACACCCAGCAGCAAGGAGGCGATAAGCGTGCCGGTGACGTTGCCCAAGCCCCCCAGTACAATGATGGCGAGCGCTTTGTAGGCGGGAACTCCCCCCATGGTCGGTTCCACCAGGTTGCTGAGCAGCGAGATAAAAATGCCGGCCACCGCAGCCAGGCCCGAACCGATGAAGAAATTCAGATAGCGCACTTTAATCGTGTCGATGCCGAAGGATTTCGCCATTTCAGCATCGTCCACCGTGGCGCGCCACGCGATTCCAATACGGGTATTTTGAGACAGATACGACAGAATACCCAGCAGTCCCACGGCAGCGATGACCATACCGAGTTCAGCCGCTCGCAGATGAATTCCGCCGAGGGCAATCTGTGACTGGAGCGGTGGATTTTTGTATGTCAACCCGTAGGGTCCGAAGATCAGGCGAAAGATTTCCTCCATGGCGATAAACAGCCCGATGGAGGCAATCAGGGCAACGTGCGGGGGACGATCCAGAATCGGCTGGTAGCAGAGGCGATAGATGAGCATGCCCCCGACACCGACAAGACCGGCGGACGAGAGCATGCCCAAAACCAGGCTTCCGGTCGCATTGGTGATCAGCAAGCCCAGATAAGCGCCGAGCGCGAAGAGACCGGCATGTGCCACGTGCAAAATACGCAGCAAACCGTAAACGAGCGTCAAGCCGACAGCAATGACAGCGTACATGCTGCCGTATATCAATCCCTGAATGAGCAGTTCCAGGTGCAGCAAATCAAGGCCCCTTAACTGGTCGTCCGCAAATTATCCGACATTGAGTTCTTGCCTGGACTTTACCGAAGCTTGCCGTTGCAAAGGCGCGCTATTTGTCCGGAGGCGCCAGCAAAGCCGGATCATCGATGACCGAATGCCGGTGCCAATTGCCGTCTTTGACCACCTGGTTCTGCACGGATTTCATCACTTCCCCCAGGGCGTTGAAGGAAATCGTACCGGTCGAAGCCTTCAGGTTGGTGGCGGCGATGGCTTTGCGCAGTGCTTCCGGATCGGTGGAACCGGCGCGCTTGAGGGCATCGGCGGCGACCATGATGGCCGTATGGGCCGAAGCGGCGACCATATCGACCTTGAACCCGGCTTTTTTCTCAAAGGCATCGATAAAGTTACGGGTCTCCGGCACGTCTGAATCCCGGTCCAGGCTGGTGGTGATGATAATGCCTTCAGAGGCAGGTCCGGCGATTTCGATAAATTTCTGGGAATCATATCCTTCCTGCCCGATGATGGGAACCGTTACCCCGGCGGCCCGCAGCTGACTGATCAGAGGCCCGGCGGTAAAATAGTATCCCGAGGCATAGATCGCATCCGGATTGTCCGCTTTGACCTTGGCCACGATCGAGCCGAACTGGCGGTCTTTTATGGAGTACTCGTATTCATTGATAATCTTGATGCCGAAATCAGCAGCCTTACTTTTAAACCCGGCTGCCAGTGCTTTTCCGAAATCATTTTGCAAAGTGATAATGACGACGTTTTTCTTTCCGAGGATATCGCCGACCAGCTTGGCGCCGCCACGTCCTTGTACTTCTCCCAGAAAAGAAGTCCGAAAGACGTAATTACCGGCCCGGGTGATGTCCGGATGGATGGCATAAGCTGAAATATAAGGAATTCCGGCTTCTTGAAAAACGCCGGCGGCCGAGCGCGTCGGGCCGGAGTAGCTGCCGGACACACCGATGACCACTTTATCCTGACCGATGAGTTTGTTGGCAATGGGGATGGCCTGAGCCGCCTTGGCCTGATCGTCATAGATGACCAGTTCGAGCATTTTTCCGTTGATTCCGCCTGCCGCGTTAACCTGCTCAACGGCCAGTTTGGCCCCTTCGGAAGCAGATTTGCCGTCGGATGCGGCAAAACCGGTCAACGGCGCATGAAAGCCGATCTTGATGGTGTCTGCGGCATGGCTGCTGCCCAATAATACCGGGATTGAAAAACCCAGTGCCAAAACGATAAATGCGAGCTTCTTCAACATGGCTTACCTCCTTTTCAGGATCCGTCTTAGACATGCCGCCCGCAGCGCATCAGTTCTGCTGCGAGGTTTCACGGTCTTACATCCCGATCGGCATGCCTAAGATCGGGTGCAGGTTACGATGGTTCCTTCAAACACGATTTGCGCATTTTCAATGGTGCTCAAATACCAATTTGCCAACCGGGTCTTCACTTTAGCTGGCTGTCTTTGCTGCCGCGCCGGTTGAAACCCGTGGGCGGGGTCTGTCGCTTCTCAAGCATTGACTGGCAGTCAACACACAGGCGCACACCCGGAATTGCGTTGCGACGCGCTTCGGGGATAACAGCCTCGCATTCATCACAGTGCGTCGAACTTTCACCTTCAGGCAAACGACTCCTGGCCAGCTTTACAGCGTCTTTGACACTGGCGTCTATCTGATCCTGTACACCCCCATCCCGGGTCCAGCCAACCGCCATCATGCGCTCCTTTTCAAACCGTTTCGGCCTGTCAAGTTATCAGCATAATGCATACGCAAATTCACCCTATTTTGCAAGGGTCCAAAAAGGCTGCTACTTATTTTTCGCGTAAGCTTCTGCGTAAACCCGCGAGTCGCTTTGAACCTCTTGGCCCGAAAAAATTCCTTGACAACCCCTCGGCTAATCTTTATTCTTTATGAGCATATGCTTATAATATGTTTGATCCTTAAATTAACGCGGCCATATCACCTGAAAGCGGCATGGCCACAAATGGACTGACCTGGAAAGGAAATAAAACTGATGAAAATCGCGATTACCGCTGCGGGCAGGGATTTGAACGCGAACCTGGATCCGAGATTTGGCCGAGCACAGTATTTCATCATTGCCGATCCTGAATCCATGGCTTTTGAGGTGGTGGAAAACCGCCAGAACCTCGAACTGCCTCAGGGGGCCGGCATACAGGCGGGAATGACCATCGCCGATCAGAAGGTGGACGTTTTGATCACCGGTCATTGCGGGCCCAAAGCCTTTAAGGTCCTGCAAAAGGCCGGCGTTCAAATCATGACCGGCGCGCGCGGCACGGTGGCGGATGCCATCGCCCAATTCAAAGACGGGCAACTGGAGGCTGCCAGCGAAGCCGATGTGGAAGGTCACTGGGTTTAATAGGAAACATTATTTTATGGAGCGAGCGCATGCCTTTGTTCGAATATCAATGTGAAAATTGCGGCCGGGTCAGTGAATGGCTGATGACCTCTGCAGCCGATCGACCCCACTGCCCGCATTGCGACAGCCAAAAACTGAAAAAGATTATATCAGCCCATTCGTCTTACTCGGCAACCTCGCAAACACGGCTGCCCGGGGCGGGCGACACGGGCTGCTGCGGGTCCCAACCCCATCAAGCCGACTGCGCGGGTCCCGGAAGCTGCTGCGGCAAGGGCCGTTAAATCATCGGGCTCTACATAACCGGCAGCTCGCCTACCGGACTTACCCTTATCAAAGATAAACATGCTGCGCCGGGCAGCATCGATAATGACTGTAATGGAATTCAATGGTGGCAAAAGAATTTGATTTCTGGCAGGACCACTCCCTGCGGTATCTGGAAATGGCCTTCCGCAATGACCGGCGCGCGGTCATTGCCCATCCGGATGGGTACGGCAAAAGAACCGGCGATTGCGCCGACACCGTCGAAATCTACCTGACGGTGCGTGACGGCTGCATTCAATCGGTTGCCTATCAAACCGATGGCTGTATGAACACCAATGCCTGTGCCAACGCGGTGGCCGATTTGACTGAAGGCCGGGATATCGAAAGTGCCTGGGAGCTGACGCCTGAAGATGTGATCGATTACCTGGAAACCTTACCCGTAGAAAATTTTCATTGCGCCGAGCTGGCCGTAGGGGCCCTGTATCAGGCCTTAAGAGATTATCAGGATAATCAGCGCGCGCCCTGGAAAAAGCTGTATCCTCGCAAATGACCCTCTTCGATCATTTGATACTGCTAAAAAGGGGCGGGCCAAAGCCCGCCCCGGCCGCTTTGCTGAAGTGACCACCACCTCCGCCTGCAGCTCAATCTAAGATTCATCAACCGGCTGTTGCTGCAGTTTATCGATGCGCCGGTTGACGGCCTCCAGCGAATCTTTCAGGGAATTGGCCTCTTCGCGCAGCGCCGCCAGCTCTGCCGCGCTGTCAATCCCACCGGTGGGGCCGGCAGCCGCCGGAACCCATCCATAGCCCCGGCCGAAACCCCGGCGCCATCCCCTGCCGCGGCCGAATCCGCCGCGAAATCCAAAGCCGCCGCCGTAACCGCCGACAAACGCTCTGGCGTCCTGCGCGGTCGCAGGATTGCAGAGGCCTCTTCTGCCGCCGGTCATGGGACCGGCGCCCGTGGGGCCGCTTCGATCAAATCCGGGCATTTGAATCACCTCCTTTAAAATGGTAAGTCAGTTGAACCGCAAAATGGTCAAGGTTGCGTTAAGATCGCTTTCCCCGGCCTTGGCCGCTACCCTGCCGGCCGCTCTGCCCGCGACCCTGGCCGCCTCGGCGGCCGGATCCCCTGCCACCCGGGTTCTGCGATTCAGACGATGGGTCTTGCGGGTTACATCGGCCACGGCCTTTACCGGACCGGCCACCCTGGCCCTGCGGGCCGGTTCCATCTCCTCGGGGCATCGTATTCACCTCCTCTCTGAAAAGATTTATAATGATTCAGCATGAATATTTACAGGCACTGCCTTTGATACATGATGCTGCCGCTCACAACCTGGGGCTAACCATTGTGCCGCCGACCGCCTCCCCTGCGGCGCCGCCGGCGCATGCCGCGGAATTCATACGTACCGCCCTGAATCCGCATGGCTTTACCGGTGACCAGGGCTTCGGCCACAACGCTGCGGGCGTCGGCCAGAATACGACCAAATGTATGTCTGGACACCCCCATCATATCGGCAGCCTGCTCCTGATCCAGGTGTTCAAAATCACTCAACCGGATAGCCTCCAGCTCTTCCAGAGACAACATCACCTCGCCGGTGACGGCCATGCCCCGCGGAACGAATGCGGCGATCGCCGGGTAGCCGGAAACAAACCGGATTTTTTTGGGTCGCGGCATCGAAGCTAACCTCCAGTTTCACTCATTTGAGCATAATGTAATACACCAATAAGAATATGTCAATAGAAATTACGCTCAAATGATCAAAAAAACAGAACGGGCCGCACCGCCATAATTGTTGGCTTCAGACGGTGGGCGATGGGGACTGAAGTCAGATATCAACTCTGCTCTCAAGCCGCCCGGCCAATGGCTTCCGGCTCGGTATGGGTGCTGCGTAATTTTGCCAGCACGCTATGGGCGGCGATGATAATCGGATGCACCGTCGGTGCCGGCGTCAGCAACGGATGGGTGGCAATCTGCATCATATCCAGCTCGCGCACGGTGACTTTTTTCTGGATCGCCATGGCAACCATGTTGATCAGCTCTCCGGCTGAAGGTCCCCCGGAAATCTGGCCTCCGAGAACGATGCCCGAGCGGTCAGCAAAGACAAGCTTGACGCTCATCTCGCCGGCTCCAGGGAGAACTCCCGGATGACGGTCGGGAGCGCTGGCGGTAGCGGTTACATAACGAAATCCTTCTCTTTCGCATGTTCGACAGGTCATGCCGGCGCTGGCAAAAGAGACGCCACCAATTTGAGTGGAAAAGGCCCCAATGGTTCCTTGAATTTGATGCAATACTCTAATTCCATATATATTTGTGCCGGCGTTGCGCGCTTCGGCGGTTGCTGTGGAGGCCAACCACACAGGCACTGCTTTTCGGGTGAAAAAATCACGTTTCAGGGCGCAATCGCCGACCGCAAATATATCTTCAGCTGTCGTGCGCATATATTCATCGACCCAGATGGAGTCGTTTTCGACCACGCGCAGTCCGGCATCCCGAGCCAATCGCGTCGCCGGTTTCGCACCGATGCTCACCAGAACCATGTCTACCGGTATTTTTAAACCGGTTTGCAGTGTTATGGACTCAACACGTTGGTTGCCGTTGATGGCAGCTACGCGATTGCCAAAATGAATGGTGACTCCTTTTTTTAGCAGAATCTCGACGATCTGATCACAAAACGCATCGTCAAAAGCAGAAAACAAAATCTGCGGCATCATTTCGACGAGATGAATTTCTACATCCGTATTTTTGCTCAGTTCATCTGCAAATTCAGCACCAATGAATCCGCCTCCAATTATGGCAACCTTTTTTGCTTTTATGACCTTATCCCGCAAAGCGGTCATTGCGGACATGCTTTTGCGAATCGCAAAAACCCCCTCTTTATCAATGCCTGGAATAGGTGGCAAAACCGGATCGGTTCCTGTTGCCAAAACGAGCCTCTCATAGGACATGCGCTCACCTGATTTCAATTTCACCGTGTGCGTTTCGGCATCCAGAGAAATAACTTTGCCAACAATAGTCTCTACCCCGGCTTTCTCCAGCGGCGTGTTGCCCATCGCATTGTGTTTGGGATCTGAAAGCGTATGCATCATATACGGAATCGCACACGGTATGACCCCGTCACCGATCGCTTTGATGAGACACACAGATTTTTGCGGATAGACACTTTTAGCCGTCAGCGCAGTGATAATGCCGGCGGGACCTCCGCCGACAACAATGACATGGGCTTTCATCGTAACCTCCTTTGCCAAATCACCTCGAAGCGTTCGTGGTTGATAAAATGACTAAATTATGCTGCCCGCTGATCAATTTTACCAAATTGGCATAAGTTCTCAGTTTGAGCCATTTTTGCCTTTACTTCAGAAACCATTCCCGCTCCTTCGTGTTGTAATCAACGATGTAAAGTAAAGCTGACTTTTTCCGGATGACCTCTTTGAGATGCGCCAAGCCGGGTTTATCGATATCAAAAAAACGGATGTACAATCGACGACAGCCCCGGTCAGCCCGTTCACGGGTGGATAGAATACTGGTAATCCGTCCGCCATAATCACGGATCATATCGGTGATGGCCTCGAGACTCCCCGGCCTGTCCGCCGCCTCTATACCCAGCTGAAGCCCCCTTTTGCCATAACCGGTGAGGATGAGAATCAGTTGGAAAAGATCGGACGTGGTAATCACCCCGATCACTTTTTGATGCCGGTCGACGACCGGCAAGCCGGAAATCTTATAAACCAGGAGCTTCTCTACGGTCTCTTCTAACGTGTAATCGTAAGGAACCGTAACCGGATCAGGGGTCATGATTGTTTTTACTTTGAGGCCCGGTACCGTATGGTCATTTTTTGCCATAGTCTTTGAAGCGACACTTCCCGCAGCCGCGATGCGAATATCCCGCTCGGTGAGGATGCCAACCAATTGTCCTTGCTGCAGCACAGGCAGCATGTGGATTTCATGCTTTTGCAGCTGCATGGCAGCATTTGCCACCCTATCATCGGCATCGATGGTAATCGCCGGCTGCCGCATCCAGTTTTTCACCAACATTGGACACCCTCCTGAAGATCGGCTATCTGAAATAACTTACCGTATCGCCCCGATCTAAATGGATCTTTCTGAACTTGTCGTTGTTAAAGTTGCCGTCTCCAATTTTGTAAATTATTTCCTTAACCGTTCATCGGAAACCCGCCGGGCACAAAAAACCGGGCGCTCTTTAAAAAGCCTTCTACCGTACAACCCAAACGCTGCGGTCACGGGCCATGTGAATAACCTTGTTGGTAACCCGGCCGATGAAAAAGTCACGCACCCCGGAGTGCCCTCTCCTGCCCATCACAATGGTTCCGTACTCACTATCTCTGGCTTCTCTGACGATGGCGCGTGCACGACTGACAACACCGCTGATCAACTCTGTAGACACTCGATGCGGTTTAAAGCCCATGGCAATAAGCTGTTTTGCAGCCACTTCCAGTTCGGTGGTCATCTCTTTATGGATTTTTTGCACATATTTCGCAGGCAAATATAACCGTTGAATTTCCGGATCGTCATTTTCTTTACCACGCATGACGTAAACCAATTTTGCCCTAAAATTAGATTCCCCCATGGTGCGGCCGACAAAATCAACAGCGCGCCGGGCCCCTTCGGATCCATCGAACCCCAGCAGAATCTTGTTGCCGGGCGGTTTTCTGCCCACCAAAATAAGCGGTAAAAATGAAAGTTTTTCGACCAGTTTGGTGGCCACACTGCCGAGCACGATTCCTCTCATTCCGGTCATTCCGCGGCGTCGCGTAACGACCGCGTAATATCCGTTTTGCGCCTCCCGAATAATATCTCTGGCAAATCCTTTTTTCCGATTTTGAATTTTGACTTCAACCGAATTGGAAGGAAAGCCGGATTTGACCAAAAGCTGTCCGGCAATGTCCATCGATTGCGTGATGTTTTCCCTCTGTTGCAACTCCCATGCGCGAACTTCGCTGACTGTCGTGCTGCTTCTGGGGTCGGTGCCCAGATCCCAGAAGCCCTCGGGCACCTTGCTGAACACATGAAATAAAACCAGGTGCATGCGATGGAAAGGTTCGAATTTTGCAATATATCTGACCGTATTCATCGAACGATCCGATCCGTCGATGGGAACCAGAAGTCTCGGTTTCGGCGGTGTTGCCATGGCAGTTTCTCCCTTTTAGTTAATTTTTTCAGAATAAATCTCTCGATGGTTTTCCCGATGATCGATCATGTAAAGCAGCGAAGCCTTTGCACCAAGTTTGTCTTTGAGCATTGACAACCGGGATCGCTCAATGCTGTGCATCCGAATGTAAACTTTGCGATATCCTTGCGGGACACCGTCATAAGCGGTCAGGATGCTGACCATGCGCCCTCCGAATTCGCGGATGACATCCGCCACCTCTTTTATGGAGCCGGGCCGGTCCTCAACCTGGAAGCCGAACTGAATGCCGCCGTTTCCGATGCCGGTAAGTGAAATCAGCACCCGGAACAAATCCGTCTGGGTGATGGTGCCGATCACTTTACCGTTTTTGTCCTGCACCGGAGCACCGGATATTTTGTTTTCCAGAAGCACCCGGGCGGTTTCTTCCACCGTATAATCCGGTGGCACCGTGATCGGGTCTTTGGTCATGATGCCCTTGACCCTGATTTTGGTCAGAAGATACAGCATCTCATGAACGTCCAGGGTGGTCGCGTCGGACGCGGACGCCTTTTTAAGATCACGATCGGTGACGACCCCCACGAGCTTGCCTTTTCTCATCACCGGCAGCATGCGGATGCCATGCTTTTTTAACAGCCGGATGGCATCCTGCATCGAATCGTTTATATCAATGGTGACAATGTTTTTACTCATCCAATTTTTAACCAACATTTCCATCCTCCGTGCATTTGCTGAGTTCGGCGATTCTTTTGTTTGATTCTTCAATGCTTTGCTTAAAAGCATAAGGCATGCCAATTCGCATAATTGAAAAAATTTAATAAACTTAATATGTTGAGAATTTTACAGAAACCTTCAACTTCGCTTCTGCTTGACGCATTAGCAAATTTACGAATTCTTCTTCGCAAAATTTAGAAAAGAACTTTTGAGAGATTTTGCAGTCAATAGCAAATGAAGCTACCCCATCTTTGGTATCAAAAAAAAATGAAGAGAAAATGCTTGAAGTGATGGTGGGATTCCAGGTCGTGTTTCCAGTTGATAACAATCTAATTCGCAAAAGAAATGATGCCTGTGGGTAAAAACAGGGGTCGGTCGACAAGCAGGACCAATGGTCTGACGGATTCAACGGCAACCATGGCCGTTGGGTATCCTTTTTTTCGCTTCTAAGCCGGTGCGCGAATCATCCGCATGATCTCCTGGTTTTCGAAATTGAGATAATCCCTGAGGTCTTTCATGGAATAACCGATGAGCCGCTTAAGTGATGCCAAAGCGCGCGTCTGTTTGGCAGCAAAACTTAGGGCGATCTGGACGGCGGTCTCTTCAAGCTGTTTTTGGGGCACGACCTGATCAACAATGCCCAGTTCCAGGGCCTCATGCGCGGGCAAATTTTGGTCGGACATCAGCAATTTGCGGGCTTTGTCATAGCCCAGCATGTTGCACAGAAAAAATGTCCCACCCCCCTTGGGCAGCAGGTCTTCCTTGCAATACGGTTGCAGATAAATGGTGCGGGTGGCAATAATCCGATAATCACAGGCCAGAGAGAGATTAAAAAACAATGGAATAATTTCACCGCAGTCGGCATGGACAACGACTTTGT
Organism: Desulfobacterales bacterium; assembly: GCA_050116835.1. Taxonomy (GTDB): domain Bacteria; phylum Desulfobacterota; class Desulfobacteria; order Desulfobacterales; family JAHEIW01; genus JAHEIW01. The sequence continues at coordinate 44,989 of JASFNW010000020.1, forward strand.
TTAAACCAAAGATTTTTAAAATCAGCTGGTCGAAAAAATTGCACATGCGATGGATCGATCGGTAGTCAAATTCGGTATCGATCGTCTGCCGGCAAAAGCAGGCGTAATCATCGCCCCCTGTCTTTTCAGCACAGTTGATGATGACCACAACGCTGATGTCATCATTTTTTGAAATATCGTCAACAACATCCAAGAGCGGATTATGCAGCGCCACCTCAATTGCTTCAAACAAAAAATTTTTCCCGAGCCGGAGTATGACCACATCATCCCGTCGCTCGACCCGGTAAAAGTCCGGTTTCTCATCTGGTCCGGAAGCCGGTTTCATTTTTGACACCTCCCTTCTGGCCGCCAAACGCCAAGCGCCTAATGGCAGACCCGCTAAAATGTGTATAGAGCCTTTTGCAAATCCTCAGTTCGTTAAAGCTTTCATCCGTATTAAGCGGCGTTCATTTCCTCTGCCGGCATCCTGCTTAACTCAGTCGCAAACTTTTGATTGAAAGCCTCGGCCACAATATCAGCCGCCATTTGCGGACGGGTAATAAAGTTGGCGTTGATGACGATGTCAAATTCGTAAGGCGAGGCGTCTTTTTTCCCGTAGGCTTTCTTAAAAAAGCTTCGTTGCTCCTGATCGATCTGACTGAGTAATTTTTGGATCTCCTTTTTTTCCAGGTCTAAAATCTCAGCCAATCGATTTATACGGTATTCATCCGAACATATAATGCGCACAGCCAGCACGCGATCCCGGGGCAGAATCAGATGAATGCCTCTTCCCACGAAGATCGTTCCACCCATATCGGCAAAGGTAAAGACGGTGCTGATAACACTGCGCATATAATCACTCATCACAAAGGCCTTTTCGCCAAAAAGCAAACGGGCGAACTCTGATATTTTGCCCGCATAGCGTTCATCAAAAAATGCAACGGTCTTTTGGCTCAACCGCTTGTTGCGGGCCACATGATCCAGGAGCTGTCGATCAATAACCGGATAGCCGATTTTTTTGCTCAGCAGATCCGCTATCTCCAGGGTGCCGACTCCTATTTTGCGGGAAAAACAGATGGTGGGTGGAATTTGCTCCGGCGCGCTTTTGGATACTTTCATCTCAAGCCGCTTTTTTTCCCACTCCCGAAAGTATTGACCCGCCAGCTGTGCCACGTCCGGCCTTTTTTGCGCGTAAGTGCCCGGCACATATTTCAATCTTTTCGAACTGATTGCCATTGTCGACCTCCTTAATAAAATGGTTTTACAGCAAGCCATTACCCCATGATCCAGGCGTCTGACGCACCCGGGCAAAGTCCAGCGGCTGGATTTAAAAACAGCTTGAAATGATCCCCGCTTTTTCAATCGGGTGTTTTTTTTGCCATCTTATGCGTACCTGCCACCCGATGCCACCGGGGTATCGGATGGCGGACGCCTTTTCGATGAATCCCTGTGTTAGCTGACAATCCACAAAGCCGGTCGAAATGCAAAATGTATAATCTTGCGGCATACCCGTCCGAGGGTGAATGTTTTAACCGATGTGAAACCCCTCCTGCCAATCGCAATCGTATGATAACCGCCGTCTCTGGCAGCCCTGGCAATGGCCGCAGCTCTGCTTGTTTCATAAGTCAGAATTTCGGTGGATAAATTGCTTTCAGCAATCCCTGCATGCCGCAAATGCTTTTTGGCCTCGATAAAGACCGGCACCATTTTTCGCTGATTGACAGCGATCCATTCTTTTTCATGCTTTTTGGTAAAGAGCTCTTTAGCGCTTATATGTATAGCGCCTAAAGGTCTGACCACGTGGCACAGGATTATTTCACATGGGTCCGGGTCAACCAAGGCGGCAACAAATCTCACCGCGCGCATCGCGCTTGTGGAGCCATCCAGAGCAATGATGATTTTTTTTGAATCCTGATGCTCCCCCACGACAATGATGGGGATGTGCGCGGTGACATCCACGAGTTTAGCGGCCACACTTCCCATCGTGATGTCATCGATTTTATTGACGCCGGTGCGTCCGACCACCAAAGCGGCATAACCGCGTTGCGATTCGTTGTGAATATCTCTGGCAATTCCGGATTTTAGACCTTTAACCTTTATTTCAACCGCCGGTGGCTCAAAGCCGGCTTCCATGAGAACCGCCTGCGCTACTTCCATGAAATCATTGATGCTGGCCGTGCTGTGCTCCCGCCATGTGCCGAGAGGAACTTCCTGAGCATCAATAAACCGCCGGCCCTCAAGATCTTTAACCGCTTCCGGTATTTCGGATAGCACATGAAACAGCACCATTTGCGATTGCTTGGAAAACATGCGGCCAATATGCTGCACGGCATTTAGTGATGCAGTAGAGCCATCTATCGCCACTAAAATTTTGGGATGCTTTTGCATGCGCCTGCTTTGATTTACGATTTTGTAAACTGAACGGGATCCGCCCTTTTGGTGTAGCATTAATTGTGCCAGCACTTATATTCCAGCTTTATATAATTATTTCAATCACATATGATAAAACCAATTCACCGCACGAAATCCTCAATCAGGCGATTTAGAAAAATTTCGAATTTCATTTTGTAATAATTCGAACACGCTTAAGCAGAATGCTCACGCGATGCAGATTTCTTCGCCAAGCGTGTCAAGAGCAGGAAGCGGCAAAGGCGAA
>JASFNW010000021.1:0-46942 GCA_050116835.1 Desulfobacterales bacterium
GACGAAGTTGCCGACATAACCGGTCGCTTCGGTGATGACGGCCTCGGTGTAAACGTGGACCGAGGGATGCTGGTAGACCCGGCGTACCAGGTCATGCAAGTAGGTCTGAACATCCATGCCATCCAGTGTGTAATGGACTTTGCGGGCCATACCCCCCGGCTCCGTATCCTTTTCCAGCAGGTAAACTTCATGTCCCTGGTTGGCGATCGACAGTGCACAGGTCATACCGGCGATGCCGCCCCCCACGACCAAGGCCGCCCGGTTGACCGGCAGATCGATTTCCTGCAGAGGCTGTAACTGGCAGGCGCGCGCAATTGACATGCGGGTAATGTCCTTGGCCTTCCGGGTGGCATCTTCGGGTTCCTTAGAATGAATCCAGGAGCAATGCTCGCGGATATTGGCCATTTCAAAATAATATTGATTGATCCCCGCCTCGCGCAGCGTGTCCCTGAATAACGGTTCCAGCGTTCGGGGAGAGCAGGCCGCCACAACCACCCGATTGAGGCCTTCTTCCTGAACGGTTTCCGTTATGGACTCGGCTGAATCCGTGGCACAGGAAAACAGCTGTTCGGTGGCGAAAACCACGTTGTCCAGCGTTTTGGCATATTCCACCACAGCGGGAACATCGACCACTCTTCCGATATTGGCGCCGCAATGACACACAAAAACACCGACTCTGGGCGCTTCTTCGGAAACGTCTTTTTCTTCCGGGTAAATGCGTTCCTGAGATAATTTTCCGCGCCGGAAGTTGAGAAATTCACCGCACTGGGAGCTGGCGCCGCTGGCGGAAAAAACAGACTCGGGAATGTCCATCGGGCCCTGAAAGGCGCCGCTGACAAAAACCCCCGGCTGGCTGGTGGCCATCGGATTGGTAGGGCTTGTCTTGCAGAACCCGTGGGATTCGAGCTCGATGCCGAACCGATCGGCCAGATTTTGTGAATCAGCCGGCGGGTTGAGCCCAACGGATAAAACCACCAGATCGAATTCTTCTTCTTTGATGCCGTCATCGGCTGTGGCGTACTTGATGGTCACGTTTTTGGTTTCCGGGATCTCTTTTCCGATGGAAACGTAGCTTCTGATGATCCGAACTCCGGGCAGTTGCTCGGTTCGCTGGTAAAAGGGCTCGAAATCCTTACCATAGGAACGAATGTCGTTATGGAATATCGTGCACTCGGCCCCGGTGTCATGGTCTTTTGTCAAAATCACCTGCTTCTGGGTATAGGTGCAGCATACGGCCGAACAATAGCTGTTGCCGCCGGGAACCACCTGACGGGAACCGACGCACTGAATCCAGGCAATTTTATGCGGATGCTTTTTGTCGGATGGGCGCAATATCTCGCCTTCATGGGGTCCGGTGGCACACAGCAGCCGTTCAAAGTCCAGACTGGTGACCACGTTCTGCATCGTTCCGTAGCCGTAGTCGCCCCGTTTTTTGGCGTCAAATACATCATAACCCGGAGACAGCACGATCGCCCCGACTTTTACCTTCAGCTTCTCCGGTTCCTGATGTAGATCGATGGCGTCGTTTTTGCAGACCCCTTCGCAAATGGCGCATTTTTTCTCTTTCAGATAGAGGCAGTCTTCATGGATATAGGTGACCAGGGGAACGGCCTGGGAAAAGTAAATGTGGACGGCTTTATTGGCTGAAAGATCCTGGTTATACGGATCCGGGACTTTGACCGGACAGTACTCGACACACGTGCCACAGCCGGTGCAATTGTCTTCGATGACATAACGGGGCTTTTTATTCAGGGTGACGACGAAGTCACCTGCCTCTCCCTCTACACCGTTGATTTCAGTATAGGTGAAAACCTCTATGTTGGGATGCCGGCCGACCTCGACCAGTTTGGGCGAGAGAATTCACATGGAACAGTCGTTGGTGGGGTAGGTCTTGTCCAGCTGCGCCATCTTGCCACCGATGGCCGGTGATTTCTCAACCAGATAGACCCGATATCCCGAATCGGCCAGATCGAGGGAGGCCTGAATGCCACTGATCCCTCCACCGACGACCATGACATCACCAAACTCGCTGTCGTCAAAATCTTTACAAAGCTGCTCGATTTGTTCTTTTTCCATTTGTATTTGCCTCTATCAAATTCAAAAGTCATCTCTGTTGAGGATATTGCAGCCCGGATTCAGGAAATGACTTCTTGGATGATCTCGGTAACATCCTTAATTTCGATGACCGGACTTCCACCGTTCTCCTCTTCCTGACGATCCTCGAGCCCCAACCGGCTTTCCTCAAAATGGGTGATGCAATAGGGACAGGCGGTTACCAGGACCTCGGCTCCGACGCCGGTGGCCTGATCCAGTCTGAGATCGGAGAATCTTTCTTCCTTTGGCGTCTCCATCCAGATTCTGCCACCGCCGCCCCCGCAACACAGACTGTTTTCCCGCGCTTCAGGCATCTCGCCCAGCTCCAGACCGGGTATCGCCTTCAACGCCTCCCGGGGCGGGTCATAGATGCCATTGTGGCGACCCAGATAACAGGGATCATGGTAGGTGACTTTCTTGCCGTAATCCTTGCGAAGCTCGAGCCTTCCGGCATCAATCAGCTCGGCGACGTACTGGGTGATGTGCACCACTTCAAAGTTCACCATAAATTCGGGGTACTCGTTTGTAAACGTATGGTAGCAATGCGGCGAGGAAACCAGGATTTTTTTGACCCCATTGTCGATGAAGGTTTTGATGTTATCCTTGGCCAGGCGTTTGAATAATTCTTCATCGCCGGTCTTGCGGATGCTTTCTCCACAGCAGCTTTCCTTGCTTCCCAGAATGCCGAAATTGACCCCGGCCTGCTTGAGGATGTTGGCCGTGGCCAGCGCCACCTTTTTTAATCGCGGGTCGTAGCTGAGGTAGCAGCCGGGAAAATAGAGGATTTCCATATCCTCGCTGAACGTTTTGACCGACTGCCCTTCGGCCCATTTGGCCCGGTCGTCGCGCTTCTCGTTCAAGGGGTTGCCTTCGCCTGTCAGGCTTGCGCTGATGGTACGAATCGGTTTGGCCGTGGTGGGAAAAACCCCGTATTCGGTGGCTATCCGACGCAGGGACACCCCGGATTCGATAATTTTGACGCCGCGGGGGCACTGCCGCGGGCAGTTTCCGCAGGATGTGCAGAGCCAGATATCATCCCCTTCCACCTGGGTCATGCCGAACGTGGCCTCGCGGATGATCTTGCGCATGCTAAAGGTTCGAACCCGGTTCCACGGACAAACCGTGTCGCACATTCCGCATTGATAGCAGTGTTTGAAGGCGTCTCCACCGGAGTCTTTGATGACATCGACGATTTCTTTATAGTCGGCTACATTCTCCACAATTTTTATTTGATCCTTGTTGTTTCTGGAAGTTTTTCGTTATTGGTTATTTGCTCTCGCATTCGAATAACAAATAACCTATGCCGATTAACGCCAGATTGAGCGTTTAGCGCTCAATCAGGCTTTTGAGTCTTTCTTCGCCATGCGTGCCAGGGTATCCCTGACTTTCTGCACGCCATGCTTTTTAGCCAGGGCCTCCAATCCGATCTCCAGCTCGTCACGTTTCTCTTCTTCTTCGCCTTCCTCCTCTTTTTCTTCGTATGTGAGGGCGTCGTGCGGACAAACCTGTACACACATGGGAACATCGATGGGCGGATCATCTTCGCACATATCGCATTTTAGCGGCAGTCCCGAATCGGGCTCTTTGAACAGATCTCTGGACGGGCAGGATACACCGCAGAAGCTGCACTGTCGATATTGCTTGCCTTCGATCGTATACGAATGCCTGCCGGTGCATTCAGACGGCGTATAATCACCGGCCCGTATCGGCACATAACAATCATTGAGCTCATCGATGACCACCCGGATTCTCGAGCGGGCCGGATTGGTGGTGCTGTATTTTGGCGTGGCATGATATGCGGAGCAGGCGACCTCGCATGCCCGGCACCCGATGCATTTATCCAGATCAACTTTAATTTCTTTGATGATTCTCTTTTTGGGTTCAGCGCTCACAGCTACAACTCCCTTTCACCTTAATTTGCATGAAAATTAATGCAAAGTTTACCTTGTATTTCATAGCCAAAAGTCAAGCAACTTTTTAGATGTAAAACAAAAATGCTGATCAGGCATTACGGTTGGAAATCATTTTATCGCATCAATTTTCACCCTCCGGGCGAACCGGACGCTTCCACCTGCTGCGTTATTCAGAGCGAAGCATAGTTTACTATAGCTTCGCCCTGAAGTGCCTTGCATCTGAAAGCCTCCGACTCGTGCAAAATTAAGGTACTTCTTTTTTTGTGTCTGTCGAAGTCTCTTTTGAAGGCGCATCCTCCTTGCCGGACAGGATACCCCTCTCTATGAAGTCTTCGCTCACGTAATCCAGGCCCAGTTCGTCCAGCGTTTCTTTGGTCGGGATCCCGTCGTTGTTCCAGCCCTTAAATTTATAATACTCGTCAAGCAGCAGCTTCTCCATCTCAGGTTCTCTGATCTTCCAGTGGTCTTCAGGCGGCTTTTCATCGGCCCTTCTCAAACCCCGTCTGATATTCAAGGCTCTGACCAGATTACGGTTCCTTCGGCCGATTTCCCACATGGCCTCTGGATCCAGATCCAGTCCGGTGGCATGCGAAATAAAATCCGGTAAATTATACAGGTGATACGGCGGCCGGCCGCCAAACTGTCCTCTAAATGACGACAGAAATGCGCAGGTCCCGGCGGCGTCGTCGATATAGTGCATGGTTTCGTTCCAGTCCGCAATGTTGACGGACGCTTCCACAGATGGATGGGTTCGCGGCTCCCATTCTGAAAACCATTTCTTAAACCGCTCAGGAGCGGCTTCCCAGTTTTTAACAAATTCTTCGCGCTCTTTCTTATCGGCGATGGGTATCTGGGGATATGATCCCTCAATCTGGGTGATGCACATCTTTTCTCCGGTGGCATACATCAGGAAGTAGGGATAATTGATCATTTTCAGCTTGAGGGGCACCTGCTCAAATTTTTTCATGGTGTTATGATCATATTCCTCGGCCCCCTTGCCGATTTGGCGGGCAGCATGGTACACCCCGTTGGCCAGCGCGTCGCCAACCCCTTCGCGCCTTACAATTTTTTCCACCAGGTAGAAAAATCTTTCACCGGAGTCGGACGGAAAGCCCGGCAGGTCTTTTTCGGTTAAAATCCCGGCTTCGTAAAGTTCAACGGCGAAGGCCAGCAGCTGAGGAGTTGAAAATCCATCCAGCCCGTATTCCTGGGTCAAGCCGAGGATGTCATAATTAAAATCCAGCTCTTTGTAAGCCGCCATGGCATAGGTCAGCTTGCTGTAGCATTTTAAAAAATAAGTGGGCCGTCCCGGATACGAAATGGCCTGATGGCAATCCTTGGGGCAGTTATAGCAGGCCGTCCATCGCATCCGCGCGCTTTCACTGATGGCCGCCCACTTTTCTTCAAGCTCTTTGTTCCAATACCCTTTGATGCGCTCGCGCGCATTGCCCCAGGCGAAATTGTTGACGTGCCATTCTTCATCATCCTCATGCAAAAAGACATCACCACAATAAGGGTTTTCATAGATGGCCTGATACATGGGGTTGCAGAGCTCAAAAAGCTCGGCCGGCCGGGCCACATTGATGTCCTTGGTTCCGCGAACGGCAATCGCCTTTAACTTTTTGTCTCCCATGATCACGCCCACGCCTCGCGAAGCGCTGGAGTTGGCGTGCTCGATGGTCGACAGATAGACCCTGTTTTCACCGGCCAGACCGATTGCGGCCACCTGAGCATCGCATTCGTTGACTTCTTCTTTAATGCGCTCTCCGGCTTCCAGAGCGCCAACGCCCTGCAGGTGGGAGGCATCCCGAATTTCGACCTTGTCATTGTGGATCCACAAATAGACCAGGTCCGGGGCTTTGCCGCGAATGATGATTTTGTCGTAGCCGGCATGCTTTAATTCCGGACCAAAAAAACCGCCGAATAATGAATGTGAATACAGGTTCGTCTGGGGAGAGAAGGTATCAACGGAAGTGCGATTGGCACCGGGGACCGGTGTGGAAATTAAAATACCCGCGCTGAAGATTAGTAGGTTGTCGGGAGAAAAGGGCTCGACTTCCGGCGGGACCCTGTCCCATTGAATCTTCGCGGCCGTCCCCTGGCCCCCCAGATGAAGCGGGGTCAATTCCGGGTCAGATTCCACCCGTTCAATGCTTCCGCGCGTCAGATCGATCTCTAAATTATATCCCGTCTCTGCGTACCTCATTTTTTTCCCCTTCTAAACGGACGTTGTGTGTGTTGCATCACAAGATGGCTAGGTAAAACAGTAAAATGATGTATTCATTTAGGTGTGGTCGATTCAGGCTATAAATTAATTACAATTTAGCTATAAAGTAGCCACACAAAAAGTGGTTATAGGAGGTTCCCCAAAATTTGTCAAGCAAAAACTCATTGGTATTCCGAGGCGAAATTCAGGGCTTAATGGCGCATATACCGGTGGTGAACGGGGCGATTATGAAGGATAACTGCTCCGGTTGGGCACCTGTTGCAGCGCATATGAAAAATTGAATGCAAAACTTACGATTCCTCAATTGTTCAACAATGAAATTAACAATTTACTAAAGCTTTTAATAACAATTACCGATCTTAAAAATAGTGACCGCTAATTAAGCGGAGCTGTATGCCGACTAAAGGGGCCTTATTATGAAAAAAACAATTGTCCTTTTTATTTGTTTAGCACTTGGTGCCGCTGCTGCTCAGACCGTCGCCGGTAAAGAGGCTGATGCGGCGAGGACCTTGCCACCCGTCGTTGCCCAATCGTATGGCATGGCCGGTACCATTATCATGTGGCATACGATAGATGGTGATGGCAAGGCGGATTACGTGGCGACCTATGTTTTTAAAGATGGCAGGCTTCATCAGATCAGTCAGAATGTGGCCTTGCAGGAAGATTTCAGATACCAGATCGTCGGGCGATAGCATTTCATGAAAAAGTAAACCCGTCGTGTTGCCGCCATCTGTTTTTTTATTTCCGCGATTGAGCGAGCAAAACCACCCTGTACTATTTGCGCGTTATATTCTTTGTTGACCCTGCACATGGGACCGGAGTTTATTCTGCTGAATTTAAGCGTGGACTTTACCGACACCCTCTCGGTCGGCGATATGGAAGATACGATTTCCACACTGGATCGACACATCAAACAAACTTATCCCAAGATCAAGCGTGTATTTATCGAAGCTGAAGCCCCGCAGACCAAGAGCATCAGTAGTTTTTACGTTCGCGCTCCATATCCCTCTTCTCATCGCGGCGCCTGATGGCCTCGCGTTTGTCATATTGGCGCTTTCCTTTTGCCAGGGCCAGCAGAATTTTGGCCTTGCCGCCCTTAAAATAAAGTCGCAGCGGCACGAGCGTGTGCCCCTTTTCATTGACCTTCCCGTACAGCCGTTTGATTTCGTATTTGTGCAAAAGCAGTTTCCGCGGCCGCAAGGGATCATGGTTGTCGTAGTGGGCAAAGGGGTAGGGCGCTATATGCAGCTGGTAGACGAATACTTCACCGTCTTTGATGCGGGCGTAGGCGTCTTTGATATTTGCCCGGCCCATCCGCAAAGATTTCACCTCGGTGCCTCTGAGCTCCAGCCCGGCCTCGTATTCATCGACAATAAAATAATTCCTTCGGGCCTTGCGGTTTTCGGCAATGATTTTGATATGTTCTTTTTCCAAAATAGCAATATCGCTTTTTTTATTGGCCTTAGATAAAGTATAGCCTTACTCGTTTTAATATTTAGACAGGATTAACAGGATTATTCAGGATTATTTTTTTATCTTTCTCACTTCCCGGATGGAAGTGAGAAAACTCAATCCGCTTTCAGCTGAATATTTATTTCTTTGGTAAGGCCAATGACTCAGAAAATTATAGTCGTGCAAATTCAGCACAAACGGAATTATGAGTATGTTGTCGTTCGCCGAAGGCGATTGTGTATTTTCAGTTTCTTCTGGAAACTGAAAATGGGAAATTAAAATCTTGTAAATCCTGTAAATCCTGTCAGAAAAATGCCCGCCATCCTAACCCGGAACCTCTGAATCCTGAACCTTTTTTAATCTGAATACACCTGCTCAGAAAAAATGTGGCCATAGGTGGCTTTTATGAGTTCAAAGGTGTTTTTGGCGGTAGACTGTTTGAGCACCTCTTTTATAAAAGAGCCGGCATCGGCGACATTCAAGGAACGGATCACCCGCTTGATATCCGGGATGCTGATCGGATTCATGCTGAGCTCATCGATTCCGATGCCCAGCAAAAGAGGGATGTGATGGGGTGTGCCGGCCATTTCACCGCACATAAAGACCTTTATATCCTTTTCCCGCGCCACTTCGGCGACATGTTTGAGCATCCGTATAATGGCCGGATCCAGGGGCTGAAAAAGGTGCGCCACCTGCTCGTTGCCGCGGTCGATGGCCAGTGAGTACTGGATCAAATCATTGGTGCCGATGCTGAAAAAATCGACCTTTTCGGCCAGAACATCCGCCATGATCACGGCGGAGGGGACCTCGATCATGGCACCGATTTCAATATCGCGCTTATAGGGCAAGCCGTCTTTTTCCAGCGATTCGGCCGCTTTGTCCAGCATCCGGTTGGCTTCACAGATCTCAAAATAAGTGGAGATCATCGGAAACAATATTCGCACGTTTCCAAAAGCCGCTGCTCTGAGGATCGCTCGCAGCTGATCTTTGAAAACCTGCGGTTTTTTCAGGCAATAGCGGATGGCGCGCAGTCCCAGGGCCGGATTGGCTTCCTCTGAAACAATCTGATGGTTGACGGCCTTGTCACCATTGACGTCCAGGGTTCGGATGGTGACCGGTTTCGGGGTCATCACCTCAACCACATCTTTGTATTTGTCGAAGAGCTCATCTTCGCCGGGAAAATCATTTCGGTTGAAGTATTGGAATTCGGTGCGGTACAGGCCGATGCCGTCTCCGCCGTAATTCAGCACGGCGAATACCTCTTCGGGCAGCTCGATATTGCCCATGACGGCCAACCGGACGCCATCTGTCGATTCGGCCGGCGTTTTGCTCTCACGCGTAATGACCGCCTTGTACTCTTCATAATTGAATTTGCGCTCTTCATACTTTACCAGGGTGTCTTCAGTCGGATGCAGGATAACGGTTCCGGAATTGCCGTCTACGATGATGAGATCATCGTTTCGAATGGTTGACGTTGCCACCTGGAGCCCGACGACCGCCGGAATTTCCAGACTGCGTGCAATAATCCCTGTGTGGGATGCCTTGCCGCCGCGGTCGGTAATAAAGCCCTTAACGCGTTCAAGGTTGATCTGGCTGGTTTCGGCCGGCGACAGGTCATGGGCCACCAGGATGACGCGTTTTTTGATGGCGGCGATATTGAGCCCCTCGGCGCCCATCAGGTTGCGCATGATATGGTCTGCGACCTGAACAACGTCGGCAGACCGTTCCTTTAAATAAGGGTCGGTCATCGTCGCGAAAATTTCCCTCAGGTTCGATACGACTGTCTTGAGCGCCCATTCGGCGTTGACGTTTTCCTGTTTGATGAGTTCAATACAGCGGCCGTAGAGCATCTTATCCTTGAGCAGGGCCAGATGCGTTTCAAGGATATGGGCTTGCTGCAATTCCTCGGGGCTTTTTTTGAGAATCCCCAGCAGCTCATCCCGGGCTTTTTTTACAGCCGACTCAAACCGTTTAACCTCATTTGGCAGGTCTTGGGCCTGAATCGGGTACTTTTCAACGACTTCCACACCTCCCCGGTCAACCCGGTAGGCTTTTCCGATGCAGATCCCCGGTGAGGCATTGATTCCTTTCAGGATGATTTCTTTTGTATCCGTTTCCATGGGCAGGCTCATTCCCCGAATCCGCTTTCAATCAGTTTCGTAATATTTTCAACAATTTGAATATCTGCTTGGTCTTCAACACCAATCATAATACGGGTGCCTTTCTCACAGGCCAGCGTCAGAATATCAACGATGCTGGCGGCATCAGCTTTCTGGTCCCCTTTTGCGATCCATACCGGGCCGCTTGCCAGTTGGGCAAGCTTGGCTATTTTGGCAGCCGATCGCGCGTGCAGACCCAGTTCATTTGTGATGGTAGCCTGCCGGGAGAGAGTTGATTGAGAATTCAACATAAATCTTCAGTGTTGCTGCAAAAATTTAGGTTTCCAAAAAAGTACTGTATTTTCATTCGGTTGTAAAACCCGCAACCGTTTATATGCATATAACACTATATGTCAATTCGAAAACGTTGACAAGACAGGAATTGGCTGTTAAGGTTTTGCAGGGATTGTCCACAACCAATTGAAATTAATGTAAAATTATTGGAAATCAGCCTTTAAATCCGGAGGAATGGACCATGTCTGAAAAAGTATTGATTTTCGGCAAGGATGCCTGACCCTACACCCGGGCGGCTCGTGAAGCCTATGCCAAGGGTAGCAAGAAGGTCGAATATGTCAACGTGATCTCCGAACCCGATCAACTCGACACCATGCTGAAGCATTCCAACGGTGCGCGCAAAGTTCCGGTGATTGTCGCGGATGGCAAGGTGACGATTGGGTTTGATGGGGGTACGTGAGGGATTTAATTTTATGTGCCGTGAGCTCATAAAATTAAATCCATGCTCCTGGCTTATGGCCGCTGGCTGCTGGCAGGCCATATCTGACGATGAGTCGTTATTGCGAAATGCCAGCTGCTAGCGGCCAGCAGCTGAAGGGGAATAAGCGGAATTGTGTTTTGCAGAAAACGGCAAGAACTTCGGATCGTATGGTAAGCCCGGTAACAGGTGCCAGGTCCAATCAGCCGCCAGCCGAAGATTTTATGGTCCGCCTGGCACAGCTGGAGGAAGGAGCCCGGTTTATGCGGGAGACCCAATAAAATGCTAAATCTAAAAGAGAATAAATTATCACATGAAAGTTTGGAGTTGCGGGTCAAGGCGCTTGAAAAAGAAATTTACCAGCTGGGGCTGGTTGAACAAGCACTTCGAAGGGAAAACGAATACCTCAGCGCCCTGCACGAAACCTCTCTGGGGTTAATCGACCGGCTGGACCAAGAAAAATTCCTGGAAGCAATCCTGCAACGGGCAACCGTGCTCACCGGCACCCGGCATGGTTATATTTATCTGCTTGAGCCCGATGACGTCGAAATGCAGATGCGCGTGGGGAGGGGATTTTTCAAAGCCCAGCTGGGTTTACGGGTTAAACGGGGTGAGGGCATGGGGGGCAAGGTCTGGCAAAGAGAAAAACCTGTGTTGGTCGATGACTATCGCTCCTGGGAAGGGCGGCTAGCCGACAAATCTTTAGACGACCTGCATTCGGTAGTGGGTATACCGCTTAAAGATCGCCATGGATTTCATGGCGTTATCGGTCTGGCCAGCGTCGGGCGCGGTAAAAAGTTCAGACCGGAAGATATCACTGTGCTGCAACGCTTTGCCGATCTGGCGCTGGTTGCGCTTGATAAAGGTAAATTGTATGCCGATGTCCGGCGAGAATTGGCCGAGCGCAGACGAACCGAAGAGACCCTACGTGAAAGCGAAGCACGCTATCGCTTGCTGCTCGAATCCTCTCCTGATCCGATTGTGGTCTACAACATGAGCGGCCAGGCCACATATGTCAATCCAGCCTTTGAACAAACATTCGGTTTTCCGGGGGAAGAGGTGTTCGGCAAACAGATCGATTTTGTACCCGAGGAAAGCTGGCCGGAAACCCGGGAGGCCATCGAAAATATGCTCAAGGGCAAAAAAATTCATCTATTTGAAACCAAGCGCCTCACCAAAGACGGCCAGGTGCTGGATGTTCAGATCAGCTCAACGCTTTATAAAAAGCGCAATGGCGATCCGGCAGGAAATATCGTCATTTTACGTGACATCAGCACGCAGAAAGAGGCCGAGAATGTATTAAAAGAATATCACGATCAGCTGGAAAAGCTGGTCGAGGCGCGCACCGCCGAGCTGGCCAAAACCAACCGGCAGCTTCAGCAGGAAATCGAAGAGCGCAAAAGAGCCGAAAAGGCCTTGCGCAAAAGAGAAAAGGAGCTGGAGGCCCAATCCCATCATCTTGAAGAAGTCAATACCGCCCTGAAAGTCCTTTTAAAGCAGCGAGAAGATGACAAAAAGGAGCTCGGTGAAAATGTGCTGTCCAATGTGAAAGAGTTGATCAGCCCTTATCTTGAAAGACTCAATAAAAGCCGCCTCAGCACGGATCAGAAGACGCTGATCAATATCATGGAGTCCAATCTGGAAAACATCATTTCGCCGTTTATCAGCAAGCTGTCATCCAAATATTTTAATTTCACCCCCATGGAAATCAAAGTCGCCAACCTGGTCAAAGAGGGCAAAACCAACAAAGAAATCGCCGAGCTGCTGTGCCTTTCCAAAAATACCATATTATTTCACCGACATAACATCCGCAGCAAACTGCGGCTGAAAAACAAAAAAATCAACCTACGCTCCCATCTGCTGTCCTACGATAAATAGTGGTTATTACCCAATATTTACCCACTATTTTATCAACTTGACATTTTCCGTCCGTTCGGTATCTATATGTCTTTGAAATAACGTTTTAAAATTTTGTTTGCCGTCTCAAATCAATCCCTGATCCCAATAATAATAATAGACCTGAAATTTGCTTGACTAAAGCGCGGATACATTATAGCAAAGTCATTTTTTATAAAATGTTGTCAATCAAATGAATCAAATTTACAAAATTGGCCGAGCAAAAAATACTGGATTCTTACCCAATACAGTAAAATGCGCTGAACACGGCTGTCGCCAGGACAGTTGCCATCGAGCCCGCCGTGCCTGATTCGGTTTTGCAAACCGGGCGATTCGTACCCGGTTTCAGCGCTTTGTTCGCAACGGTTGGGGGCCCTTCGCGACCCTGTCTTTTACCGCCTCCGGCGGTAATATCCAAGCCAACCGCTGTGCGGGAGGTCGTTGACTCGCAGCATTAAGCGGCCGCCGAACACTTTGATGAAAGGGGATCTTCAGATTGAGGGGATCAAATGATCTAAACGAGGGTGTTGATTTGCTGGAACTGGCAGATGTTCACATGTCTTTCGGCAAGGTCGCTGCCCTGGTGGGGGTGAACCTCACGGTAAAAAAAGGTGAAATCCATTCCGTCATTGGTCCCAACGGGGCCGGAAAGACCGTGATGATGAACTGTATCAACGGTCTTTACCATCCGCAGCAGGGAAGGATCTCATATAAAGGTGAAAAAATTAATCATCTAAAACCCTATGAAAGAGCGGCGTTGGGAATGTCGCGCACATTTCAAAAGGTTGAAGTCTTCGGCGGGATGACCGTGCTGGATAACATTCGCCTCGGTCGGCATATCCACTTCAAGTCCGGAATCGCCAGCGGATCACTGTGGGCCGGCAAAACCGCAAAAGAAGAAATCCAACACCGCGAATTTATCGAAGAGGAAATCATCGATCTGCTGGAGATTGAATCGATCCGCCACAAACCGGTGGGCATGCTGCCCTACGGCTTACAGAAACGGGTCGAGCTGGGCCGAGCACTGGCCTTAGAGCCGGAGTTGTTGATCCTCGATGAGCCGCTGGCCGGGCTGAATCTGGAAGAAGTCGAGGACATGGCGCGCTTTATACTGGATGTCAACGAAGAAGAACGCTGGAAAGTCACCTGCTTGCTGGTTGAACATGACATGGGCGTGGTGATGGATCTTTCCCATCGGGTGTTTGTTCTCAATTTCGGATACATGATAATGGACGGCACACCTGATGAGGTTCAAAACAATCCCGAGGTCATCAAGGCATATTTAGGAGAAGAGGATTTATATGCAACACGACGGTAGCGAGCGTCCAACAGGGGTTGAGATATCCGCAGGACTGACGATCCCCAAGCTTTTTTATCAGCAAGCCTCCCAGTATGGCAAAGATCGGGTGGCCATGCGAGAGAAAGAATTCGGCATCTGGCGTCCGATCACCTGGCAGGACTACCTGGAAAACGTTAAATACCTGGCGCTGGGACTTATCAGCCTCGGCCTTGAAGATGGTGACAAAGTTTCCATGATCGGCGATAACCGCCCGGAGGGCCTGTGGGCGGAGATGGCAACCTTGTGTGCCAGGGGAATCGGGGTCTGGCTGTTTCAGGATTGTCTCATCGACGAGGTCAAATACATTATCGATCACTCGGATACCAAGTTTATCTTCGGTGAAGGCCAGGAGGAAGTCGACAAGGCCATTTCGATCTTCAATGAATGCCCCAAGCTGCAAAAGGTCATCTGGGACGATCCCAAAGGGATGCGTAATTATGACAAGGACTATTTAATCAGTCTCAAAGAGGTGCAGCAGCTGGGCCGGGAATTGGAAAAAGAAAAGCCCGACCTTTTCGAAGAGCTGATCAATAGAGGTAGCGGGGAAGAAGTGGCCCTGCTGTTTTATACATCCGGTACCACGGCCCTGCCCAAAGGTGCCCTTTTGTCGCATCACAACATGCTGACCATGGGACAGCATCTCATGGCGGTTGATCCCTGTGAGAGCACCGACGATTATGTCTCCTATCTGCCGTTTGCCTGGATCGGTGAGCAGATGATGTCGATCTCATGCGGCTTGCAGATCGGATACACCATCAACTTTCCCGAAGAACCGGAAACGGCCCAGGAAAACATCCGTGAGATCGGCCCGCATGTCATGTTCGCCCCGCCGCGCATGTACGAGCAGATGACCCGCACGGTGCAGGTCAAGTATCTGGATTCCACCTGGATCAAGCGCAAGTTTTATGAATTTTCCACCTATGTGGGCTATAAGGTCGCCAATCTTAAATTCGATAAAAAAGCAGTGGCCTGGTACTGGCGGGCCCTGGAGTGGCTGGCCTCGATTACCGTCCAGAAAAAACTAAAAGATCACCTGGGACTGTCCCGGGTGCGCAATGCCTATACCGGCGGAGCGGCCATGGGACCGGACCATTTTCGTTTTTTTCATGCCCTGGGGGTAAACCTCAAGCAGATTTACGGGCAAACCGAGGTGGCCGGCATTTCCGTCGTGCACCGCAGCGGCGACATCAAATTCGACACTGTCGGTCGCCCGATTCCCGGAACCGAGGTGAAGATCGCTGAAGATGGTGAAATCCTGACCCATAGCCCGTCGGTTTTTCTGGGCTACTATAAAAATCCCGAGGCCACTGAAAAGACCTTGATCGACGGCTGGCTGTATTCCGGCGACAAGGGGTTTATCGATGATGATGGTCATCTGGTGGTTTTTGACCGCACCAAGGACGTCTTCACCTTAAAAGACGGCAAACCGTTTGCACCTCAGTACCTGGAAACCCGCCTGAAGTTCAGCCCCTATATCAGGGATTCATGGGTGATCGGCGACAAGAAGAACTACATCAGCGCGGTTTTGTGCATCGACTACTCGGTGGTGGGTAAGTGGGCGGATGAAAAGAAATTGAATTATACCAGCTATCAGGAGCTCTCTCAGATGCCCGAAGTATATGACTTGGTCGAAAAACAGATTCGCCAGGCCAACAAGGACCTGCCGGATTTGGCCAAAGTGTTGAAATTTACGAATCTCTATAAGGAACTGGATGCAGATGATGATGAGCTTACCCGGACGCGAAAATTGCGACGAGCCTTTGTCGAAAAACGCTATGCGGATATTGTCAGAGCGCTCTATTCGGACGATGATTCGGTCCATATCGATACAACCATTAAATACGAGGATGGGCGCGAGGCCCACATTAAGACAGATCTTCAGATCAGAATGGTAAGCGATTGATGATTTAAAATTGAAGATTGGCTATTTACTATCGGCCATTGAAAATTGAATAGTGATGAACTTAAAAGGAGAACCTAAGAATTTGCGCATCATTATTCATCGCTTCCAGAAAGACAGCCAGAAATAAAGATAAAATTGACCAAATCCTTAAATAATCAATCGTCGATAATCAATCGTCAATTGAATGGGGAGAAATTCGAATGGAACTGTTTTTGATGACCCTGACGACCGGGGTTATGGTGGGCGGCATTTATGCCTTGGTCGCCCTGGGTTGGGTATTGATCTATAAGTGTTCGGGCGTATTGAATCTGGCAATGGGCGAGTTGACGCTGATTGGCGCTTATGTTTCGCTGAGTTTTTATTCCATGGGCTTTCCCTTTCTGATTTCCCTCCTGTTTTCGCTGATCATCGGTTTTATCCTGGGGGTCCTGACCGAACGGATCTTTCTTGATAAGCTCATCGGGGAACCGGTTCTTTCGGTCATTATGGTGACCGTGGGGCTGTCTTTTTTCTTCAAGGGGACCATTGAGTTTATCTGGGGCAACGATACACGCGTTTTTTCTCCGCCTGTTTTTTCCATCGAGCCGATTCGCATCGGCTCCCTGGTCATCGGCCAGGTCTACCTGTGGAGCTTTATCGCCGCAATTGTTCTTCTGATCATTTTTGTGTGTTTTTTCAAATATACGCGCTGGGGGCTTGCCATGCAGGCGACCGCCGACGATGAGATGGCAGCCTTGTCGCTGGGCGTCAGCGCCCGTTTCGTGTACGCCACCGCCTGGGCGATTGCGTTTATGGCCGCCGGTGTCGGGGGGACCCTTCTGGGAAATATCAATGGACTCAACATCTCCGTTGGATATCTTGGACTATTGGTCCTGCCGGCGGTGGTGCTGGGAGGGCTAAACTCTGTCCCCGGTGCTATTTTGGGTGGCATCATTATAGGCATCTTGGAAAATTTCAGCGGTGCTTACCTGGACAAGTACTTTCCGGGGGGTGTCAAAGAGATTGCCCCGTTTGTCTTTATGGCCGTTTTTTTGCTGTTTAAGCCTTACGGGATTTGGGGCTGGGAGAGAATAGAGAGGGTTTAATGGGTTTGATTGGTTTTTTAGGTGTTCAATGGGTCGCACTTGTCGCATACGGATACACCCATCCAACCCATCCAACCGATTCAACTGATATAACTAATTTAACGGAGTGGATTTATGTCTACCACCTGGCTTCCGTGCGGTGATTACCATCAGAGTTACCAAGAAGATCATGCCTGGTTTCAATCCAAGTTTATCAGGGGCAAGATGATTTTGCTAGGATTGGTTTTGTTTGTTCTGATCCCCTGGTGGGCGGATTCATACTGGCTCAGTGTCTGCAATCAAATTGGCTATACATTGCTGGGCGCTCTGGGCGTGCAGCTTTTAATCGGCTTTTGCGGCCAGATCACCCTCGGCCATGCGGCTTTCATTGCCGTGGGTGCCTACACCAGCACCTTGCTTATTCTCGAGTTTCCCTGGCCCCAGTTTATGTTTGACTTCGGGCTGGCTTACCCGAGCAGTATCATTGCGGCTGCTATCGTGGCTGGCATTTGGAGCGTTCTGTTCGGGCTTCCCTCCGCGCGGGTCAAAGGATTCTATCTCATTTTAACCACCATGGCTGCCCAGTTTATAACGGTTGATTTTGTCATTACCCAGTATGTTTCGCAAATCGGTGGTCGCGGTCAGGCCTTTTCACTGCCGCCGGGAACCATCAAGGTCGGACCCTGGGTGATCGATACGGATTTCAAAGTTTATTTCATGATGCTGGTTCTGGTGATTCTGTGTGTAATCGGTCTGGCCAACTTACTGCGATCGCGGGCCGGCAGGGCCTGGGTGGCAATCCGGGACAATGACATTTCCGCAGAAGTCATGGGGATCAATGTCGTCAAATACAAGCTGCTGGCATTTTTCGTGGCCGGTTTTCTGGGCGGGATTGCCGGCGCATTTTGGATCAGTAACCTGGCCGCCATCAGTCCCGAGCATTTTACGTGGTTCTGGTCGCTGTGGCTGGTAGGGGTGATACTGATCGGCGGTGTGGGATCGATTCACGGAACCATTTTCGGCTCGATTTTTATGGTTCTGGTGATGGAAATGCTTCAGATCGGTATTATGCCCCTTGCGGACTCATATCCCAAACTGTTGATGGATTTTCTATTTATCAAGGAAGCGGCCTTCGGATTGGCCATATGTGCATTTATGATATTTGAGCCCAACGGTATTGCCTATCGTTGGTGGCAAATTAAAAACTACTTTAATTTGTGGCCGTTTTCCTATTAAGCTCATTTGGATAAAAAATAATTCAATAAAGGAGGTGATTATTCTAGCGGCAATTATGGCATCAATTAACATCCCAATTCCAACTAAAGGGGGATTACCATGAAGCTTAAAAATGTATGGTCCAAACTATTCATCATGGCGTTCACACTGGCGCTCATCTCCGGTTTCGGCAATACGGTCGGCGCCGCAGAGGTCAAAGTCGGCGCGCTGAACGATGTGACCGGAGCGACATCCGATGTGGGCAAAGACTATGCCCTGGGGATCTCAGATGCGATCCATTATGTCAATGACCAGGGGGGTGTGAACGGCAAAAAGATCAAACTCTATCAGTTTGATTACGGGTACCGCATCCCCGAGGCGCTCACCAAATACAAACTGTTCAAACGCCTGGGCACCGTGGCTGTCCTGGGTTGGGGAACCGGCGATACCGAAGCGCTCTCACCCACGATAACCAAAGATCAGATGCCCTATGTATCGGCTTCTTATTCAGCGCATCTGACGGATCCTAAAAAGACACCCTATAACCTGTTTGCCGCAACGGATTATTCCACAAATGCGCGGGCGGCCATCACAGCCTGGTTTGATAAAAAGTGGCCGCAGCACGCCGATTACGGCAAACGCAAACCGCGTTTTGTCTGCAGTTACCATTTTGCGCATCCGTATTGTAGCGCACCGATAAAGGCCATCAAAGACCAGGCCGAAATTCTGGGCTTTGAAATCGGACCGGACCAGAATGTTACGCTGACGGCCATTGATACCAAAAGCCAGGTTCTGGCGATGAAAAACTTCAAAGCAGACCTCGTCTGGCATGGCAACACCACCATGTCGGTATCCGCTACCGTCAGAGATGCGTTTGCACTGGGTCTGGGAGCCGACCACATCGTCAACAACTGGGGCTTTGATGAAAACCTGCCGCGTCTGGCCGGCAAGGCATCCGAAGGCGTTATGGGCGCCACGGTGGCCGAATTTTTTGGCAACGAGGTCAAAAACATGGATGTCGTGGTTGCCTACGCTAAAAAATTCAATCCCGGCGTGCCGCTGGAGAAACGCCTGGTGCGCTCGATTCAGGCCTGGGCCAACGTGCTAGCGCTGTGGGAAGCGATGAATCGCGCGGACAGAGAGGGTGACCTGACCGGTCCGGGAATCCTTAAAAAAGGTTTTGAAACATTTAGAGGATATGACATCGGGCTGAGCGTGCCGCCCTTGACCTATACGGCTACCGATCATCGCATTGCAGGTCAGGTGCCGATCTACGAGATCAACAACGGCAAATTCGAACTGCTTGAGCTTGTGGATCTGAAAGGTCGCTGGCCGGAAAAATGGGCCAATGAATGGCTCGGCTGGTAATTGCATAAGCTAAATGGTTTACCTGTTAGAAGGCCAAATGGTTGAAAACGGATGAAGTCCTTCATCCGCATCAGCCATTTGGTCGTCAAACGGTTTGCCCATCCGCCGAAGGAGGTCAAAAAAGTTGTCCGACGACAATATGATCCTAAAGATCAACAACATTGAGGTCAAATACCACGAGGTTATTCTGGTCATTAAAGGTGTTTCCATCGAAATCCCGGAAGGTGGTATTGTCGCACTACTGGGTGCCAACGGCGCCGGTAAAAGTACAATCCTCAAGGCTATCTCGGGGCTCCTCAAACATGAGGACGGTCAAGTAACCGACGGGTCGATCGAATTTTTAGGAGAACCCATTGAAAAAATGGGCCCGGAAAAGATCGCCAAAATGGGTATCGTGCAGGTGATCGAAGGCCGCCGGGTATTCGAGCACCTTACCGTGGAGCAGAATCTAAAGGTGGGCGCCCATATGAAGAAACACGGTCGATCCATCAAAGAAGGCCTGGAGATGGTTTACCATTACTTTCCGCGCCTGAAGGAAAAACGCAATGAGACCGCCGGATTCATCAGCGGCGGCGAGCAGCAGATGACTGTGGTCGGCCGGGCGTTGATGACCAGTCCCAAACTGATTCTTCTGGATGAACCCTCGATGGGACTCGCACCGCTGCTGATTCATGAGATCTTCAACATCATCACCCGCTTAAATGAAAAGGAAAAAATCTCCATGCTTCTGGTTGAACAGAATGCCAAGCTGGCCCTCAATGTCGCCCCGTATGCCTATGTTTTGGAAAACGGGCGGATCGTTATGGACGACAGCGCTGAAAAGCTCAGAGAAAATCCGGATATCAAGGATTTTTACCTGGGCATGACCGATTTTGGAGGCAGGAAGAGCTTCCGGGAGGTGAAGCACTACAAACGAAGGAAAAGATGGCTCACCTAAACCCTTAAAACCTATATGGGGGAGAAAATGCAAAAGAAAACAATTGTACTGATGTGTTCGATTGCCCTGGTAATGGGCGCTTTTTTATCCGGCTGCGCAAGCATGAACAAGGCCACGGAGTCCAATTTCAAAGACCCGGTCGTGTCTTTGAGCCATGTGGAAGTTCAAAAATACTGGGGCTGGTGGTTCTACGGCGCCAAGGTCAAACCAACCAAAGGTACGGCTGGCAACAACGCCGCCCCGCTGGCACTGGCATACATCTGGGAAATAAATAATCCTAACAGCTTTCCGGTGGAGCTGCAGGAATTAAAGTTTACGGTCGGATTTGAGGATTTTGATCTGGACACCGTCATTCTGCCCGATTCGATGTGGATCCCTGCGGGTAAGACGAATCAACTGAGGGCGCTTTCCGTATTTGACGCGCGATCCGCTCAGCTGAGCTTACTGGTCACCAGCGGTTTTAAGTTGAAGGAACAGGGGATTTCCTTTTGGGATGCACTCGAAAAATACTGGACCGGAATCCCGGATTTTTCTTTTCCGGTTCATGCCAAACAGGGTACTGCAATTTTTAGCGCAGACGGCGTTACGCGGGGTGTGTCATTCAACGCCACATTTCCCTGATCAAAGGACACCCACCATCTAATTCGTCTGAAGTTGTAGTTTCCGCAGCTGCCCTCTTTCTCTGAAAGAGGGCAGCTCGATGGATTGCAGATTAAAAGACGAGTTGCCGGCAACGCTTCGCTTTTGCCCAGCTCGTGACAGATACGTTTTGTCCGATTTTTTCCGGGCCGACACTTTGCATCCAGAGGACCATCTATTTTTTGCAGTCGCCGATGGAATGAATTTGGGTTGCGTGTGAGGTCCTGTTTCAATTCTATCCGGTCGACCGATGCGGGCTCGACGGATTTGTTGAGAAGCTTGCGCTTCAATAGAAATTTAAGGACAGATGAATATGGGACTCCATGATTATACTTTCTATGATCTGATTAATCGCAACGCCATCTGCTTTAACGCCAGGCCGGCATGGTTTGAAGTCGATGACGGAAGAAAGCTGACATTTGCAGATGTAAAAGAACAGGTGGATCACCTGGCCTGCGGTCTGCAGAGACTGGGCATCCAAAAAGGCGATCGCATCTGCGCGGTGGGCAAAAACAGCCTGGAGTTTTTTTTGCTCTATGGTGCTGCAGCAGCTCTGGGTGCTATTGTCGTGCCCATCAATTGGCGCCTGTCAGTGGATGAAGCTCTTTTCAATGTAAACGACTGTGAACCCAAAATTCTTTTTGTGGATCCTGAATTTGAGGAACTGGCCCAAGATCGCAAGGACAAATTGCCTTCGGTTGGCCATTTTTTTAATTTAAAACCCGCCGACGGAGCATTTGCCGCGTTCGATACCCTTTTGGATAACCCGGGCGAATTAGATGCGGTTGATGTCGCTACGGATGACGGCCTGGTGATCATTCACACGGCGGCTGTGGCCGGAAGGCCCCGGGGTGCGCTGTTAACGCATGGCAATATGATCAGCGCCAATATCATTTTGAACCTGTTGTTTGATTGGTCCGCCGAAGACGTGCATCTGAACCTTTTGCCGCTTTTTCACGTTGCCGGCCTGTTTATGGCAACCGGCAGTTTCCACGCCGGGATCCTGAGCGTCAATATGAGCAAATTTGATGCCGCCCAGGCGGTGGATTTGATTGATGAGAAAAAAGTCACGGTTTTGTATGATTTTTCACCGATTTTATCTTCTATTTTAGATGCGCACGAAAAATCCGGTAAAGACATCACATCCTTAAAAACCGTCAAGGGTATCGAAAATCCGGAAACCATCGAAAGATATCAGAAAGTCACCGGCGGCACCTTTTATTGTGTTTACGGCCAGACGGAAACATCGGCCATGGCCACGCTGGGTCGTTACGATGATCGGCCCGGTTCGGCCGGCCAAATTCTTGAGCTGGCTGACGTCCGATTGGTGGATGACAATGACCATCCCGTCGGCACCGGGGAGATCGGAGAAATTAGCGTTAAAGGACCGATGGTCTTCAAGGGTTACTGGAATTTGCCGGAAGATACCGAATACACTTTCCGGGGCGATTGGCATCATACCGGCGACCTGGGCCGATTTGATGAAGACGGTTTTCTGTGGTACGAGGGCCGCAAGGCCGAAAAAGAGCTGATCAAGCCGGGGGGCGAAAACGTCTATCCGGCGGAGGTTGAACGCGCTATTTTAGCGCATCCTGCCGTTGAACAAACCATTGTCTTCGGCGTTCCGGATCCGACCTGGAAAGAAGCCATCAAAGCGGTTTGTATTTTAAAAGAAGGACAGGAGCTGGATCACCGGGAACTCATTGCCTTTGTCAGCCAGCATATTGCCAGCTACAAAAAGCCGAGCTATGTCGACTTTGTAGACGAATTTCCCCTTTTGAAAGACGGCTCTCCGGACCGGGCCAAAATAAAGGAACTTTACGGCGGGCTGGAGGAATAGGCGGCATTTGGTCACTGGCATCTGGCTGCTCGCTTCTGGTTACTGGCTCAAATGATTAGAGTATAAGCATAGCGCAAAGTAGGGCCGGCCACCGTGCCGGCCCCAAAAAGAAAGGCAGCCGCCGTGGGCTGCCCTACATATCTATCCGAAGACTTTTTCCCTCCGATCCAAAGAGTGTTGACTTCCCGCCCTAATTTCCTTATATCCATAATTTGTCAATTTTATTTTGGCCTTAAATTTTTTGATATAAAATTGCGCCGCAATTTTATGGGGAGAAACCAATGGTCAGACAGGAGATCTCACTTTTTTTAAGAAATGTTCCCGGCGAGCTCGGACGGCTGGCCGCCATGTTCGGCGACGCCGGCATCAATATCGATGCCATCACGATCCAGGACGCCTCGGCCTACGTTCAGGAGCTGTTTAAAGCCAGAGGCAAATCCCTCAAGCGCATCGCCTCGGCCGCCAGCTACAACTCGATGCGCAAAGACTCGGTCGAATTTGCCCTGATCCGCCTTCTGGCCGGTGACACGGACAAGACGGTTGAGCTGCTTTCCGAAAATGATTTTATTTTTGATGTCATGCCGGTGATTGCCCTTGAGCTTGAGAATCGGCCGGGGGAGCTGGCCAACATCTCTTCGAAATTCGGCGAAGAGGGCATTAACATCAATTATGTCTACGGTTCGGTTTCCTCACCGGATGAGAAATGCCTGTTTGTTTTTTGCCCGGAAGATATTGAGAAGGCATCCAAAATATTTTCGTAACAAACCCTTACCTTTTGTCGGAACATTTTAATGGCAAGCGGTATATGTTTAGCGTTAAAATGGTGTTAAAATCCAAACAAATGAATTCACCCTATTTTTAGACCTCTCGCTGCGTCTTGATGATTAATATGTGCATGCAGGTTTCAGGTGTCAGAGAAAAGAGGGCAGAGGTCTGAAAACAGAAGACAGTGCAGAGAAAAGGCACGAATGAGATTGCCGAAATTCGTGCCTTTTTGGTCTTTTTGGGCGGAGCATGTGCCAGCAAGCGGAGGGCAGAAAACAGAATCCAGAATACTCAGGCCAAATCAAA
Source organism: Desulfobacterales bacterium (assembly GCA_050116835.1). Classification (GTDB taxonomy): domain Bacteria; phylum Desulfobacterota; class Desulfobacteria; order Desulfobacterales; family JAHEIW01; genus JAHEIW01. The sequence goes on from JASFNW010000021.1 coordinate 23,830, forward strand.
CAGCTTTTAAAAATATGGGGCGATTGTTCTTTTACGGAAAATAATTCCAATAACAGCGGAGGCTGTTATTGGAATTAAAGCATATCTTCCGCCTCATCCTTGGTCACGGGCGGGATTCGATCGAATTCGGCCCAAAATTCTTTATGCTTTGCTTTCCAATCGGGTCCAAATTTCTTATCGAACAAGGGCGAAAGCTGTTTCAGCCATTTTTGGGGTCTGCGAATGCCTTTTTTATGGGTCTGAATGATTTCCGCCAGATAGGTGGCAATATCGACCATTTGATCCTTGGGGATATAGGCGTAGGCGCCCTTTTTAAGGGATTTTAACAGATTGTCGGAACTGAGGGCGTGGGCGGTGAGCATCAAACTGGGGATGTTTTTTTCTTTGGCGAGCGCGAGCAGGTCATAGCCCTGGACTCCCATGATGTCTAAAATCGCCGCGTCAAAGGTTTCTTTTTCCAGAAATTTGCGAGCGGTTTCAAAATTAGGCGCCGTGTAAATCGTGCACATGTCCAGCAAATCTTTAAGAGTGTCTAAAATATCGACTTCATCGTCAACGATTAAAATCCTTTTTCCCTTTAATATCTCCTCCATAGCAAATCCTCCTCTCGAATCCCGGGGGGGTTAAAACTATTCATGGCATCTTTCAGAAAATGACAAGACCGGCTATAAAATAATTTCTTAAATAATTTCAGAGACGGCACACTCCTCAGAACGGCTATCAAATATTCAGGCCGCTTTGGCAATCTGCCTCCTTTCGTTTATACCTACAATGATTCTAATCCCGCAGATGCCTTTTTTCAACCTAAATCAGCCGTCAAAAGGTGCCCCGTCATGAGTTGTCTTTCTCGTTCCATGAACTGTCGTTGCGTGTCACGGGCTGGCAATCGCTGGCGCGATCTGGGTCATGGTAAAAAAGGGATTTTGATGGGCTCGAGGGTTTTTGCGAGGCCCAGCACCCAGGACGAAATGCTCTCTTTGTTTATTTTAAAGGAGCGGGCTGGCAAGCCGTGCCAGGTTTTCGAAAAAGCGTTCACTGCCCCGCCGCTGCCGCCAGGTTTGCAAATCCATAAGGGTTGCGTCATCAATATATCGCTGCTGCAATGTCAGCAGACGTTTTGCGAAATCCGGACAATATACGCCGAGGGTGACTTCGAAATCCAGCCAGAAGCTGCGGACATCCAGATTGACCGAGCCGAACAGCGCCACATGCCGGTCGACCACAACGCTTTTGGTATGCAGCAGGCCGCCTTTAAAACCGAAAATACGGATTCCGGCACTGAGCATATCATCGAAGTAGGAACGACAGGTGTAGTGCACCAGGCGGGAATCGTTGTGTTCCGGAATGATAACCGTGACTTTGACCCCGCGCTCGGCGGCCGTCAAAAGGGCCGTGCTGACGGCTTCGTCGGGCACAAAATAAGGCGTGGTGATAACGATTTCACGCTGAGCGGAATAAATTGACAAAAGCAGCAGTTGATAAATACTGTTGCCGGTCATGCCCGGCCCCGAAGGAATCAATTGCACGACCGTCTCGCCGGTCTGCAAATCGGCCGCGTAATCTCCGCCTGCAGCCGATTCGTCCAGGTCGCGGCCGGTCTCCACTTCCCAGTCCCACCGGAAAAGAGCGTTTAACGCCAGGGCACCCGGTCCCTCGAGGCGCACCATGGCATCGACCCACTCTCCGACGCCGGCATCCTGTTTGAAAAAGCGGGGATCCACCAGGTTGAAACTGCCGGTATAGCCGGTCAAACCATCGATGACGGCTATTTTCCGATGCAACCGTAGATCGGGCCGTACTTTGAACACACTGGTCGAGCTGACCGGCAGGGCAAATGCCACTTCGATGCCGCCGGTTTTGAACTGTTCTACCAGACGGCCCTTTCGGAAGCCGGCGCTTCCGATTGCATCCAGCAGCACGCGGCAGGTTACGCCGCGGCCGGCCGCTCGCAGCAGCGCTGCGCCGACTTCATCCGCCAACCCCCCTTCGGTCCAAATATAAAACTCGAGATGGCAGAATTTTGTGGCGCGGTCTATGTCGCGGACCATAGCGTTGAGAATCGGTTCGGCCGCATCGAGCAGTTGAAGCCTGTTGCCGGACAATGCCGGAATATTTACGGTAGTTTGCGCCAGGCGGCTTAGAGATCGGGCTTCCGGACTCAACCGTTGAGGGTCGCAAAGAATTTGCGGCGGTAAATTCTGCAGCCAGCTTTGGTAACGATCCTTAATGGCATGAGTCCGGGCCGCAAATTTTCGACCCAGGCGCTTCTCACCCAACACCAGGTAGGCAATTGCGCCCACCAGAGGCAAGAAGAACACCAAAATTATCCAGGTTAGTGATGTGGCTACCGGCAGCCGCACCTGGATGACGCGGTAGGAGACGCCGATGATGATGAGCACGTGCAAAAAGGTCAACAGAGTGAATACAGAGAAAAAATGCATGATTCCTTCCAGATCTTTCGCTAGCTTAACTACCCGATATTTTCAGCGGGACGGCACTTTTGATGTGCAGATCGCGCTGCGGAAATGCGATGGTGATGCCATTATCGTGGAAGTTGTCCCAGACCGCCATCAGCACGGCGTCCTTGACATTCCTGATGCCATTTTTAGGGTCTTCGATCCATACCCGCAATTCCATATTGACGGTACTTTCCCCGTATTCCAGGACAAGGCACTTGGGCTCAGGAATCTTTAAAATACGATCGATGCTGCCGGCAGCGCTCAGGGCCAGGGCTCTTGCTTTGTTCAAATCCGACTCATAGGCGAGTCCAAACGGTATGTTCAGGCGGATGCGGTCATCATCGAAAGATAAATTTTCTATTTGTTGCGTCACAAAGATCTCATTGGGGATGAGCAGCAATGATCCGCTTCGCGTGGCGACTTTGACATACATTAAGCCAATATCAGCGATCCAACCCCAGCGGACGCCCGCAAAGTCTTTCTTAAATGCGATCACGTCGCCCTGCCGGATGGGTTTTCTATACAGCAGCATAATTCCGCTGACCAGATTGGATCCGATTTTCTGCAGTCCGATGCCCACCGCAAAGCCGATCGCCCCGCCGGTGACAGCAATAGCCGCCATATGGATCCCGGCCGCATTCAAAGAAATCAGAATCACCACCGTCACCATTGCGGCCCGAATAACTCTTTGCAGCAACGTTCGGTCCGAATACGTCAGGTGTTTGGAAGCGGTTAACCAATGGGCAATAAAGCGATTGGCCGCGCCCGCTGCGATCCACAGTAAAATAAAAACGATGATCGATTCGATCAACCCCCAGACGGAGATGCTGATTTTACCCAGCCCGATCGTCATGCTGTTGAGCAGCTCGACGGTCGGTTGCCATAATTTGAATATCCGTAACGCCACCACCGTCAGGCAGATGCCATAGACCAGGTAGGTCCAGAAACTGCTCTTTATGTAAAAAGAGGCCAGCCGGATGACCGTTATGGCAATGATCAGGTTGAGGACCATGTGCAAAACATCGACCGGCAGGTTGAATTTATTAAACAAAGCCTGGCAGAACCAGACAAGCAATCCCCAGAATAAATATTTGAAGATAATTGCAAAATGGGCCGGGCTTACGGTAACGTGCATGTGGGCCCTGACCCTGTCGATGTCTTTTTCAAGAAATTTGCGGATTATTGTCGATAGAAGCCAGGCGACCAGATAGCTGACGCCAATGGCTCCGATCTGTATGAATCCGATGGGTTGAAGAAAATTCTCGCGAAGTCCTTGAAACAGAGACGTAAAAGCGGTCGAAATCTTATCTGATAATGTCGAGTTTGTCATTGTCTGTTATCCTGATGATTCGGTTTGAAGAATATAAAACCCGAAAAGAAATTTCAATATATTCCATACCGCTTTAGCGGTTATCGCAGTTTATCTTAAATATGTTTGAGATAACAACCTTATCCCGCCGGTACCGCAAATAGGGTGATAAACAACAGGGCTGCAGCGACCAGCGCAATGCCGAATCTTTGGGCCGCGCTTTTGCTGACGTTGAAGGCCACCATGCACTGCAGGGTGTAGTAAAAGGCAAATGCCCTTGAGGCCAGCGCCAGAACCGTTAGCGTATTGAAAAAAGCCACGAGGATGGCGCCGCCGCAGATCAGCAAATAGGCGTGCCGGTCATCCACATGCTGCTTGGTGGCCTCGACCATGTTGCCGCCGCCACCGATCGTGTCCGCTACCGCCGCACTGAACTGGCTTAAAACTGCCGCGATGACGAGGGGTATCGGCAACAGCACCGAAGCCTTGCCGGCCAGCATGATCAGGGCGTTATCCTCAACTTTTTTCCCCAGAAAGTGCATCAGCGGTAGGGCCAGTAAAATGAAAACGATATAAACAACGACCGAGATGATTTGAGACAACCGGCAGGATCGGATCCGCGTGTCGGTGTCATACTCTTCCTCCAGATAGCGTGCGGTCTCGAATCCCTGAACGACAATGAGGGTTCCGCCGACGATGGTGAGTATCTGCCACCAGCTGTGGTTCGGGATTCTGGGCAGCTGGATGCCGGCGCCTCTGAGTGCGCTCGCGTCGAAAAAGGCAAAGCCGGTCAGCAAAGCGACGATGATGAGCAGGGTAACCCCAAGGGCGATTTTTTCAAGATTCTGAAGCATATCGAGTCCTTTGGTGTAACCCACAAAGCCGATGATGGCGATTACCGCCATTGATACGATTTGTTCATTTAGCGGCGTGTCGATCCCCATTTCACCCAACAGGAAAGCGGCCAGAATTCGAATGTAAAGGCAAACGGAAATGGCGTACGCGATGACCAGGGATAGATCTGAAGACCGTTCGAAGAAGACGGCGCGATGGGGGGCGGTTCCCGCTTCCAGCAGCGGCTCGGCATACCGAATGTTAAAGCGAATCACACTGCCCATGGCATAGGCGAGCAGGCAGACACAGATCATGGCCAGCCAGGCATAGGGTCCTACGGCGCCGGCAAGGATGGGCACGATAACCAGGAAACCGCTGCCGAAGATCGAAGCCAGAGGGGTGGCGGTGGCACTAAACAATTTTTTTGTATTTTCATTCATAACATGCATCGTATATATGCAAATCTTCAATATTTTGCAATACTTCGAATTTTAGATGGCGTGCTTAATTGCAAATAATGATCAAATAAATTTCTCTTGACATTCACATAACCTTTCAAGATATTAAAATGCCAACAGCATCGGTGGATTTTAAAAGCCACGAGGTAGAGAAGCCCATTACGATCTATTTATTAATGCCGGAAAGGAGTTTCTAATACGATTTCGACCGATACATTAAGGGGGGCAGAATGAAGAAAATATTATTATGCATATTTATATTATTCTTAAGTTTCTCAGGTGCTTATGCTATTCCCTTCGGAATGCGCATCGAACCTGAAGCTTTTTCAGTCAACGCAACTTTTATTGATTTTAATAGCATCGTTGAAAACGAGGAAATAACCGATCAATATGCAGCTGAGGGCGTTACTTTTTTCAGCGACAAAGAGGCCCGCAAGCCTTTCGTCGGGAACCCCACATTCCCTGGCACGACAATAAACGGTACACAATCTGGGGCAAATTTCTTTCCGGTAAATAATCCCATAGAAGCTTCATTTAGCAGTTTGCAAAATAAGGTGGGAATGGACTTTGGCATAATAGGGGATAATCCTAGTGCTCAAATTTCGGTTTTTAAGGACATCACCGATGCTGATCCCTTATTTACCTACATATTTGAATTTCCACCAAACTCACCCACTAACAATGATACGATTATACCGCCCTTGTTCGGGGGGGTTTTTGTCGCCGAGGGATTCAAGAAAGTTAAATTTAGCAACCTTGCTGAGGGTGAGGATGCCTTTTTTTTAGTTGATGATTTTCGATTTGAAAGCGGTAACCCTGTTCCGGAGCCCGCCACATTTTTATTGCTTGGCGCCGGCCTTGCTGGCTTAGCAGGATTTGGCCGTAAGAAATTCTTCAGAAAGTAAAATCGGATACATTGCGCAAGAAGATATGGTCCTGACCATTCCCCTGTCAGGGTTTACCCAAGCGGACCGATGTCTGTTAAATGCGCTATTCCATGCCGGCTGGATGCCACCCATCTTTGTTGGAGTCGGACACCTATTGCAAAACATCGGAAGATTCGTTGGCAACAAACTTCTCTAATGCTTCTCTTTTGTCGAGTCCATCGGGTGCGCCCAGTATCCTTTGAAGGGCATCCGAACCAATCACCTGCGTCATTATCGTTGTACAGCATACATATTGTCTTTCCTGCACTGTAGCTGTTGATTATACCGCTAGTCATATTAATGTTCCGGAAAAAGGATGGTGGCATAAGTGTTGTCGCAAAAAAGCGTTCCGCAATCGGAACGTTTTTTTGACAACCACTATAAATCTCAGATAACCAAGGGCGAATCCCCTTATCCTTGCGTCACAGCGATATCTTCCCGATAGCTTCGAGTCCGCCTGAAGCTAAAAATTGAAGAGACCTAAAATTTGTTCGTTCTTCTGTTCTTTTGCTATGGTTTGCGCTTGTCCTTCAGGATATAATTGGAAATCACGACGCGTTGAATCTCGGATGTGCCTTCATAGATGGTGAATACCCGCGCGTCGCGGTAAAAGCGTTCGACCGGATATTCTTTGGTAAAACCGTATCCGCCATGCATCTGCAGGGCTTTGGCGGTGGTGCGATTGACCATTTCAGAGGCAAACAGCTTGGCCATCGATGCCTGGGCGGTGTAGTTTTCTCCGCGGTCCTTCATCTCGGCAGCCGAAAACGTCAGCAGCCGGGCAGCTTCGATTTCAGTGGCCATATCGGCGATCATCCAGCGCAGACCCTGAAATTTGGAAATTGACTGACCGAATTGCTCCCGTTCCTGGGAATAGCGCACAGCGGCATCAAAGGCTGCCTGGGCCACGCCCACCGATTGGGCGGCAATACCGATGCGGCCGCCGTCAAGACCCGTCATCGCAATTAGGAACCCATCGCCTTCGTTGCCCAACAGGTTTTCGGCCGGGATGCGGCACTCTTCAAAAATAAGATCAGTGGTGTCGGAGGCGCGCAGCCCCATTTTGTCTTCCAGAGCGCCGACCGTCAAACCGGGTGTGCCCTGTTCGATTAAAAAGGCACTGATTCCGCGGTGGCGTTTGGCCTCGTCGGTTTTAGCGGTAACGATAATCAGACCGGCATTTTTACCGGTGGTGGTAAATCGTTTGGTACCGTTGAGGACATAACTGTCGCCGTCAAACTCGGCTTTGGTGCTCTGGCGGGCCGGATCTGAGCCGGCATTGGGCTCGGTCAGAGCAAAGGCGCCGATGATCTCACCGGTTGCCAGCCGGGTGAGATATTTCTTTTTTTGATCTTCGGTGCCATGGCGCAGAATACTTTCGCAGACAATTGAGTTATGGACCGACATGACCACAGCAGTCGAAGCGCAGGCGTAGGCCACTTCTGACAGCGCCAGGACATAGCTGACTGAATCCGCGCCGGATCCGCCATATTCGGGAGGGACCATCATTCCCATCAGCCCCAACTCGGCCAATTTTTTTAAGTTGTCGCCCGGAAATTCCTTGGTCTTGTCGCGCTCCATGGCCTTGGGTGCAAACTCCGATCTGGCCAGATCCCGCACCATCGATTGAATCATGAGTTGTTCTTCGGTTAGTTTAAATGACATGCTTATCCTCCAACATGGTTCTGCATGCTAAAACTGAAATAAACCTTAATTCGGCGCTTGTTTTTCTTTACCGGCTTCTTGCTTCGACTCGACTGAGCTCGTCGCAGGCTGGCAAAAACCTGATCCAATGAATCAAACACTGGCTTTGCTGCAAAGCAGTCTGCCAGGAGCCAGAAACCAGAAGCCGGTAGCCGGCGACAAGCCGCCAGTAGCCAGTGACCAGCTGCCAGCTAGGGTGAATAAATCACCACCAGCAGCTCGGCGGATTTCTCACTGACATTTGTCATTTTGTGGCGAATACCTGAATTAAAATGCAGCGAGTCGCCTTTATCCAGCACATTGACGTGCTCGCCGACGATCACCTCGATTTTACCCGTCAGCACGTAGACAAATTCTTCACCTTCATGGTGATAACCGACACCCTTGTGGTCCTGCCGGGGCTCGACAGTCACCAAAAAGGCTTTGAGATGTTTGTTTTCTGCGCCGGGCGTCAGGGTGGTGTAGGCGTAATTCTTGGTTCGCTTGGTATGCGCCTTAATGCGGTTTTCCATCTTGGATTCCGGCTCCTTGAGCAGGGCGCCCGAGTCAATTTCCAGTGCCCGGGATATTTGCAGCAAAGCCCCCACCGGAGGAATGGCCTTGCCGGACTCAATTTCTTTCAGATAATCAATGGAAAAGCCCGTTTCGTTTGCCAGCTGATCGAGATTCATTTTTTTACCTGTGCGGGCCTTTTTTATTTTTTGGCCGACAGGAACGCGTTTTTTGACTTTTCTTCGCGGCATCTTTCCTCCCAATCGATTCCGTTGCTCTCTTTTATAAACTCAGCGAGTGCGGAGTGATAGATAATTCGGATAACAAATGTTAATCGTTAATTCGATTTTTTGATACACCATTGAATAGAATCAATATTTTTTTGAAACGGTTTCTAACACAGCCCTCGAGCAAAAGATGGGGTTTTGAAGCCACTTTTAGTAATCGTAAAAGCCTTTACCCGTCTTCCGTCCCAACCATCCGGCTTCGACGTATTTGCGCAGCAGCGGGCAGGGACGATATTTTGAGTCTTTGAATCCATCGTGCAAGGTTTCCATAATGGCCAGGCAGGTATCCAGACCGATAAGATCTGCCAGCGCCAGCGGACCCATGGGGTGATTCATTCCCAGTTTCATGACCGTATCAATATCTTCGCGATTACCGACACCATGGTAAAGGCAGTAAACGGCTTCATTGATCATCGGCAGTAAAATTCGATTGGCGATAAAGCCGGGGTAATCGTTTGCTTTAGCCGGTGTTTTGCCGAATTTTTCAGCCAGCTCCCAGGTGATCTGAAACGTCTCATCCGAGGTGGCAATGCCGGGGATGACTTCCACCAGTTTCATGACAGGAACCGGGTTCATAAAGTGCATGCCGATGACTTTTTCGGGCCGGCGGGTCTGGGCGGCGATTCGACCGATCGGAATGGATGACGTATTGGTGGCCAGGACAACCGCGCCGTCGCAAATCTCATCCAGATCTTTAAACAGTTGATATTTTATCTCTTCATTTTCAGTGGCGGCTTCGACCACATAATCTGCTGCTGCCATATCCGACAGACTCACGCTGGTCTTGATGCGGCCTAAAATTGCGCTTTGGTCATCTTCTGACATTTTGCCTTTATCGACACTACGGCTCAGGATTTTGGATATGCCTTCCAAGCCTTTTTCGACAAATTCAGTTTTAATGTCGTTCATGATGACATCCAGACCACTCATCGCCGCAACCTGAGCAATCCCGCCGCCCATCTGGCCGGCACCGATAACACCAAATGTTTTTATCGTCATGTTCTCCCTCCTATCGTGATCCGATTTGTTTTAGCTGTTTATTAAATTATTAAGGATCTATTATCGCTTGACGATCATGGCCACCGCTTCGCCGCCGCCCAGGCACAAAGAGGCCAGACCGGTCTTTTTATCCTGTTTGATCATTTCATGTAAAAGCGTTACCAGCACGCGGCAGCCGCTGGCGCCAATGGGATGTCCCAGGGCCACGCTACCGCCGTTGACATTGACCTTGGCCGGGTCCAGGTTAAGCTCTTTAAGTACGGCTACCGTAGATCCACTGAAAGCTTCGTTGATTTCGAATAAATCGATCGAAGCCTGGGAGATGCCTTCCTTTTTAAGGGCTTTGGGGATGGCCAAAATGGGCGCTACCAGAACGTACTTCATGTCCAGGCCCGCAGATGCTTGAGCACCGATGGTGGCCAAGATTTCGCAGCCCAGCTCATTGGCCTTATCCCGGGACATCACGACCACGGCAGCGGCCCCGTCGCTGATGATGGAGGCATTGCCGGCGGTGGCTCTGCCGCCTTTTTGAAATGCGGGTGACATTTTCGCTAAAACTTCATAACTGGTTTCCCGGGGGCATTCATCCTGTTCAAAACGAATCGGATCACCTTTGCGCTGGGGAATCTCAACCGGCATGATTTCGTCTCGGAATTTTCCAGCGCTGATTGCTTCCAGTGTTCGGCGGTAAGATTCGGCAGCATAGCGATCCTGTTCTTCACGGCTAACATCATATCTTTCGGAACACAAATCATTGGATATACCCATGTGAAAATCGTTGACGATATCCCATAAACCGTCATGCACCATGTGATCCTGCAGCTTTCCCGGTCCCATACGATAACCGAAGCGGGCCTTTTCCAGGAAATAGGGCGCCATACTCATATTTTCCATCCCCCCGGCCACAACGATGTCTGCATCTCCGGTCTGAATGGCCTGGGCGGCCAGCATGACAGTCTTTAAACCCGAGCCGCAAACCTTGTTGACGGTGAAGCACTCGGTCTCCCAGGGCAAATCTGCCTTGACGGCCGCCTGCTTTGCCGGATTCTGTCCATAGCCACAGGGCAACACCATCCCCATAATGGCCTCATTGACATCATTTTTCTGAATGCCGGCTCTGCGAACGGCTTCCTCGATCACCAGGCCGCCCAGCTGCGTGGCACCGGTATGGGCCAGGCTTCCGTTAAAATTTCCCACGGCGGTTCGCACCGCACTGACGATAACGGCTTCCTTCATATCTCATTCTCCTCTGAACCTAAGCTGAGCGGTTCAAATTTTAAAAATATAGTATAAATTTACTTAATCAGTGAATGCAAGTGCCAAATAAAAACTGAACGAGCGCTCGTTCGATGGTTAGCATGTCTTGTTTTCGCTTGTCAAGTTTTTCGATCAACAGACGCGTATATTGACTAATCAATTGAAATATATATATAAAAAGAATATTTTAACCTCACTGTGTTTCCCCTAATATTCCTATTGACAAGAGAGTGCGCTTGCATTAAAAATGGGTAATTGACCGAGCGCTCGCTCATAATTGTTAATATTATAATATTATTGGTAATATTTATATAATAGTTGATACTTTGGGTGCTCTGTATAATTCAACTTATCATGAGCGTTTTTTGATGCGGGAGGGCGCATATGGACGAAAATGTTTTAGGTGTTGAACAGCAAAACGGTATTGTTACCCTGACTTTAAACCGGCCGGAGGTCATGAATTCATTGAATTTTCCGCTGTTGCATGCGTTGAAGGAGCAGATTGAGCGGTTGCGGTTTATGCGGGATGTTCGCGTGGTGATTATTACAGCAGCCGGCGAGAAGGCCTTTTGTGCGGGTGCCGATCTTAAAGAACGGGCCACCCTGGCTCCGGAAAAGGTGCGAGAGTATATATTCACCATCCGCAACCTGTTTACATCCATCGAGGAACTGAACAAGCCGGTCATTGCGGCGGTAAACGGTATTGCGCTGGGGGGCGGAACCGAGCTGTCGTTGGCCTGTGATATTCGCATTGCGGCCACCAGCGCGACCATGGGCCTGACAGAGACGCGACTGGCCATCATTCCCGGCGCCGGCGGCACCCAGCGACTGCCACGGCTGGTCGGGCGCGGCAAAGCCAAGGAGCTTATTTTCACCGGTCAGCGCATCAGCGCCGAGGAAGCGCTCCAGATCGGCCTGGTCAATAAAGCCTGTGACCTAAAAGATCTGCTGGATGAGTGCAAAAAAATGGCCGCCATGATCTGTGAAGCCGGACCGGTCGCCATCGAGCAGGCCAAGTATGCCATCAATCGCGGCCTGGAAACCGATATCCATACCGGCCTGGCCATTGAATCCAATGCTTACTGGGTCTGCATTCCAACCAAAGATCGTCTGGAAGGGCTGGCAGCGTTTAAAGAAAAACGCAAACCCAATTATGTAGGAGAATAGATTTAGTTTTTGGTTCTATACTCGACATTTAAATGAATGATAATTTATTGTTGAGAATATCTTAGAAGCAATCGGGAAGGAGGAGTACAAAGAAATGACTGAATATGATTACTGGAAGATTTTTCCAAGAATGCCCAAAAAAGTGACCATCGGCGATATTACCGTCAGGGACGGATTTCAGCATCTGGAGCAATTTATCTCGACCCGGGCGAAAACGTTTTATGCCGAAGAACTCATATTTGCCGGCTGCCGCAATATCGAAGTGACCAATCTGGGCAATCCCTACCTGATGCCTCAGTTTGGCGACGCTGAAGAAGTCCTGGCCCATCTGCGCAGCGACCGCTTCAAAAAACGCTGTGCCAAAAAAGGAGTCAACTATGATGATTTGTGCATCACCGTGGTGACCATTCGTGAGGGTGCGGTTGACCGGGCCATCCAGCTCAGGGAAAAAGGGGTGGGTCCGGATCGGTGCTTGATGATGGTCTCCACCGAGGAAGAGCATCATTTTGCCAATTCGGGAACTACCCTGCCGGCGTACTGGAAAGAGGCGGAGCGCTGCATTAAAAAATGCACCGATGCCGGGATAAAAATGTGCGGCACGGTCAGCACCATCTGGGGCAGCCCGATCGCCGGTGCCACCGAGCTGCAGGATGCGGTCGATTTTACCAAACGCTGGCTGGAAATCGGTGCATCCGATATCGAACATGCCGATCATGACGGCAGCGCATCCGCCCCGGAGGTGTATCGCTATTTTTCGATGATCCTGGATCAGATACCGGATACGTCGCTGCACATCGCCCACTTTCATGAAACCAAGCGGGTGGCCTCGGCCTCGATTCTGGCTGCGCTGCAGGCCGGAATCTGCCATTTTGAAGCCACGCTGGGCGGCATGGGCGGGCAGCCGGCCAATTTCTTAGACGACTGCCCGGTGCCGGGAACCGGTGAATATTATTATGAAGACCCCCGCTATGTGGGACTCACCTGCCTGGAAGATATGCTGGTTCAGATCGACGAGATGGGCATCGAACACGGTTACGATGTCGACCGCATTTTATGGCTGGGGCGCCAGATGGAGCGCACTGTAGGTCATCGACTGCGCAGCGAAGCGGCTATCAACGGCCGAACCTTGAAAGAAGGCCATCCCAAATTTGCGCGGCCGGGGCTTAAAAAGTTAAAAGAAAAATTGGGGGAAGCTCCCGATCAAAGCTTTCCCAAAGAGTGGAATCCGGAGCCGACGCTTCCGGAGCAGTATCGCCCCTAAAACAGGTTCTAAAACACTTTTCTCTTACCCGTGGGCTGTGTTGCAATTCGATTCAAAATACTCGAGTACTATCGTGTACACTCCGTTTTTGAATCGGATTGCGCCGTGCCCACGGGCAAGATCTAAAGGTTTTGAAACCCGTTCGTTTTTTTCTACAAATGGGAGAATCATTTATGAAAGAAGATGTAGAAAGTATTGATGAGTTGAGTCACAAGGATAGCGCGCGTCTGGTGATGGACATGTTTCATCGCATTATGATTCATTACGCGCTGTGGTTTACCGAAGTGCGACATCAGATGGGCATGGACCGTGCGCTGGATATCCTGAAAACCGCTTCGGAAAGAAGTATCGGTATTCAGCTGGGCCGGCTGGCCAAATTCATCGGATTCGAAATGAAAGACGGCGTGCCGGAGCCGTTGCTGAACATGTCAAAGGCATCGCTTCAGCAGCTGATGGACCAGGTCGCTGTCAACTGGTTGGCCAACGACGGGGTCTGGTTTCAGGCGGTGGAGTTTAGCAGTGGAATGGATGATGCCAAGCGCTGCAACGATACCTGCTGGGCCCATTTTTCTCCTTTTGAAGCACATTCGATTAAAAATTTTCTAAACCTGCCCGCGGAGCCCGGGCTGGAAGGCCTGAAAAAAGCGCTCAATTTCAGATTGTATGCGCGCATCAACAAACAAAGCTTTATCGAAGAGGATTCGGGCAGTGTTGTATTTCAGATGAATGAGTGCCGGGTGCAAAACGCGCGCAAAAGAAAAGGCCTGGATGATTATCCCTGCAAATCAGGCGGGATGGTCGAATATACCTATTTTGCCCGCAGCATCGACAAGCGCATCTCCACCGAGTGCATCGCCTGCCCGCCGGATAAGCATCCGGATGATTGGTATTGCGCCTGGCGCTTTAAGATTGGGGAGGGATAAAAGCCATTTTAAATCCCCTTTTGGGTTGGCGAATCAAGCACAGGGATGATCTCAAATCTAACCAGATCGCTCCATTTTTCAATCCAAAGATTGAACAATTCAGGATCTTCTGTTTCCATCAACTGAAAACAACGTGTCCCGTCTTCTGTAAGCCAAGAATCTATGTATTTTAGACCATCAGGCAACATACGCCCCGCCGCCTCAAAGCGAGCATAAACCTTGTCTTTTGTTCCCGGCTTGAAGATTTCGATGACCATGTACTTCAATTGTACCCCTTGTGGTGAACGTATAGCGAAAAATGATCGTAAGTTCTAAACCAAATTATATCAGAAAGAATGCGGGTCACTCCTATTATGACTGATCCTCCCTGATATCCACGATGGGTTGCACGAACCGGGATTCGGTATCCCAGGGAAACAAAATCCAGGTATCCTGGCTGACCTCGGTGATGAAGGTGTCCACCAGCGGGCGACCCTCGGGCTTAGCATAGACGGTGGCAAAGTGCGCCTTAGGAAGCATCTCTCTGACGATACGAGCGGTCTGGCCGGTATCCACCAGATCGTCTACCAGTAGCCAGTCCTGGCTGTCGATGTCCACCGATTTTAATATCGTGCTGGCGCCCTTGTCGCGCCCCTCATAACTGGAAACGCAGACGGTGTCCACCAGCCGGATTTCCAGTTCGCGTGCGATAATAGACGCCGGCACCAGGCCGCCCCGGGTAATGGTGACGATGCCTTTCCAGGCCTGCATATTCACCAATCGCCAGGCCAATGCCTTTGAATCCCGATGCAGCTGCTCCCAGGATATCGGAAATGTCTTCGTGTAAAGCTCTTGTGTTCCGGGCATATTGAACCTCAATTTTTGATTATATGCTATTTATCTTCACGCATGTAGGACTTTGCCAGCGCGCTGGGTGCGCCCACGTGTTTGCTCAGGGCTTCCCACCAGGTTAAAATGACCAGGACCAAAACAGTGGCCAGGTAAGGCATCATATTCAAAAAGGCCGCCGGAATGTTGGTTCCGGATGCCTGCAGCCTGAACTGCACGGCATTGATGCCGCCGAAAAGAATGGCGCCCCAGACGGCGCGGGCGGGATTCCACATCGAGAAAATCACCAGGGCGATGACGATCCAGCCTCTACCGCCGGTGATATTTTCGGTCCACCCCGGAGCATACGACAGGGAAAGATGGGCGCCGCCGATGCCCACCAGCATTCCGCCGAGAATGGTATACAGATAGCGCGTCCTTGCAATATTAATTCCCATGGCATCAGCCGTCTGCGGGTTTTCGCCCACAGCCCGCAGATTCAGTCCTTTGCTGGTTTTATAAAGATAGTACCAGCCGGCCGGCAGCAGAAGATAGACGATATAGGTCATCACATCCTGATTGAAGACCGCGCCGACGATCGGCAAATCGTTTAACAGCGGGATGGCAATCGGCTCAAATTTGGCGCCCACCAGACCCACCAGGTAGCCTCTGTTTGATGCCGGACCGAGCCGCTGGCCGAGAAAACTGGCCATTCCCGATCCGAACAGGGTGATGCTCAGACCGCTGACCACCTGATTGGCCCGCATGGTAATCGATAAAAATGCGTGAATGCTGGCCAGGACCCCACCCACGAACATGGCCACCAGGATGGCCAGAAACAGGCTGCCGGTGTGATAGACGGTGGCAAAAGAAGTGACCGCACTCATTAGCATCATACCCTCAACGCCCAGGTTTAGAATTCCCGAACGCTCGCTGTAAATTTCTCCGACGGTGGCATACATCAGAGATGTCCCCGAGCGCAGGGTGATGGCGACCAGCGATGTTAACAACTCAATCATGCGTTTACTTCCAGATGTCAGATGTCAGATTACAGAAGACAGAGAACAGAGAACGGATGCCAGAAGACAGATGATAGTAACCGGAAGATAATTTATCTGTCTGCTTATTGACTTCTGAATTCTGTTTTCCGAATTCTGATATCATATTGATGGTGCTTGTTTTAGTTTGGCTTTGATGATGCGCAATTTGTATTCGGTAAAAAGAGATCCCGCCAGCATGGGAAAGAGCAGCATGCCCTGTAATACGAGACCCATGGCGGCCGGCAATCCCATCATCATTTGGACCTGGTCACCTCCGACCAAAAGGGCAGCGATTAACAGGGCTACCAATATAGCTGCAATGGGATTGAGCTGTGCCAGCCAGGCCACAATGATGGCCGTGTACCCATAGCCGATGGAAAGCCCCTGCTGCAATCTGCGTGAGATACCGGTGACCTCACAGCTTCCGGCCAACCCGGCAAGGGCACCGGCCAGCAGCATGGCGATCATGACATTTTTGGCGATATGAATGCCCTGGGTCTCGGCAGCGCTCGGATTATTACCGATGACCTGGAGCTCGAAACCCCAGCGGGTGCGGTTAAGAACAAACCAGAGCAGCAATGCCAGAGCCAGCGCAAATATCAAACCCAGATGGGCCCGCCCTGCAATACGCGGCAGCCATGCGAAATCCGGGAACTGCGGCGTGCCGGGGAAGCCAAATCCCTTGGGGTCGCGCCATGGCCCGTAATAAAGATGTTCGGCAAAAAGGATGGCTACATAGTTGAGCATCAAGGTGGTAAGAACCTCATCAACCTTTAGACGAACCTTGAGAAAGGCCGGGATCCCGGCCCAGATGGCCCCTGCCAGCATGCCTACCAGGATGGCCAAAGGCAACACGAGCCAGGGCGGCAGAAAAGGGGACCAGGACAGCGCCACCCAGGTCGCTGCAATACCACCCCAGGTGAGCTGGCCTTCAGCGCCGATATTCCAGAATTTTAAACGGAAGGCGATCAGCACACCCAAACCGGTCAGCATCAGGGGGGTGGCCTTCACCAGCGTTTCGGTGAAATTCGGCCACGACCCGAAAGCGCCCTTAAACATGGCAATAAAGGTTATAAAAGGGTTGGCTTTAAATATGGCCAGCAGAATAGCGGTTAAAATCAGCGAGATAAGAAAAGACGCCAGCGGAACCAGAAAAATGGCTTTGCGAGAGACTGTTTTTCGTTTTTCAAAAACTATCCTCATATTTCTCTCTCTAATTCGAATGAGCAGAGGACAATGTTGATTTTCTCACCACGAAAACACGAAAGATACTCCTTAAAATTTCGTGCTTTTAAGATTTCGTGTTTTCGTGGTTGATTCTAACCATTCCACTATTCCAAGTTTACGTCGTTATCTCCTCTAAGGTGACTCCGGCCATCATCATCCCCAGTGTTGCGGTATCGGCCGCTCCGGACGGTACAATACCCATGATCCTGCCTTCAAACAGCACCGCGATTCTGTCCGCTACAGAGACCAGTTCCTCAAGATCTTCCGATATGAGCAAAACAGCGGTGCCCGCCTCGCTTTGCTCGATCATCTGTCTGCGCACAAATTCGGTGGCGCCCACATCCAGACCCCGGGCCGGATAAGCGGCCACCAGAAGCCCGCGACAGGCATCAATTTCTCGGGCTAAAATAGTTTTTTGGATATTGCCCCCGGAAAGAAATTTGACGTGCGTTTGCGGGGTGGGCGTATCGATGCGAAACAGATCGATCATACGACGGGCCAGCTCGAATATTCGGGCAGGGTGAAGGAATCCCTTTTTGACCAGAGGGGGCTTGCGGTAGCATTTCATCGCCAGATTATTGGCCACACTCATGTCACCGGCAACGCCCCTGGCGATTCGATCGTCCGGAATGTGACTGACACCGGTGTTTATCATGTCCAGTGGAGATTTATTGGTCTTGTCTTTATTAAAGATACGAATCGTTCCGCTGCTGACATGGCGCAATCCGGTGAGAATTTCAACCAGCTGTTTCTGGCCGTTTCCGGCCACACCGGCTATACCTAAAATCTCGCCGGAGCGAACACGAATAGAAATTCCATTTAGAGCCGGCAGCCCTTTGTCGTCGTTTGCGCTGACGTTCGCAATTTCGAGGGCCACATCGCCTAGCTTGCGCTCCTTTTTTTCGAGCCGAAAGAGCACGTCCCGGCCCACCATCAGGCGCGCCAGCTCCTGGGGATTGGTTTGGCTGGTTTGCTTTACGGTCACCAGGCGGCCTTTTTGCAGTACCCTGACCCAGTCAGAGAACGCAATGACCTCTTCCATTTTATGAGTGATAAAGATCGCCGATTTTCCTTCACGGGTCATCTGTTGCAAAATTCCGTTGAGCTCCTTTGATTCCTGGGGTGTCAGCACGGCTGTGGGTTCATCCAGAATCAGAATTTCGGCTCCGCGGTAAATAAGCTTTAAAATTTCAACCCGCTGTTGCTCACCGACGCTTAATTGCCAGATACGACTTTCAGGGTCGACCTGAAGATTGTATCGTTCAGAAAGTTGCCGGATGCGATTGTTGACCTCTGCCATTTCCGGGACAAACGGCAGATCGGGCAACCCCAGAATAATATTTTCAGCCACCGTCATGGTGTCGACCAGCATAAAGTTCTGGTGAACCATTCCGATGCCGAGCAGCATCGCATCCCGCGGCGAATCGATCTCGACGCGTTGGCCCCGGATAAAAACCTCACCCTCATCAGCGCGGTACATGCCGGCGAGGACATTCATGAGGGTGCTTTTGCCCGCACCATTTTCGCCCAGCAGGGCCAGAACCTCACCCGGATACAGCTCCACATCCACGTTTTCGTTGGCCACCACATTGGGAAACCTTTTGGTGATTCCCCTCATTTCCAGAATCGGTGTTTTGGTTCCTTCAGACATGGCTCTAGAAAAATCAGGTGTTTGCACGCAAGAAAACCTCACGCAAACCCGCCCGCCTCGCCTGAGCGGCTCGTGATGGCGGGCGTGGGCCGCAAAGGCGCAAAGATTATTTATTATAAAAAAAGTGGATTTTAAAATCCCGGATTATTCACGAGGGCAAGGCCTCAAAGTTATTTGTTTTAGTAAAAGATTTTAATGAATAGTGACTTCAAAACCTTAGAGCACGCCCAATAGCACGGCACGGTTATAAATTAATTTAATGATAAAAAGTGGTTTTAAAATTTTAGATTACGCCCAATGGCACGGCGTCAAACCGATTCAAATGCGGAGCATACATATAGTATGTGACAAGGTTGAATCGGTTTGCAACACAGCCATTGGCCGTTAGATGAAGTTTTAAAATCACTTTTACTTGCCGGCTTTGCCAATAACCCCCTCAACAAAATAGCTCATATTGAGCATATCCGCGTCACTCATTTTGCCACCGGCCGCAACCACTTCCTTGCCGCTTTGATCCTTAATCGGACCCCAGAAGACGTCCCAGGTCCCGTTGATTATCTCCTTCTGCTTGGCAGCCACCATATCTTTGACTTCCCGCGGTACTTTGGGGCTAAAATCCGACAGTTTGACAATACCGTCTTTCAACCCGCCCCAGTACTGATGCGTTTTCCAGGTGCCGTCCAGAATGGCTTTAACGGTGCTGACGTAATACGAGCCCCAGTTCCAAACCGGGCTGACCAGAACGCTGTCGCCGACAAAACCACGCATATCGGAGTCATAACCAATGCTCATTAAACCCCTTTCTTTTGCGGCTTTTTGCGGTTCAGTGGTGTCCTGATGCTGGGCGATTATATCCGCACCCGCATCCAGCAGAGCAACTGCCGCTTCTCGTTCCTTGACCGGATCAAACCAGGTACTGGTCCAGACCACCCTGACTTGCGCCTCGGGATTAAACGAACGAACACCCAGCGTAAAGGCATTGATGCCGCGAATGACTTCCGGAATAGGGAACGCCGCCACATAGCCGATAATGTTCGTTTTCGTCATTTCGCCGGCCACGATGCCGGAAAGATACCGCGGTTGATACATGCGGCCAAAATAGGTGCTCATGTTCGGCGCGGTCTTAAATCCCGAGCAATGTTCGAAATAGACATTCGGAAAATCACGCGCGACTTCCAGCATGGGGTCCATGTACCCGAATGAAGTCGCGAAGATGACTTTATAGCCCTGCTGGGCATACTGTCGAATAACCCGGGCTGCATCCGGCCCCTCGGGCACGCTTTCGATGTAGGTGGTCTTGACCTTGTCGCCGAATTCAGACTCCAGCATTTTTCTGCCGGTATCGTGTTCCCAGCTCCAGCCGAGATCGCCGATCGGGCCGACGTAGATAAATGCCGCTTTCAGGGCCTCCTTGGCATCAGCTTTCACCGGTCCCAATACCCCGCCGCAAAATAGAACCCAGCTCAATGTGATAAAAACCACCAGCGCTACAAATAATGGGTTTCTTTTCATGACAGCCTCCTTTCAAAATTGATGATACTGAAAATATGAATACAAAAAATTGGTTTAATCTCCTAAGTCAATGACGAAAAATGAAAAACTGGACGTTGAGTGCTCTGGCTCAGCCGCTTTTTTTCAGGTCTGCTGAGCGTGGTTGGAACATTTTGATTGGATTCAGGTACGTATCACAACCTGTCAGCGAGTGCAAGCATCAGATGGCTATCGTTGACCGATTGACAGAAGGCGATCCGTTTTGGCAGCCAATCCTTTATTTTTTGGCCAAATATATGTATGTACTTTTTGTATTCACCCATTCAGTTATCATCATTCACAAAAGGAGCTGCTCGATTGCAACATGTCCGTGGCTTAAAATGTCTGATTTGCGGCAGGCTCCATCGTCCCGAAGCCGTCGATTATGTCTGCCCGGATCATGGTGATGATGGTGTTCTGGACGTCATCTACGACTACGAGATGATCAAGCGCCAACTGAGCAAAACGTCCCTGCAGCAATCCCGTGATCGTACCATCTGGCGCTATCGACCATTATTGCCCATTGTCCCCGGCGTTGATGTCCCGCCGCTTTCAATCGGATGCACACCTTTGTTCGCGGCCCAGCGTCTGTCAGCGGACCTTGGATTAAAGCGCGTTTGGGTCAAAGACGACGGCCGTCAACCCACCGCCTCTTTCAAGGACCGCGCCAGTGCAATTGCCATCGTCAAGGCCCAGGAAAAAGGCGCGCCAATCATTACCACAGCCAGTACCGGAAACGCCGCTGCCGCTTTAAGCGGTCTGTGTGCCAGCGTGCAGCAGGCGAACGTCATATTTGTTCCGGAAAGCGCCCCCCAGGCTAAAATCGCCCAGTTACTGGTCTTTGGATCTCGCGTCTTTCTGGTCAAAGGAAGCTATGATGACGCCTTTGAGCTTTGCCTGCAGGCGACTCGGACATACGGCTGGTACAATCGGTGCTCCGGTTTCAATCCTTTTATGATCGAAGGCAAAAAAACCGCTGCCTATGAAATCTGTGAACAAATGGAATGGCGGGCACCGGACTGCATTTTTGTCTCTGTGGGGGACGGCTGCATTATCGGTGGGTTACACAAGGGCTTAAAAGATCTGCTTGCAATGAGATGGATTGATAAAATGCCCAGGCTGATGGGGGTGCAGGCTGCGGGCAGCAGCTATCTATACACGGCCTGGAAAAACAGTGAAGATATATTGACCAAAGGTCCGATCCACGCGCAAACAGTTGCAGACAGCATCAGCGCGGGTTTGCCGCGGGACCGCATCAAGGCTCTGGCAGCCGTCACTGAAACCGCCGGCGCCTTCATTTGCGTTGAGGATGACGATATACTGGCGGCCATACCCAGATTGGCCCGCAGTGCGGGCGTATTTGCAGAGCCTGCCGGCGCGGCTGCATATGCCGGTCTCATAAAGGCAGTGGACCAACAACTGGTATCCGGTAATGATACCATCGTGGTCCTGAATACCGGCAATGGTTTAAAGGATGTCGCCGCCGCCATGCAGGCAGTTGAGCAGGTCGGAACCCGGCCGTTTCGGGTTGAACCGGACATCAGAGCGCTGCAGCAAGTGGTGGATGGATGGTAGCTCGCCGTTGGCCTCTCGCTGCTGGCTGCTGGTTTCTGGCGACCGGCAGATAGATTGCAATTCAGGTGTCATGATTTAACTGATGCGAGTCGCGCGTTCCGTGTTGCGGATTTCGAACAGCCAGAAGCGGGCTGCCAGCGACCAGAGGCCTGATCCTGAAGCCTTGCGCATATTGAAAAACGACGGGGTGACACCCTGACACATAGAATTGAAGGAGAATTGAGCCGTGATTGATTTAACCCTCGTCACCGAAGGGCTCGAAAGTGCCGTTCAAAGAGCTAAAGAAAAAAATATTATCATCCCCACCCTCAAGCAACAGCAAGACCCCAGCCACATTCCTGAAGCGATTGTTGCCCGGCTAAAAAATATCGGGCTCTGGGACATCGATCCGTTGAACCTTTTTCGAATCACCTGGCACAATGAGCCGGTGGCCCGGGGGGGCGAATTCGGCGATGTCAATTTCATCGAATTTCCCAAGGCGCTAACCGGCGTTGAGGCACGCATTGTGGCGATTGTCGGGAAATGGTTTCCCACCGGGGCGCATAAGGTGGGTGCGGCTTTTGGCTGCCTGGCACCCCGTCTGGTGACCGGCCAGTTTGATCCCACCACCCAGAAGGCGGTCTGGCCGTCAACAGGCAATTACTGCCGCGGCGGCGCATATGATTCCACGCTGTTGGGCTGCGAATCCATTGCCATCCTGCCCGAAGGGATGAGTCAGGAACGCTTCGACTGGCTCGCATCGGTATCCGGAGAAATTATCAAAACCCCGGGCAGTGAAAGCAACGTCAAGGAAATTTTCGATAAATGCTGGGAGCTGCGGGAATCCGGGCAGAATCTGATGATTTTCAACCAGTTCGATGAATTCGGCAATTACCTCTGGCACCATGAAATCACGGGGCCGGCGGTGCTGGAGGTTCTCGAACGCATCATGGGTTCTAAAGACAGGTTTTGCGGCTTTATATCGGCCACCGGCTCAGCCGGCACGATCGCCTGTGGAGATTTTCTCAGAAAACAGTTTCCGACGAGTAAAATTGTAGCCAGCGAAGCGCTGCAGTGCCCGACGCTGCTGCGCAACGGTTTCGGTGAGCACCGCATCGAAGGCATTGGTGATAAGCATGTGCCCTGGATTCACAATATCAAAAATCTCGATATGGTGGTGGCGGTTGACGATGAAGTCCCCATCAGCCTGATGCGGCTATTTAACGAG
>JASFNW010000022.1:0-46720 GCA_050116835.1 Desulfobacterales bacterium
CTTCAATTCCGCCGATGCGTAGGCCGTAATGTAAGGAACGACGATGTCGCTGTGCAAAGGCGCCACCAGGCCGTTTTGACGGGTGCGTGAGATTTCTTCAGTGACGATCACCGAATACAAAAAATCCCCGCCGATGCCGCCAAAGTCGGGTGATACTTCCGTGCACAGGAAGCCGGCCCGACCCATCTTTTGCCAAACGGTTTTAGGGACGATCCCGGCTTTTTCCCATTGATTCGCATGGGGCTTCACCTCTTTTGCTAGAAAATCACGCAGTCGTATTCTAAACTCCCGGTGTTTTTCGGTATATTTTAATATTTCCATTACCTAAAGACCTTACGTTGGACAGACCGTTGGTTTATGGTAGAACGTACTTCAAGGCGTTTCGCTGGGAGGCTGGGATGCCAGGAGGCCAGAAAGCCAGCCATCTTTTGGGCGTCCCGGCCTTATAGCTTGCCATCTTTCCAGCTTCTGGTTAGATACCGCGTCAACCGTTTAGCGGCCAGCGAGCAACGGGCTCAACCCAAATCGGGTTTTATCTGAGTGTGCCGACGATGGATATACTGCACACATTTATGGCCGGAAAACCGCCCAGGTTATGGGTCAATCCATAACGTGGATTTTCAAGCTGCCGCTCGCCGGCCCGACCATGAAATTGCAGATACAGCTCATAGAGCATCCGGAGCCCGGATGCGCCGATGGGATGACCGAAACACTTCAACCCGCCGTCCACCTGACAGGGTATCGTCCCGTCCCGGTCATAAACCCCGTCCATCACGTCTTTGTAGGCCTGCCCCCTTTCAGAAATATGAAGATCTTCCATGGTGACCAGCTCGGTGATCGAAAAGCAATCATGGACCTCCATCATGTCGATCTCTTTGCGCGGATTATCGATGCCGGCCTCTTTGTAAGCCTCGGCACTGCATTTGCTGGTAGTGATAAAATGGTCGCCGTCCCAGTCATTATAGCCCATTTCCTCTCCGCTGCTCAGGGACAGTTGAAGCGCTTTGACGGTTACGAAATCTTTTTTACCCATCTTTTTCGCCAGCTCCGGCGTGGTCACAATCGCACAGGCGGCGCCATCGCTGACCCCGCAGCAATCGTAAAGGCCCAAAGGATGGGCGATAATCGGAGCCGCCATCACCTTCTCTTCGCTCAGCGCCTTGCGCAGGTGAGCTTTGGGATTCGAGACTGCATTGGTATGGCTTTTGGCCGATACGTGCGCCATGGCACGCTTGAGATCCGCGTCGGGCACTTTATACTTGGCGGCATAGGCACTGGCCAACTGGGCAAATGCACCCGGAGCGGTCATGTTGGGAAACCACTGCCAGATCAGGCTGCCGGAATCTGAGCCCACGAAACTGGGCAGCCCGCCATAGCCGGTGTCTTTGAGTTTTTCGACTCCCAGAGCCAGACAGATATCGTAGGCGCCGGATGCCACCGCATAACAGGCGCCCCGAAACGCTTCGGTGCCCGTGGCGCAATAATTTTCCACCCGCGTGACTGGAATCATGGGCAACCGCAGCGTTATCGACAGGGGCAAAGCACTCTTGCCGACATTGATACTGTCAAAGCAAGTGCCCAGCCAGGCGGCACCGATATCCTTTTTCTCGATGCCGGCATCGGCCAGACACTCTTCGAAGGCTTCAACCATCAACTCTTCAGCGCCCACGTCCCAACGTTCGCCGAAGCGAGTGCACCCCATGCCGATGATGGCGACCTTGTCTTTTATACCGCTTGCCATTTTTTTCTCCAATTTAGCATTAGAAGATGAATTTCATTGAATCGTATTGGTCAGGTTCAGGGTTATTTCGAACCTCTGAACCTTTGAACCCTGAACGGACTCTTTTCAACCTATTTTAAAAAGTTTCTCCAACAACTGCGACTTCATGATATCGCCTTCGATTTTCAGCTTGCCTGAGGTGTAGGCCTGCATGGCCGGCAGGCTACCTGCCATCATGGCTAAAAAGTCTGCCGCGGCCATTTTCAAGGTGCACGCCGGGTTTTCATGAATCCCGGCTTCAACTTTACAGGTGCTGTCTTTAATCAGGCATTGCCAGTCGCCACCGCCTTCCCCCGAAATACTGAACTGAAAGACGACATCCACGCCGGCGGCGGCATCGGCTTTAAATGTGGTTGGCATTGCTTCAAAGATAGCGGCGACACTGCCCTGTGCCTCCGATGCTGTCTTCCTTTCATCAACGCCGGCAGGCGGTGCAATAAGGGCCAAAACCGCGCTGTTGGCCTCTTCGAAAACCTGTGCGCCTTCCATCGAATTGATTTTTTCCCAGTTGTGGTGAATACGCTCCGGGGTAGGCGGATTGTCGGCATCCCCCAGTCGAACGGCCCGCCCGGTCAAAACGGATGCGCGATTTGCACATCCCATACCACAGTTAAAAATATGGCCGCTTTCTTGACAGGCCTCACTGCACAGCGCCATCACCAGGGGAACGGCATGTTCGGGTTTCGAACGTTCGAGCAAATCCGGCGGCAAGACATCTTCGGTCAGGCGTGAAGCCGCCATCGGTGCAACCGTATTGACGTGGATGTTGTACCTGATGCCCTCCAGCTTGAGGGTGTTCATCAAACCGATCAAGGCCAGCTTGGCGGCTGAATAATTGGATTGACCGAAATTGCCATACAGGCCGGCGGCGGAGGTGGTCATGACAATCCGCCCATAGCCGTTTTCCCTCATGGCTGCCATAGCCGGGCGTGTCACAAAATAAGCGCCGTTGAGATGAACGTCTAAAACCGCCTGCCAGTCTTCAGGGGTCATTTTTAAAAAGCTCCTGTCCCGCAGGATACCGGCGTTGTTGATCAGAATATCCACCCGACCGAAGGTCTTCAGGGCCGTTCGGACACTATTTTCGCCACCCGCAGGCGTGGCCACATTATCGTAATTGGCCACCGCCTCACCGCCCATTTGCTTGATCTCGGCAATGACCTGATCGGCCGGCCTTTTGGAGCCCTTGCCGCTGCCATCGCGGCCACCCCCAAAATCGTTAACCACGACTCTGGCCCCGCGCCGGGCCAATTCCAATGCGTAGGCGCGTCCCAGACCCCCACCGGCACCGGTGACAATGGCGACGCGATCATCAAAGCGCAGGGTATCTTTTTGGGCGGCAGCGCCGCCGGGAACCGGAACAGCCTTCCAGAAATAGTTGACAAAGCCACGCTCAGGGTCCTGCCCTTTGCGCTTGAAGGCCATTTTCACCGGCAACCCCACCTTGAGATCATCGAGTTCACAGTCCGTAAAATCCGCTGTCAGGCGCCCGCCGCCATCGAATTGCACCATCCCGTAAATAGCCGGCGGGTCAACTGAGACCGAGAGCATATCGGCGGTAAAAGTTTTCACCCGGGCCGGCACATCGGCAAACTCATAGTCTTCCTGGCTATGAAAAGCGCCGCAATCGGGGTTGACACAAATATCCATCTTCGGAAACTGCGGCGTCCCGCAGGAGGTGCATTTACCGCCCACCAGACCCAGGATCATCTTGTTTTTGCGCCATAAAACACTGGTAGCGGTCTGGGTCGGTGCTTCGGCCCGAATCCCCATCTCGGTTTGAATCAAATCCCTGAATTTGAGCCATTTCAGATAGTTGCTCATGGTTTTCTTGTTGGCCAGAGACCCGGCCACACCGTCGCGGTCCGACAGATCGTTGATATGTTCGGTCACCTCGAACAGCAGTGCATTGGCCCCCTGCCCAAAACCGACCATAACCATTCGGTCCCCGGGTTGCGCCTGTTCCAGAGCCGAAATAAACATGATAAAGGGGTGGGCGGTGCCGGTTTCACCGCAGACTTCATGCATGTTGTCCACCAGCGCCTCCTGTGCAGCGCCCAGTTGCCGGGCGATATTGCGGTGGTCTCTTTTGAAAACACAGGGATAGACCAGTTTATCCACATCAGCGATGGTGATACCCAGCTTTTCCAGCAGGCCATTGACCACTTCGGGAATAATGCGGCCGTAGCCGGCATCTCGGGCCCAACGTTCTTCCCAGACGTAGTCGTATTTTTTATCCGCCCCCCGGTAATGATCGACAAATTCATGGCTAACGGAATAGGATCCTTTATATTCAGCGATCACATCGGTATCGCCGACCGTCAGGGTGGCCGCGCCGTCACCGAACCACATTTCGTAAAAATCTGCAGCCCGGGTTTCACGGCGGTCTGAGGCCGCTACCAGCAGATGATGGCGCTGGCCGCTGATAATGGATTCCAGGGCTGTAATCAAGGCGGTTGTCGAGGCCTTCTGCGAGGCGGCAAAATCGGCGGCGATTAAATTATCTCTGAGATTAAGCGCTGCGGATACGATGCCGGCATTCTGCCGATCGGCAAACGGCAAGGTTGTAGATGCCAGATACAGACCATCCAGTTTTTGTTTATCGCAACCGCGCAGGCAATCGCGGGCGGCCGCCACCGCCATCGTAAGGGCATCCTCATCCCAGTTGCACATGGAACGCTCACCCTGGGCCACCATCAGCAAGGCAGGGGCAAACCAGCCCATGGCCTGAAAGATGGCCGGGCGTTCCAATCTCAATCGCGGGATATAGGCACCATAGGATGTGATACCGATCATTTTTCAACTCTCTTTCAGGCTTGTGGATTGCACCAGATCGCCGATCTGTTCGATGGCGTTCCAGTACTCTTTTGCGTTTTGCAGATCGGTGAGTTTTTCCCATTGGGCCAGGAGCTGCTCTGGCGCAAATTTGTTTTCACCATCGCTTACCCGTGTGCCGGGACCGGTCACAATAGCGGCCCGATTGAAATACCCCATTCCGGCGTTATAGACATTGCCGCTCACCGGACATTGCTCGGATACCAGGTAAAGCGCCAGGGGCGCCACCAGTTCCGGTTTGAGTTTATCGATGAAATCCGGGGGCAAAATGTCCGCCGTCAGCCGCGAGGCCGCCACCGGAGCGATGGTGTTGACCTTGATATCGTATTTTTCGCCCTCCAGTTTTAAGGTATTCATCAGACCCACCAGGCCCATCTTGGCCGCCGTGTAATTGGATTGGCCGAAATTGCCGTAAAGTCCTGCGGCTGAGGTTGTTAAGAGGATTCGCCCGTATTTCTTTTCTTTCATCACCCCGAAGGCCGGACGGGAGACATGATAGGCCCCGTTTAAATGCACATCGAGGACCGCCTGCCAGTTTTGCGGTTCCATTTTTAAAAACGTCTTGTCTCTTAAAATACCGGCATTGTTGATCAGAATATCCACCGTACCAAACGCATTTAGGGCGGAGCGGACGATATCTTCACCACCCGCGACGCTGGCCACGCTATCATAATTGGCTACCGCTTCGCCGCCCAGGGCCAGAATCTCAGCCACTACTTGATCGGCCGGATCTTTTGAGCCTTTACCCGAGCCATTCCGGGCACCGCCCAGATCGTTGACCACCACTTTGGCGCCGCGTTTGGCCAGCTCCAGCGCATAGACCCGGCCGAGCCCGGCGCCGGCCCCGGTGACAATGGCCACGCGGCCATCAAATCGAATCTGTTCTAGAACCGGATCGCCGTATTCAAAAACACCGTTGTCGATGACCACCTCACCGGACTCGGCGTTGATCACCCGCCAGAGTGCCCGGCCGTCATCGATTTGCCAGATGAGCGTTTTAATCGGCACACCGGGATAAAGAGGGCGTTTAAAGCGGCAGTCCAGCCGCCTGACCTTTTCCGGTTCACCCGGCACCAGCTTTCCGATCAACGCCCTGCAGGCATACCCGTGGGTGCACAGGCCGTGCATAATCGGTCGCTCGAAACCGGCCAGTTTGGCAAATTCGCGGTCCACATGCAGTTGAAAGGTATCGCCGGACAACCTGAATATCAGGGGCTGATCCGCAGCAGGCCTGGCATCCACGACCAAATCCGGCTCGCGCTCCGGAAAAACAATCGGTTTTTTAGGGGCATCCTCACCGCCGAATCCGCCGTCCAGGCGCGCAAATATCGTGGCAATACTGGTGAACAGTTTGTCGCCGTTGGAGTGGCAGGTTTCAAATTCGGCAATGATCAGCGCGCCCTTATCCTTGCCCTTGTCATAATAGTGGGTCACAGTCCCGGCAGTGGACAGGGTGCCTTCAGGTGGGATGGGATTGTGAAAAATGATCTCCTGCTCGCCGTGTAAGACGCCGGCCAGATTTAGGTTGCTGGCGGCAGCCAGCTCGGGCATCAGATCATAGGCGGTGGTAATTGCAAAGCTGGGAATGACCTTTACGTCCTTTTCATAACAGTAGTCCAGATCAGAAAACCCGGCACCCACGCCCAGAGCATACAGCACGCAGTCTTTCCAGGTGTAATCCTTGGTGTAGGGCCCGATTTTTTTGCCGATGGCATCCATATTTAACGCCATACATTAATCCTCTCGGCTGGATGTTAATTGTTCTTCGTTGCTGGTTATGGGGTTCAAAATGGTCGCTTTCTGAATAACGAATAACCAGTAACCAACCACATTTCATTCGAGTGTGAACGCCGGGACCAGTATGAACTTCAGGGTATCTTTGACCACCTTCGTATAATTGTCATGGTCGGTTTGCAGCATGGGTCGAAAAAAGTCTTCACCGGAAATAAAATTCAAGACTGTATTCCAGACGGCCAGTATCCGCGCTTTGGCCTCGATCGAAACGGTTTTTTTGTCAACCGCCAGCTGCATGGCTACGGCGATATTGGAAATATGTTCTGCAATTTTAATGTCCACGGTCACGCCGTGGGAGGTTTTGTTGAAATAGCCAAAAAGAATCAGATTGGAGACTTCCGGATGGGCGAACAGATAATCGCACATCATGTCAATGGATATCTCGAGGCGATCTTTGAGGGATTTGCCACTGACTGTTCTCTCGACCGCATTCAGGCGCGACTGGAGCTCCTCGCCAACATCCTGCAGGACGGCTTCATACAAATCCTGTTTTTCGCCCCAGTGGTAGTAAAGCGTGGAAATATCGATGCCGACATCTTTGGCAATCTGACGGGTGGTGGTATCGTTGTATCCGTGCTCACCGAAAATCCTGCGGCCAGCCGCCAAAATTCTGGCTTTCATCGAATTCGGGTCCTGACGGGCTTTTTCCAGAGGAGAAGGCATCCACTAGACCTTATCGCGTAAATTGATAAATCCAACAGATGTTTCCATCAATTGTTGGATAACTTACGGGGTTTCAACGTTGAAGTCAAGAGAAACTTGAATCAGCCGGTCCATTCGTTTTTAAAAAAGAATTTGCATTCTTGTAGTTTATGCAATATTTTTGCATTATCAGTTTCGACTTGATTAGCTATTTAAAAAATTACAACTAATTAAAGTTTAACAAAATACCAATGGTGATGGTGTTAAATGGGTGATCGCAACGAAATTACATTTGGGATCAGGCTAAAACCCTCCCGTAGATTAAGGGTCGCGCAAGGAATGGTTCAGCTTTCTGCTCTCATTTTTGTCACGATTGGTATTGGCCATTTTGCACGGGCTGCAAGTCCGATACCCATTTTTGTTAGCATCAATCCCCAAAAGTACTTCGTGCAACAAATTGCCACGAATCGGGTCAACGTTCAGGTAATGGTTCCGGCCGGGGCCAGTCCGGCCACCTATGAGCCCAGGCCGCGGCAGGTGGCCAACCTTACGAAAACCAAAATCTATTTTGCCGTCGGCGTACCGTTTGAAAATGCGTGGCTGCATAAAATTGAAGCCGCCAATCCGGACATGACGATCGTCCATACGGACGAGGGCATCGACAAGATACCCATGGCAAGTCATCATTTCGACGGGGAGGCTCATCTCGATGCAGAAACCCACGGGCACAGCGGACTGGACCCTCACATCTGGCTGTCGCCGCCTCTGGTTAAAATCCAGTCTCGCACGATCCTGCAAGCGCTGCAGAAAATGGATCCTTCCCATCAGGCTGCTTATCAGGGCAACTATGAACAATTCGTGGCTAAAATCGATCGGCTCGACAATGATCTTAAGAGGCTTTTTAAAGATAAACAGGGACTTCAGTTCATGGTCTTTCATCCATCCTGGGGTTATTTTGCCAAGGCTTATGGGCTCAGACAGGTTGCTGTTGAAATCGAGGGTAAAAATCCCAAACCGGCCCAGTTGAAGACACTTATCGAATATGCCAGAGATAAGGATATTCGGGTTATTTTCGTTCAACCTCAATTTTCAACCAAAAGTGCCCGACTCGTGGCCAAAGAAATCGGCGGCCAGGTGGTTTTTGCCGATCCGCTGGCAACGGACTGGCTGGCCAATTTACGCGGTATTGCCCAGAAGTTTAAAGCTGCTTTAAAATAGGAACACAACGATGCGCACACCGATTGTCGAAATCAATAATGTATCGTTTGCCTACAATGCAGAACCCGTATTGCAGGATGTCAACCTTGAGATCCGGCAGGGGAATTTTGTGGCCATGATCGGCCCCAATGGCGGGGGCAAAACGACCCTGTTGAAACTGATATTGGGACTGCTCAAGCCGGACAAGGGCACCATCCGTGTCACCGGCCGATCTACGCAAGAGGCATCCGCATGCATCGGATATGTGCCGCAGGACGTCCACGTCAACAGCAGCTTTCCGATTACTGCCCTGGATGTAGTGCTGATGGGCAAGCTGGAACCCAAAAAGCGATGGGCCCATACCAACCGTAAGGAAGCCATGGCAGCGCTGGAGCGGATGGAGATGGCCCATCTGGCAAGAAGGAAAATCGGCGAATTGTCCAGCGGCCAGTGCCAGCGGGTCTTCATTGCAAGGGCGCTGGTCACTCAGCCCCAATTATTGTTGCTGGACGAACCCACCGCCAGCATCGACACCAAAGGTCAGGCGGAGTTTTTTGAAATGCTCAGAGATCTGAACCGGGACGTTACCATCGTGGTTGTCAGCCACGACCTGCTGGCGGTCTCCCGGCATGTCAAATCAGTGGCCTGCGTGAACAGGGTCCTGCACTATCACAACCAGGCCGAAATTACCGGCGAGATGCTGGAAACCATGTACCCCTGTACCGCAGACGAAACGTGCCCCGTGGAGTTACTGGCCCATGGGTTGCCGCATCGAGTGCTCAAAGATCACTAGAGCTATTTCATAAAGGACATCATGATCGAAGCCCTTCAATTTGAATTCATGCGAAATGCGCTGATCGCCGGCCTGCTGGCCAGCGTGATCTGCGGTATCATGGGAACCCTGGTGGTCGTCAACCGCATTGTTTTTCTGTCGGGCGGCATTGCCCATGCCGCCTATGGCGGTATCGGCCTGGCCTTTTTCTTTGGCTGGCCCTATTTGCCGGGCACCATCGGTTTTGCCCTGGCCGCTGCCATGCTCATGGCCGCCGTCAGCATAAAGGCCAGACACCGCGCCGACACGATCATCGGTGTGATCTGGGCCCTGGGAATGGCTTTCGGCATCATATTAATCGACCTGACCCAGGGCTACAATGTAGATTTGATGAGCTATCTGTTCGGCAGTATTCTGACCGTACCGGCATCGGACCTGTTGATCATGCTGATCATCGGAATTGTGATTACGATTCTGGTGGTCGTTTATTACAAAGACCTGCTGGCCATGTCCTATGATGAGGAGTTCGCGCGGATTCGCGGGGTACCGGTAAATGGTCTGTATTTTACGCTCATCGGAATCCTGGCCGTGACCATTGTGCTGGTGATTCAGGTGGTGGGTTTGATTCTGGTGATTGCCTTGCTGACCATCCCCCCGTTTATCGCAGAAAAGCACGCCAAATCTTTGATTCAGATGATGGTCGGGTCCAGTATTCTTGGAGCCGTGTTTACCGTCGTGGGCCTGTGGCTATCCTACCGGTATGACCTGACGTCCGGCGCGGCGATCATCATGGTCGCCGGAATTGCATTTATGCTCTCGTTGCTGATTGAACGCACGGGCATGCTTACCAGAACTAAAAACAAGTCGGCAACTGAGACCGGATAGGAGAAATTCATGTGCCATCAATGCAACTATGCACAGATGCTGACATCGGCCGATGTGGAAACAACCCAAAATCGCCTGCATGTTCTGGAGGTGGTCGGCAACAACCGGTTTCCACTGTCAGCCGATGACATATTCAAAACCCTGGAGCGCAGCAATTCGATCAATCGGGTGACCGTCTACCGCATTCTGGACCTGCTGGTGGAAAATGGCATCGTCGAACGCCTCAGCACCGGCGGTCGGGCCGCATACTACGGTCTGGCTCCCAATGACCACCATGCGCCCCATCCCCATTTTTACTGTAAAAGCTGTGGGCAGATGGACTGCCTGAATCCGGAAAGTTTAAACGTCGATACCGAGCCGTTATGGCAAACCTTTCCCGGCCGGATCGATAAAGTGGAAATCCGTGTAGACGGGGTGTGTAAAAATTGTTTGAAACAAAATACCAGAAGAAACGCCACGCAACAAGCTGCAGACGATTCAGGCGAAGGCGAATAACTGTTTTTGACAACTTTATGGCAACCTATCTGTACAATCGTAGGACACGTCCAACAGCAACGATTATCTTTGAATCCAATCTAAAACGTCCTGTTTGTTTGGAATCTTTCCAACGGATTTAACCTCTCCGTCCACGACGACAGCCGGAGTTCCGAACACGCCGTAACCGGCAATTTCCATGGTGTCGGTCACATGTCCGACGGTAGCATCCACGCCTGCTTCCGTCACCGCTTCTTTGACGATTTTTTCCGTCTGTTGACATTTCGGACAACCGGGTCCTAACACTTTGATATCCATGATGAGCACCTCCTGATCAATGAATATAATGTTTGACTCATTGCTCCTTTATGTCGTTTAGGCAAAATAGTGGCCGAAGATCATCCCGCTGATGGTGGCCATCACAATAACCAAAAAGACAAATGCCGCCGTCTTTTTTGTGCCCATAACGC
The DNA here is from genome assembly GCA_050116835.1 of Desulfobacterales bacterium. Lineage (GTDB taxonomy): Bacteria > Desulfobacterota > Desulfobacteria > Desulfobacterales > JAHEIW01 > JAHEIW01. Next base: position 10,850 of record JASFNW010000022.1, read on the forward strand.
TGCGAATAACCAGCATGTTGGGCAGGCTCAACGCCGGGCCGGCCAATAGCAATGATAGGGCCGGCCCTTGGCCCATGCCGGCGCCAAGCAATCCCTGTAAAATAGGTACCTCGGTCAGGGTGGCAAAATACATGAAAGCGCCCACCACAGAGGCGAAAAGGTTGGCCCCCAGGGAGTTGCCGCCCACCAGACCGCTGACCCATTGCGATGGAATCAGGCCTTCCGAGCCCGGCCGGCCGAGTAAAAGACCCGCGATCAGCACCCCGCCGAACAGCAGCGGCGTGATCAGCTTGGCAAAATCCCAGGTAGATAGAAACCAGGACTCGGTTTCCCCGCGTGTGGTAGTCAGCAGCAGCGCCAACGCAATGATGCCGGCCGAGAAGGCGATCAGGGGCTCGTGCGGAAAGACAAAGGCCAGGGCTGCAACGGCAGCCGCAGCCAGCAAGACTTTAATGGCCTTCACGCGGAACCATTTTACCAACAGCACGCCAAGCGCAATTGCAAAAAAGCCCGTCAGCCACCACTTGACAACATAGACCGCGTTCCAAAACCCCACCGGTTGTTCGGGTTTGCCCCAGGTGGCAAAAATGAGAACTCCCACCATAGAGGCAAAATAGATCACATTCTGCCACAGCGGACGTTCCACTTCCGGCTCCGGCATGTGCAAGGCCGCCTGGGCCTTGGCCTGCTCTTCCTTGCGGAACAGCAGATGCATGATAAGACCGATGACCACACTGAACAGCACTGCTCCCACTGCCCGGGCCACTCCGAGAGACAGTCCGAGCACCCTGGCGGTCAATACGATTGCCAGCACATTTATCGCCGGGCCGGAATACAGAAACGCAATGGCCGGGCCGAGGCCGGCGCCGCGCTTCCAGATGCCCGCAAACAGCGGAAGCACCGTGCAGGAGCAAACCGCCAGGATGGAGCCTGACACGGAGGCCACGCCATACGACAACACCTTCTTGGCGCCGGCCCCCAGATATTTCATAACCGCTGCCTGTGACACGAACACCGAGATAGCACCGGCGATGAAAAAGGCCGGAACCAGGCACAGCAGCACATGCTCCTGGGCGTACCACTTGGCTAGCGCCAAAGATTCGATCACCGCTCCGGTGAATCGGCTATTGCTTATCGGCAGCCAGAAAAATACAAGAAAGACCCCGATAATGAGGCTTAAAGGTTTCCATATTGCTTTCCAATTGATAGAGCTGGGTTGCATGTCAACCTGTTCAACCTTGGAAGATTGTTCGCCTCCAGCCCTTTGATCAGTAACTGCGGCAAGTTCACTCATCTTTGAATTTCCCTTCTCAATTATTCAATGCTTAGCCTGCTATTTTTCTCAGAATATTTTGCGCGAGAGCTGTGCATAATAAAATGTTATATACAAATATAACGATATATTAAAATAAAAAAAATTAATCCCGGCAAATATCGACTCGGTTTATAAAAGTTGCTTTTTTCATCAATTCTGCGATTTCAGTGTCTTCGTTTAACCAGTGCCGAAGGTTTCCAAGCAAGCTGGCTGCATAAGGGCTGCCCTTGCCGTCTGCAAGAAAATAATTGACCCACAGGCCATCTTTTTTATAGTCTACCAAGCCGGCCTCTTCGAGTATTTTTAGGTGCTTAGATACTGTTGGCTGGGCCAATTTCAATGCCGCCTGCAGCTCACAAACGCACATCTCTTTTTGTTGCAGTGCTTTGATGATCTTGACACGGTTCGGGTCGGATAAGGCCTTCATCACCTTTACAAATGATTTCATGATCACCTCATATATTGTTATATAAGAATATATCTATATATGCTCACGTTCGTTCTCTGTCAAGCTTTATTTTAAAACCATGCAATCAAAATGTAAATCTGGATTGGCTGGTAGACTAAATGATGAACTGCGAGAAATTTGGAGACCGTCCGACCGTCCGGGCTAATGATCTTGTTTTCCGGTTTTCTCTAGTATGCGGTTTAGGGTTGTGTTAATCGCCAAAAGCGCGTGTTTGATATCATTGAGTTGCTGCATCACAGATGCGTTGCTATGGGGATTGTTGGCAGTGCCGGCCACGCGGTTTCCGATTTTACGGGAGATATCGTCCAGACGGATGCCCAGGGTGACAATAAAATACAGCAGCAGAATAAAGCCAAAGGTTTCCTCCCGCCAGTACAGCACCCGCCAGCCCACAAATAAAATAACCAAAAACACAGCGCTGGTTATAAAATACGGATGGTCAATAATCCACTTTTTTACTTTATCTAACATGGTTATCGTTTAATTTTGACATTTTTAAATAATTTTATAGAGTCGCCGTATCAAAAGGGTTGAGCCCGTCAAAATAACTTTTGTCAGCAAGTCGGGATGCAAGCCGGCTTGAAAGCTGGCAGGCTTGGCGTCCACAAAGATAGAAACCCAATTTTCTTGGCTTTCCAGCTTCCCAGCCTTATAGCCTCCTTGCCCTGTTGCTTCTCAGCTTCCCGGCGTTATGCAAATGTGTCAACCGGCAAAGGGATCAACGGGGTACCGTTTCAACCTTCTATGACTTTTTCAACTCTTCGTCTCTGAGGACCCGCCGCAAAACTTTGCCCACGTTGGAAACCGGCAGGCTTTCCCGGAATTCAACCTGCCTGGGCCGCTTGTAGCCGGCCATGTTCTCCTTGCTAAATTGCAATATCTCTTCTGCGGTGGCTGTTTCACCGGGCTTCAGCTGAATAAAGGCCTTGACGGCCTCGCCGCTCTTTTCATCCGGCGAGCCGATAACCGCAGCCAACTCCACCTTGGGATGCTGAAACAGAATATCTTCGACATCGCGCGGATAGACGTTGAATCCGCCGACTAAAATCAGGTCTTTTTTACGGTCGGTCACCAGGATATAGCCGTCTTCATCGACATGGCCAATGTCGCCGGTTAAAAAGTAGCGTTTGCCGTCAATTTCGCGGAAGACGTTTTCGGTCTCTTCGGGCCGGTTCCAGTAGCCCTTCATCACCTGAGGCCCGCAGATGGCGATTTCGCCGTCTTCGCCCTGGGGCAGTTCTGTGGTTGCCGTATCGATATCCAAGATTCTAATGTCGGTACCCGGAATCGGGAAGCCAATCGTGCCCACCTTACGTTGTTCCCGGTTGGTCGGATTGACCGTGGCAATCGGTGCGGTTTCACTTAAACCATAACCTTCAAAAATGACGGCGCCCGTCTTTTCCTCGAATTGCTTGCAAACCTCCGGCGGCAGGGGTGCACCACCGGAAAAACACCCCATCAGTGAACTCAAGTCGTATTGGTCAAGCTGCGGGTGATTGGTAAAGGCCACAAAGATGGTCGGCACCGCCGGCATGATCGTAGGCTTGTGTTTCTGCACGGTTTTCAAAACCTCGGTGAAAGGCGGATTGCCTGACCGGGGGTCCGGAATACAAATCAAACGATTACCGGTACCACAGGCGGACAACATGGCGCAGGTCAGCCCGAAACTATGGTACCAGGGCAAAACACCGAGGTAAGTGTGCGCCCCCCCCATACGGCTTTTTTCCGGCTTGGCACCCGGCTCATGCACCAGACGGATCCATTCCAATGCGGCTTCCACGTCATAGGTGAAATTAGCATGCGTTAAGGCCGCGCCTTTGGGGACCCCGGTGGTGCCCCCGGTATAAATGATCAGGGCCAAATCCTCGGTCGGGTTGATGTCGACATCAGGCGGCTGCGGTTGGGCACCGGCAACCACATCGTCAAAAAACAGATGCCCCGGCTGGTAGTTTCCGGCTTTGGGAATTTTCCCTAAGAGCCCGCCGATAAAAGCTTTGATGGACGGAAGGTAGGATTTGACGCCGCAGATGACAACGGTCTCGACATCGGTGTCTTTGATGGCTTCAACGGTGGTTGGATAAAACTGGGGGTGATCCATGCAAAAGACAGCCTTGGCACCCGCATCTTTCAACTGATAGTTGAGCTCATTGGCCGTATAAAGGGGGTTGCAGGTCACGCAAACAGCGCCGGCCTTTAATATGCCGAAAAAAATGGCTGGATAGTGAGGCAGGTTGGGCAGAAATATGGCCACGCGGTCGCCTTTTTGGATACCCCGAGCCGCCAAAAAATGGGCAATGCGATCCGCCGTGTCTTTGACCTGAGCAAAGGTACGGGTGGCATCATTGAAAATCGTATACACCTGGTCCGGATAGTTGCTGGCAGATTCATCCAGAATAGAAAACAGGGGTTTTTCGTATCCAGAAATATCATGCGGAACGCCCTTTGGCCAATTGGGCGCAGGCCAAGTTGTGGCTGTCATGCGAACCTCCTTTGGTTAAAGATACGAGAAGAACTCCTTTTGAATGACTTCATAAAGTTCTTCGCCGATTGCCAGTCCCAGATCGATAAATTGAGGACCGTATTTTTGTCCGGTGGATGTTCTAAATGAGCTTTTAATGCTCTTGATTTTTTCCATGCCCTGCGGATAGCCCTCCATAAATTTGGTCAGAGGCGGGTTAAAATAAGACACCATGTCCCAGAGGGTATCATGAAAATTATCCGGCCCCCAGCGAAATTTATCTGCATCGTAAAGACAATTGGAAATGAGCTGGCCCTCGGCTGAGTTTGCATCAACAGGCTCTTTAAAAGCCTCATGATTTTGAATGGCAGTGGAGATGAGGTCAATTTCATCAACCGAAAACGGATATTTCTTTAACATTTTCTTCGCATGTAGGGCAGCGTGTGATGAGTGGTCCTTTTTTTTGCGCTTGACGTCGTGCAGCAATCCGGCTGTCTGGGCTAAACAGACCAACCGCCATAGCCTATCTTCGTCATAACTGCTATGCCGGGCTTCGATGACCATCAATGTGCCCGCATCATGAGATACCTTCACCGCATGCATCAGGCCGTGCCCGAAATCATTTTCAAGGGTTCCGGCTAAAAAAGAAAGCAGCTTTTTGATAACGCGGCTGCTATCAAAAAACTGCTTTGAGGCTTCATCATCCGCAGCATGATCATGATAAAAACTGGGCGTGGGATGACGCAGAATGATCTGGCGGGCTCGCTGACGAATTTGATGATAAATGGGTTGCATTATATATCAGCCAACGAAAAGGCCTGACCGCAAACCTTCCAGCGGCCATCTTCTTTAACCAGCGACAGGGTTTCATCAACTTCATGGGTTTCAATCAGGAAGAACAGCCTTCCGATAATGGCAAAAACCGGATTGATGGAGCGCAGTCGCTCACCTGTAATTCTGACTTCTGCCGTGTTTTCGTCGGTCATTTGCAATTCAGTGGAAATATGGGAAAGCTGATTTTTCATATAGGTTGTTGAAAATCCCAGCTCGCGGGCACGGTCGGCAACTGAATTCAGATAGGTTTTGACGATATTGATTTCTTCATCCTCAAGCATCTCGCTGCATAGACGCTCCGACATCGAGGGGCCATCCAGCATAAAATAGGCTTCTGCGAAATCAACCGCCGCAGTGGTGGGGCTATCCACTTTCCCGATGGAAATCAAAATCCCCTGCAGAATGACAAAAACGACGACCACCAAGCCGATAATCGCTAAATTTTTACCGCTTAGCATTAATTTTACCTCCAATAAACAGAACCCGAACCGCAGGCAACGGTCTGGGGTGATCAACGATAAGATGACAACTCCTTGAAAGCGCGATGCAGATTAAAGTCGTCATCCGAACGACCATTAAAACAAGGACGTTCCCCCCTAACATAAAACAGTTGCCGATGACAAGAATTTTTAAAACCGTATCAGCACCGATTGGGCTAACGGATCGTTTGGATTGCCTTAATCCACGCTTTCCGCTATCGTTAATCGGTAAAGGTGTTGCGTTGTCAACACCAAAGAGCAGCTGGTTAAAAGTCATGCAAAAGCTCAAAGGAAACAGTGATGGGAAATGAAAAAGAAACAGTTATCGGTCATATCTTAAAAGCTGTGGTCTATTCATGTGCGGGCTTTAATGCCGCATGGACCCATGAAATGGCTTTTCGCATTGAGACGATCGTACTTGTCGTGCTGCTGCCCATCGGTATGTGGATCGGCGAAACAGCCGTGGAGCGGGCACTGCTGGTCGGCTCCAGCATGCTGGTTGTGATCACCGAGCTGCTGAACTCGGCGGTGGAAAACGCGGTGGACCGCATCGGTTTGGAACATCATATTCTGTCCAAACATGCGAAGGATTTGGGCTCGGCAGCTGCGGCCGTGAGCCAGCTGACCGCTGTGATCATCTGGGGCCTGATCTTTTATGAGCGCCTTTTCGGATGAAATTTTGCCCAAAGAGTTGGTCTCACGCAAAAAGTTTATATTGGGTTTTACCTTTAAATTTTAGTGCCTTGGCGGCTTTGTGTGAGCAATAATTTGAAAATGACAGAATACCTGAGCTTTATCGGACAACAACCTGCTTTACCCACGGCCGAGCAATCGTTTTGAGCTGCTCGAGTTCTTCATTGTTGTATTCATAGCCGGCTTCTTTAAAAAATTCAGGATGCAACACGTCACTTTGGTGAAAACGCTGCAATGCGTAAACGCTGGCACCTTCAATCAGGCGACCGATATTTTCAATCGTTTGTGCGGTTACGATGGGTTTGACGCATGTGGTTCTGAACTCATAGGCAATCGCCGAATTCATTATAATATCGATAGTTGAAAGGATGGCGTTTACATTGCAATTGGATTGAATGTAGGTGGCGTATTTAGGCGGATCGGTTTTCAGATCCACGGCAATATAATCCACCAGCCCTTCTGCGATCAGCCGTTTGATGACCTGCGGGCGGCTGCCGTTGGTATCCAATTTTACCGGATATCCCCTTTCCTTTATATCCCGGCACAAATCATATAGACCCGCTTGCAATGTCGGTTCCCCACCGGAAATGACGACACCGTCTAAAAACCCTTTGCGGGCTTCAATGAAACGGTAGATGTCGGCCGGCTCAAATTCGGCCGCCTGCGGACGATGGCCCCTGGCCAGTTCCGGATTGTGGCAATACGGGCATTCAAAATTACAGCCGGTCAAAAAAATACCGCAGCTTATCTTACCTGGATAGTCGATCATCGTATTTTTCAGCAAACCACCAATTTGCATCGCTTTGCAATCTCCTCGTTATGGGTGTCGCAATCAAGGTATCAGGTTTCAGTATCTGGCTGCTGGCTGAACGCGATTGCTTCCCTGCTTCAAGCCAGAAGCAAGAAGCCAGCAGCAGAAACCGTAAATCTCTGAACCCGCAACTCGTAACCCTGAACCCTTGCACCTAGGCGACTTTATACACCTTACGGTCGCCGTACTCAGACCGTTTACCGTTATTCCATTGTTTGACCGGCCGCAGATATCCCACAACCCGCGAATACACTTCTGTTTCCTGGTCACAAATTGAACAGGTCGGATGCTCGCCGTTGATATATCCGTGTGAGGGACACACGCTGAAGGTCGGTGTCAAAGTAAAATACGGCAGCTGATAATTTGCGGTAATTTTTCGGATCAAGCGTTTAATGGTTTCAGTGTCGCTGATCTGCTCGCCCAGAAAAATATGCAACACGGTCCCTCCGGTATATTTGGCCTGGAGGCGGTCCTGCAATTCCAGTGTTTGAAAAATATCTTCGCTGTAATTGACCGGCAACTGGCTGGAGTTGGTATAATACGGGGCCGCTCCGGCACGATAATCGGCTTCGTTGGCACAGATAATGTTCGCAAACGCCTTTTTATCCAGCATGCAAAGACGGTAGGAAGTGCCTTCGGCCGGTGTGGCTTCAAGATTAAAAATGTCGCCGGAATCCTCCTGTATCTGCGAAATCAGATTGCGTAAAAAGTCCATAACCGTTAGCGAAAATTGTTGACCGGCTTCTGAACCGATATCTTCGCCGATAAAGTTCAGGCAGGCCTCATTCAGGCCGATGATGCCGATGGTGGAGAAGTGATTTTTCCAATACAGTCCCGCCCCTTCCTTTATGTTGCGCAGATAAAACCGTGAATACGGATACAGGTTTTTATCGGTGAATAATTCAAGCACTTTACGCTTGATTGAAAGACTCTCAGCAGCCATGAGCACTTTTTCCTTGAGATGTCTGAAAAAGTCATCACGGCTCTGACTGATATAGCCGATCCGCGGCAGGTTGATGGTCACCACGCCGATGGACCCGGTCAATGGATTGGCGCCAAAAAGGCCGCCGCCACGCTTTAACAGCTCCCGGTTATCCAGCCGCAGGCGGCAGCACATGGAGCGGGCATCTTCGGGGGCCATATCGGAATTGACGAAATTGGAAAAATAGGGGATCCCGTATTTTCCGGTCATTTTCCAGACCATGTCCAGATTGGGGTTGCGCCAGTCAAAATCAGCTGTAATGTTGTAAGTGGGTATGGGAAAGGTAAACACCCGTCCCTTGGCATCGCCTTCCATCATGACTTCCGCAAAAGCCCTGTTGATCAGATCCATCTCCGGCTGAAATTCACCGTAGGTTTCAGCCTGTTCGATGCCACCGATGATCACCGGTTGGTCCTTTAACAGGGGTGAAACGTTTAGATCCAGGGTGATGTTGGTAAAAGGTGTTTGAAAGCCCACCCGGGTCGGAATGTTGATGTTAAAAACAAATTCCTGCATGGCCTGCTTGATGTCTTCATATTCCAGACCGTCGTAACGGATAAAAGGCGCCAGAAGGGTATCGAAATTGGAAATGGCCTGCGCACCGGCGGCCTCGCCCTGCAGGGTATAGAAAAAATTGACAACCTGACCCAGTGCGGAGCGCAGGTGTTTTGGCGGGGCGCTTTCGACCTTGCCTTTAACCCCTTTGAAACCCTCGCGCAGCAGGTCCTGCAGATCCCAGCCGACACAATAAACCGATAGCAGATTCAGGTCGTGAATATGAAAATCACCGTTCTTATGGGCCTGGCGGATTTCGGGCGGATAGATGCTGTTGAGCCAGTATTCGGATGTTACCTCGGAAGAAATATAATTGTTCAGGCCCTGCAGCGAATAGCACATATTGCTGTTTTCTTTGATTTTCCAATCCATTTTCTGAATGTAGTGATTAACCAGATCAACATTGGCCTTGGTGGTTATCTGCCGGATCTGGGCGTGCTGTTCCCGGTATAAAATATAGGCCTTGGCGGTTTTAAAGAAAGGTGAATCCAGCAATACCGCCTCAACAATGTCCTGGATCTCCTCAACTTCGGGTTCCGGATCCAGCTGTAGCTCGTGTGCCAGCGTCAATACCCGCAAGGTTAACTTCTTAGCTTCCTTTTCACCGAATTCGGCCGTGGCCTTTCCGGCTTTGGCAATCGCCGCCGTAATTTTGGATGAATCGAAATTAACAACCCGCCTGTCTCTTTTCCGTATTTTTTCCAGCACTGAAGTCACCTCACATCTTTGTTGATCGATTTGTCGTTTTTTTGAGTCAGCGACCATGCACACTACCGTTGGTCTGGATTTTACCGCTACCGGCGATAAATGGCAGGGGCGTAGGGCGCCCCGATGTTTGCAGGTTTAACCGGGTGCAAAGCACCCGGTTAGAAAAACCCAATCATCGGTTAAGACGTGCCAGCTGGATCAGCATAACCACCAAGGTAATCGGATAAAATATCAATTATAGCTGGCCGAGTGTTTATATCGATGAAAGGGTGCAGCCAACAGAATCGTTCGGGCTCTTCGGACCGAAAGAGAGGGGCTTAAGAAAGCCCCCCGAAGTGTAAAATTAAGTAAAATGCTGTCAAGTGCTGTAAAACCCTGAAACATAAAAAAAACCACAGCATGTGGTTTCTCATTTTACTTGTCTATATAATACCACTACATATTGATAGTTGTCAATAAAAAAATCAATATGTAGGGGTTTTTGTTGAATCCATTATGGATGCGTTCAAGAGGATCAGACAACAAACTGGTAGTTTTAGCCTATCACTAAACGCCCAATCTTCTCGTATTGTCAAATGGCACCCGATGACAAATGTTATACCATATCGATCTGGTAAAGATCTATTGCTTGAACATTTAAATCACAGCTAAGTAAAATGTTTAACCTGCGCTTACCGATAAAGATCATATGTACATTGACTCTGATGAGTAAAGAGAAAAAATGCACGAAGACACCCGATCTAAAAATTTTGAATGTGACAGCAGACTGGGATGCAATTTGGGAGTTGATATGGCCGGATAGCTGAGTGATCCTAAATTATCAAAAGGGCAGCCGTCTAACGACGCTGCCCTTTTTTATGTAAATTTCGGTTGGAAAATGTGGTTTAGGTTTGATGGCGCTATCCCTATCATTGTGGATGTAGCGCTTCAGCCGATATCTATCATTCAATTACCCTTTTCATTGCGTTACCAAGTCTAAAATAAAAAATTACATTTCACATCGTTATTTATGGCTAAGATAAGGTAACTACCTGGTGTAAGATAACACAAATTATATTGATTCTAACGCATCCTTTGCCTGTTTCAAAAATCCTTCTGCTTCGGTTTCTTCGAAAACTTCGATGGCTTTAGAAAGGCTCTCTTTGGCTTTATCGAATCTTTTCTTTGCCCTGTGAAGGAGCCCAAGGTCTAAATAGCAACGCCCAAGCGTCCCCCTGTCGCCGACTTTCATTGCATGCTCGATCGCCAGGTTGTAATGAGTTTGTGCTTTTTGATCGGCCCTCGGAGCATTTTTTACTAAAAATCCAATATTTTTTACCAGAAATGACAGGTCTGGCTTTTCTCCTCCCTGGGCTATCTGCAGATATATATTACCGAACATATATTCCCAGGTGGCAAACCAACCGTCCCTTCCTCCTTCATATCCACTACGATTGGTTTCTTCGAACATTTTAATCCCTTTGGACATTCTGCCCTTAATAATAGAGATAATCCCCAGCATGGCTTTTGCGAGAAGATCAAACAGCTCACAGCCAAATTCAGTGCTATAGACCCGAATTTCTTTAAGGGTGCTTTCCGCCTCTTTGATTTGATTGTTTGCCAGATAATTGATCGACAGAAAAAGTTTCGCCCATTGTGTATAAAAAGGATCGACGGCTATTGCGGCGCCTTGCTCCAGAGATTTAATCGCTGCTGAATAATGACCTGTTTTATTGAGGCCTATTCCGATACTGATATGTCCGACCACCTGACAGCGGATATTCGAATGCCTGCTGCCGTATTCAAGAATCTTTTCTCCAATTTTGGAGCAGTTTTTGCCATATCCCATATTTTGATAGGCGTATACCGATCCCCACAGCGATTTAAAATACAGGTATTGATCTTCAGGCATTTTTTCTGCAATTTCATGTGCCCTGGTTGCATGTTTGATGGCCTCTTCAAATAGACCGATATCCGTGGAGGGAGAAGCAAGCCATGCAGATGCATAACCCGTAACCCTTTTATCTCCCAGCTCCTGACCGATCTCAAGGGCTTTTTTAAGATACTGATAGGAATCTCTCGATCTCGCTCTAAAATACAGAACAAGTCCGAACCAGGCATAGAACATTCCAAGGGGTGTCCGGTCGTCCAGTGATTCAGCGATTGCCTCATGGGCTTCCAGCAGCTCGTTTAATCCTTTGTAGTCCCCCCGGTAATAATAGACCAGAGCCCAGTCCACAATCAGCTTAACAAGCAGTTCCCGATCTTCTTTGCTTTTATTTTCGATAGCAGTCAGTATTTCAAACGCCTCTTTATAGGATTGATGGGATTCATCCACAGAGTATCTTCTGAGGCTTTTTTCTCCGGATTTCTCCAGATAATGGACGGCCTTTTTATGCGAATTACCTTTTTTGAAATGAAATGCTAAGGTTTCATAAAATTCCGGCAGCCTGTCTTTGAAAAGTCCTTCGATCACATTGCCGATTTGTTCATGAATTTCTCGTCTCTCCTTTTTGAGGAGACCGTTATAAACCACCTCCTGAGTAAGGGCATGTTTAAATATATACTCCAGATAAGGTTGGATCGATTTGGTTTTGATAAGATCAAAGCGCTCAAGTCCGATGAGATTCCTATCGATGTTGTCTTTTATTTCACTTATTCTTTTTAAAATATCGTAGTAAAAAGATCTGCCGATGACGGAGGCTTCCTGGAGAATCCGCTTTGATTCCTGCTCCAAACGATCTACTCTGGCAGAAATCACGCCCTGGATTGTTCCTGATATCTCCGCTTCGGTGATCGGCCTGAGAACCTTCCAATCGCCATTTTGAGGAACCAGGATGTTTGATTCAATAAGTGAATTTATTGCTTCCTCCAGATAAAAGGGGTTGCCTTCCACCTTGTCTCTAATAAATCGATGCAAATCCTTCGGTAGAGTATCCGTCTTCAACAAAGATTCAACCATGTTTTGGGCTTCGGAAAGCGATAGATCCCGCAAATTTAATTCCTGGTGCGGGATTGCCATGGCTTTTGTCTGGTGAGTGGAAAATGGAGAAATAGTCGGTCGATATACGCAGAGAAAAAGAACAGCAGGCCTGATTTCCGAGAGTAGAAAATGCACCAGCTCTAATGTAGACGGATCCGCCCAATGCAGATCTTCCAGACAGATAACAGTCGGTGCCCTTTGAGCCAATGCGGTAAGGACTTTCAGCATTGCTTTTTGCAATTCAGCCTTCCAGAACTCGGGGCTCACCTCTTCGATTTCGGAATAATCAAGGGCATAAAGACTGCCTATATATGGGGCTATACCTTGCGTTTTGCCTATTAAGTGCTCAATGCTTGATTCAATTTTTTCTTTAACTGTTTCCGGGGAGTCCCCTTCATCAATTTGAATGGCTTTGCTTATCAGATCCATGAGGGGAAAATAGGGTATGTTTTGTGCGTAGGGAAAGGCATTGCCTTCCCGCCACTGGATTTTATCCAGATCCAAAATGGCTTTAAACTCCCCAACCAGTCTGCTCTTTCCCGTCCCGGCAGCGCCCACAATAGAGAATACAGATCCTTTTCCCCGGGATAAATTTTCAACTGCCTCTGAAAGCTGGGCCATTTCAGCTTTCCGTCCGATCAACTCGGCCCTTAAACCATGCAGGCGATGAATTTTTTGTGGTTTATCCTTGACGGCCAAATACCTGTGAACCTCAACTGCTTTTGTCTTGCCTTTTAATTGAACCTGTTCCAGGTTTTCAAATTGAAAGTATCCTTCTGTACGTGTATAGGTTTCGTGAGCAACCAGAATGTCGCCCGCTGTTGCTGCACTACTCAAACGTGCTGCGACATTTATGGTATCACCGGCCACGCCGTGGACTCCCTTTTCCATATTCAATTCCCCAGTTACAACCAGACCGGTATTAATACCGGTATGCATTTGAAGCGGCTGACCAACCTTATGCTCATACTGAGGGCTAATGGATTCTACCAGCCTATGAATTTCATGTGCTGCCTTGACGGCCCGAACCGGGTCATCTTCATGGGACTGGTTGGCACCAAAAAGTGCCATTATAGCGTCGCCAGCATACTTCTCTACGAAGCCGTCATACTTGCTGATGATATTAGAAACATCATTAAAAAGTCGCCCTGTGATATCTTTGACTTCTTCGGGATCGAGTTTTTCCGACATAGCGGTGTATCCTGAAAGATCGGAAAAAAGAACAGTAACGTGTTTTCGTTCACCATCACTGATAGATTCAGTTTTGTTGATCTGTGATTCTTGTGCCAGAGAATAACCGCATTCATCACAAAATTTGCTGCCAAGCTCATAAACAGCTCCACACTCTGAACAAGCAACCTCCAGGTTAGCTCCACATTCTTTGCAAAATTTAGCACCTTCACGATTTTCAAATTGGCATTTTGGGCATTTCATTTTTGGATCTCCGATTGCGCATTGAATTTTAGGGGAACGCCTGAAAAAAAAAGCTCATACCAGTTGGCATAAGCTTTAGCCGGAAATCTTCAGCAGAAGCTGATGATTGCATTAACAGATCTAAATTATGGCTCACCATATGCCCCATTTTATGACCTCCTTTCAGGAAGTGCTTGCATATTGCAGCACAAATTATATGGGAGCTTATTGAAGCTAAATTATAAGAAAATCAGATTGTTCTATATGGAATGTATTATATTCATAGAAATTATGCCACAATGTGGTAAATGTCAAATTCATTTAATTGTTCAATTTTGGATGGCCTGATGGGGGATGATGGGATTTATTCAAAATGGGGTTTTAAGTTCTTATTACGTAATTTGGAAGCTAGACCAATTTATAGATGTCATCAGCAAAGATAGCAAATTTAGGCATGCCTAAAACTATAGATGTCGTGCCTGAGTCGAAAACCTGGAAGGACTGTAAATGTGATAGATGTGATGACTTAAGGTGCAAATTATTTTATTGATGGGTCCAAACGGCATTCATTGCAATTATCTTTCTTGCCCTGACAGGCCTTTTGCTGGTAGAATTTTTACAAATGAATGCCTGTCGGGTTGGCGTTGCGGGTGAAAATGCATAAAGGACCACACAGCCAACAACCGGCAAGACGGTCAGCAACGAGTGGCAACCGTCGATGGGCTCAAGTCCCGCAAAATGTCCGGTAGGGCTGCGTCGATGCGGGGGGTGGCAGGTGATAGTCGGCCTGTTCCGGCAAATCCTGATAGGGTTGGGACAGAATACCCAGCAGTTTTTCCATGACCGTAAAATCGGCCCGCTCCACGGCCGCCTCCAGTGCCTCTTCCACGCGGTGGTTTCGGGGAATGACCGCCGGGTTGTGGGTGCGCATGAGCCGGCGGGCTGCCTCCCAGGAATCGGGTTGCCGTTTTAGCCGGTCCTGCCAGCGCTCGAACCATTGCTTAAAATCCAGGGACTGGAACACGGATGCCTCCGGCAGGGAACCGGATGATAAGTCGCGAAAGGTGTTGGTAAAATCCGCCCCGTGTCGGTGCATACAATCAAGCAAATCCTCCACTAGAGCGCCGTCATCTGGTTCCTGATTCAACAGTCCCAGTTTGGACCGCATGCCCGCTAGCCAGTAATGACGGAAAGTGTCTGAAAATCCAGAGATTGCCTCATTTGCCATCGATACAGCCTTTTGCGGATCCTTGTGAATTAGCGGCAACAGCGTTTCGGCAAACCGGCCAAGGTTCCATTGGGCGATCTGCGGCTGCCGACCGTAAGCGTATCGACCATTGTGATCGATGGAACTGAAAACGGTATTCGGATCGTAGGCGTCCATGAACGCACAGGGACCGTAATCGATGGTTTCACCACAAAGGGCCATGTTGTCAGTGTTCATGACGCCGTGGATGAAGCCAGCCATCAGCCAGCGGGCCACCAGGGATGCCTGCCGCTCCATGACAGCTCCAAGCAAGGCAAGATAGGGATTCCCGTTCGTGGCCAGATCAGGAAAGTGGCGACGGATTGTGTAATCGGCCAGCGCACGGATCTCGTTGGGTTTGCCTCTCGCCGCCGCATACTCGAAAGTGCCCACACGGATATGGCTGGCCGCCGTGCGGGTGAGAATCGCCCCCTGCAGGGCGGTTTCACGGAACACCGGTTCACCTGTGGTTACCACCGCGAGGCTGCGGGTCGTCGGTATGTCCAGGGCGTGCAGGGCCTCACTGATGATGTATTCTCGAAGCATTGGCCCCAGAGCCGCCCGCCCGTCGCCCTGCCGCGAAAACGGGGTTTTGCCGGACCCTTTGTACTGGATGTCGAAGCGCTCACCTTGCGGCGTCACTTGCTCGCCCAATAATATTGCCCGCCCATCGCCAAGCATGGTGAAAAAGCCGAATTGATGCCCCGCATAAGCCTGAGCGAGAGGCTCGGCACCTTCGGGGACCCTGTTGCCCGAGAAAACGGCAGCTCCCTCTTGGCCCTTTAGGGCATCGGGATTCAGCCCCAAAAATTGCGCCAGCGCCACGTTGAAAATCACGAGTTTCGGTGTGCGCACCGGGGTTGGATTCAGCCGGACATAGAAAGCCTCCGGCAACTGTGTGTAGCTGTTTTCAAAATTCCACCCGGCGTCCGGGCGGTTTTGTCTGCTGCTGTGCGTCATAAAATTATTCTGCCAGTCAAATGAGATTTATAGTGCTAAAACATTAGGCTGAGATACTCGGAGGTCAAGAGGAAGCGTGCAATAAAAACGCCCGTTACCGGAATGGGATTTGATGTATAAAGCGCTAATAGAGGATTCGGCATCAAGTTGACGAAAGTAATTTATTGCACACGGCTGATTCCAGTTGAATCACGTTTTATAAATAAAAGCCACGAACGGTGCTATTTGCGTTTGGCTTTGTATTTTTTACCGATATTCCAAGCACTCGCCACCTGTTCACCAAGACGCCCATAAGAAGTATCTGGTTGTGAGAGTATATCATGCCTTTAAAGTAAGAATGGTTATCCATAAAGTTTTATAATATGGCTGCACCACCTGCTTGTTCTTCTCCAATGATCCATTCCAATTCGATCTCAAACGATTTTTTCAGCCTCTTTCCCTGTTCTTCCTCGATTTTCAACTCTAAAACCATGTTTTTAGGAAACTCCAAGGTAATCTCCTCGGAGCCCTGTTAGGCGTTATTGAAAAACGCTATTATTTAGATTTCTCAATGACAATTATACAAAATATTCGCCTTACAAAAATTGTGTCTTCCGTGCCTATCTGCACAATTCAGCTCGACCTAAGATTTTTTAGGTGACGATTTGCAATCTTTAAACGATCTTTATGAAGGCTAATCGGACAAGGAGAGCAGGTGGGCTCTCAGATTTTTGCGGGAATGACTCAGACCGAGCTTTTTCCTCAGGTTCTTGCGGTGGAAACTGACGGTGGTTTCCGAAACCGTTAGGATATCGGCAATTTCTTTGCTGGATTTGCCGTCCTTGACGAGTGTTGCGACCTGGATTTCCTGGGGCGTTAAAATGATTTTAGTATTTGCGAGTCGCTGCAGCAGGGGTGAGACAATGTCCTGCAGGTTGGCGTCGATGGCGTCAATCAGCGCTCTTTCAGCAGGTTTTAGGTTTCTTTTCTTTAGTTTGGCGACGTATGGCGATATCAAGACGCTGATGTTTTGCAAAACCTTGCTTTCCAGTTCAGCCTTGTCTTTTTCGCGCTGCTGCAGCAATACCTTCAGCGCCGTGTTGACTTCCTCGAGATGCCGGGTTTTTAGCTCAAGCTCTCGCTCGTGTGCTTTGAGCGCTTCCTCTGCCAGTTTGAGGGCGGTGATGTTTTCATGGCTGACGACGGCCCGCATGGGACCGGATCCGGGAATGTGGGTAACCCGCATATAAAACCAGCGTTTCTCGGTGGGCGAATGACAGGGGTAATCCAGCAGAAATTCGTCGACCTCCCCCTTGATAACAGCCCGAATACCCCTTGCAACCGTTTTGGCTTTTTGTGAGCTTTCACCTGTGGCCAGATCGCAGACTGTCAGATAGTTGATGGGCGAGTCCCCGGCAGGATGCTGCATTTGATTGTCATCGGCAAATCGCTGCCAGGCCCGATTGGTTTTTAGAATGATCCCGTTTTCATCCAGTATGGCGATATGCGCGGATAACGCGTCCAGAATGATATTGGCAAGGGATTCGTTCATTTCCATGACAGCTATCCGGAGGACAGTTTAATAGAGGTCGATTTTAACCGTCAGTGGCGGGAAAGTACAGCCATCGATCGGAAACAGTTATTCATCCGTCATTTGGCGCCGGTTATCCAGATAAAATCCGCGATGGCCAGCTCGACTTCAGATCCTTCCGGTGCCAGGTAAACCGTTCGAAATGACGCACCGGTGCGTCGGAAAGTACGGTCCGGCACGCCGTATTTGTATTGAATATGACCGTTGCCCATCAGGGCAACTATTTTTTTACTGCCCAGATCCTTGGCAATTGATTCGGCCATAATTTCATCCCACACGCACTGGGCCATATAAAAATCTTCGAATTTCACGCGACTGGGAAAATCGTGTTGCTCGAAGATGGCCTTAACGTAATTTCGATGCGCCGAGTTGTTGGTGTCGATCTCTTTGGGCAAATAGCGTTGATCGCTGATGGATAAGCTCTCAATTCCGCCCTCGCGGATACGGGCAGGGATATAGAACGGAATATTCAGGCCCACCAGTTTGATTTTGTTTTGCTTGATAAATAAAAGGATATCCCGGTATAAAGCAAAATCGTAGCGCCAGTTCGCATACCAGTGTGTTTGGCGCAAAAATGCTTCTTCATCCAACACACCGGCTGTCCACAGATCCAGGACCGGCTGGTAGGAACGATCAAACATCTCCATGCCAACAACAATGTCTTGATTGTTGCGAAAAGTGGCCTGGATGATTTTCAGCTGGATGGAATGATGCGAGGCACGGGTGTGCTCTTCGCCAACAAAAATAATCTGGTGACGATTCAAATCCGCCATCATTTCATCGAAGGTTACTTCTTTTCCGGATTGCGCTGATATAATCGTGTCCGGCTGAAGTGATTTGACGGTCTCGGGCTTCATTACCTTATCCGATGTCCCTGCACAGCTTCCCAGCAAACTAAAGACCGCCAGACTTAAAATCCAGCGGCTCAGGATAAACCGTGCGTTCTTTTTTCCGTTTGTTTTTCGGTACATGGCCACACCTTGATTTTTCATTTTGAGGTGGATAAAATATAAATGGTAAACCCTAATTCAAAACAAGCTATATCGATCGGCTCATTCAAAACCTATGCCTGCAGATAAAAACCCGGTATTCAGAAAAGCGGTTATTCCCTGGTACAATTCTACCACAGCCCATATCATTGTGGTCTTGTTTATGCTTCTGGTGATTCTATTTGCATCCGCAGGGATCGCGGTAGCCAGAGAAAACCCCGACTATCAGAGATACGTTTGGGTGCCGGCCCTGTTGCTCGCCATGAGCGTGGCGATTATCGCCACAACAGCCATCCGCCTGATCAGGCGCTACACCCAAAAATCCATCCGCTAGCGCCTCCAATTTGTTAAAACCAACAGAAATATAATCGTAGCCAATATTTATCGTAAATTCAACATCTGGCGATGGGCTTGGAGTCTGTGTCCTCACGACCTTTGATAAGCGGATAGATGAGCTCTAAGAAATGATAGAGTATTCGAGCTGTCGCACCCCAAATGACCATGTCTTTGAATGGATATTCAAGCTCACGGACATCCGGCATGGTCTGGTGAAAATTTTTGACCCGATGGGTTCTAATCAGGGTGTCCAATGGAATTTCAAGAACCCTGGCGATTTCATTCGGATCAGATCGAACCGGCCCCTTGCCGTTCCAGTACCCGACAAAAGCCTCGATGTCTCTGGGCCGGGTGAGGGTCTGGAAGTGTCCGAGAGAGCCGATAAAATCCACGTGATCCCTGCTGATGTTCAGTTCTTCCTCCAGCTCTCGAAAAGCCGTCGCAACCGGACTGGTATCCGAATTTTCCACATGTCCACCCGGTAAAGCCACCTGGTTGCGCCAGGGATAACCTTCCGTATCCGATTTTTGTATGGCTAAAATGTGAGGACCCGGTCGATTAAAAAGGAGCAGAAACACGCATGCAGGTGTATGATGATCATATGCCGGCAATCCAATCGGATCGGAATTATGGATGACTTCTTTGATTCGCTTATAATCGATAGATTCAATACGCATTTGTAAAATTAGCGGGTTATCCGATGTGCGGGTCGCCGGGTCGTGCTCGGTTTCCAAAGCATGGTTCGCCGCGAGGTCATCATGGCGTCATGGCGGGGAAAAATCAACAAAGATGACTAATCCTGAGCACGCTGTTCTAAAATTGTTTTTAGAATAAATTTCATTAGATCCGGTGCTATATAACCGGGGCGGCGGCCGATGATACGACCATTTTCAGCTAGGAATATCGTATCCGGCAGGCCTCTGACACCATAGTAGCTGGATGTGGTCTTTTCCTTGTCAAAATCGACTTTAATGGAAATAAAGTTTTCATTCAAAGATGAAATAATCGCCGGGTCTTTGAATGTCTCGTTTTCCATTAACCCGCAGTAAGAGCACCAGTCCGCCGTAAAATGAATGAATACTTTCTTTTTTTCAAATTTACCGCGTGCCATTCCGTCATCATAGGTATGCCATTGGATCTCGGTTGTAGACGCAGGACCATCCACATAAAGTAACACTGAAAGAAATAAACACAGAATGACGAAACCGGAGGCTTTATACTTCATTCGTCTCCTATTAATTAATCCTTTTTAAGATGGGTAACACCTAATTCTAACACTAATTTTTGGGCGTCGCAAATCAGAGGCTCAGATTTCCACTTAATACCTGGGTTTTGCAGGCGTCAGGTCATCACTTTCTAAACTTAGAATCAGAGAAGCTATTGTTGGAGAAATTTTTTATCATCATCTGACCCAGTTCCCTGGAGCGATTGGTTGCAACCTCGACAGCATTGATCAGGGTGGTGCGCAATCCACCACTTTCCAGCGTGGCCAGACCGGCAATGGCTGTACCGCCCGGCGATGTCACTCGATCTCTGAGCTGGCCCGGGTGTTCCTGGGTCTCGATCAACATTTTGGCAGCCCCCAAAACCGTCTGGGCGGACAGAAAGAGGGCCTCCTGGCGCGACAGTCCGACTTTTACACCGGCATCGGCCATGGCTTCAACAATCAAAAAGATATAGGCCGGACCGCTGCCGCTCAGTCCGGTAATGGCATCCATCAGGTAGTTTTCAGGGATGAAAGCCGTCTTCCCGATGGAATTAAAAATGGTCATCGCCAGTTTGATATCCTCTTCGGTTGCATTTTTCCCGGCGGCAACAGCTGTGGCCGCTTCCTTAACGGCTGCGGCGATATTGGGCATGACCCGAATCAGACGTAGCTTTTTGTTCAGACAGGACTCGATGGCTTCCATGGGAACACCGGCCGCAATCGAAATAACCAGTTTGGACATATCGAGATTACCTGCGGTTTCATTGAGCACAGCTGCCATAATCTGCGGCTTGACTGCATAGATAATAATGTCTGAATCGGTAACCGCCTTCAGATTATCGGTTGTCGTTTGAACCCCGTAAGTGTTCCGCATGGCTTTAAGTTTGGCCTCACGCACATCGGTGCAAATGATATTTTCGGGTTTGGATGATGCCGAGCCAATCAGGCCGCTAATGAGGGCTTCGCCCATATTGCCCGTTCCGATAATGCAAATTTTTTTGTCTCTTAACATGATGATAAACTCCAATCGGCTAATAGGATCTTGAAAACTACGCCCATAATTTACCGACGTTAACCTGAGTTCGGCCGGCAAGG
This sequence comes from Desulfobacterales bacterium, assembly GCA_050116835.1. GTDB lineage: Bacteria > Desulfobacterota > Desulfobacteria > Desulfobacterales > JAHEIW01 > JAHEIW01. The sequence goes on from JASFNW010000022.1 coordinate 31,932, forward strand.
GGCATGGCGAGTAATCATTTCTCTTGAAATTTCTGCAATTTACAGGCTGCCTGGGTGTTAGTCAAGGAAATAATGGCGCAAATCGCTTCGAAGTCGCACCCAATGCCTTCATGTCATACCATAAAAACTCTGATGCTTCGCTCGATTTTAGGGTTGACAGAGACAGATGCAAACTTTATAATGGTTTAACCATTATAATACACTAAATTGACATTTCTGCCACGAAAGCACGAGAACATGAAAACACGAAAAATTAGAAAAATTCGCGCTCTTGCGCTTTCGTGTTTTCGTGATTGATTTAATCCTTAACGCAAACATTTTCCATAAGATCATATTTATAAACGATTTTAGATCTGTGAATATAAGTATCTTAGAGAAACGAAAGGAAAAGCGCCTATGTTCCAGGCAGCCAAGCAAACTAAGGTTTTTCAGGATGTTGTCGCGCAAATCCAGGAGGCCATCCTCGACGGACGGCTGAAGACCGGTGACACCCTGCCGTCTGAACGGCAGCTCAAAGACATGTTTAACATCAGTCGCGGCACATTGCGCGAGGCACTGCGCGTCCTGGAGCAAAAAGGCTTAATTGAAATCAAACTCGGTGTTGGCGGTGGATCGGTGGTCAAGGATCTGAATGCCGACCAGGTGAGCGAAGGTCTGGCACTGTTGATCCGGTCGCAAAAGGTTTCATTGAATCATCTGGCCGAGTTCCGTGAAGATGTGGAGGGATTTGTCGCCGAACGCGCTGCTGCCAATCGGTCTGCCACCGACATCAGCAAACTGACGGTGCTATTAAACGAGGCCCGTAAATATATTGAGGCGGGCCCGGCACAACGAGATGCCTTTCTCGATATTGACAAACGCATCCACATGACATTGGCGGAGGTGGCGGCCAACCCGATATATGTGTCGGTGCTGCATTCCGTCCATGACAACATTCATCGCTATTATGATGAATTTCTGTCAATGGATAAACGTGAATTGCAGGAAAACTACCGGGACCTGTGTGATCTGGTGCACGCAGTCGAGAAAGGTCAGGCCGAACGCGCACGGCGCCTGGCCCGTAACCACGTCCGCCGGTTCAATTCGTATATGCGAATCAGAGAACAGATGACAGAAAACAGATGACAGGGAAACCATAGGATATCTCTATTTCCATTTTTTCAATCTGTCGTCTGACCTCTGTCTTCTGAAAACGAAATCTTTATGATTTAAGCCGGAAAATAAAAAAACAGTAAAAAATTTTAAAGGCACAACGTATGAATATGAAGCGCATCACCAAACATCCCGTCCTGGAGATACCCGAAAAAAAAGAGATCACCTTTACCTGGAATGGCAAAAAGCTGAGCGGATGCGAAGGCGAAATGATATCATCCACCCTCTTTGCCAACGGTATTCAGATATTCGGTCATCATCCCAAGGATAACAGTCCCCAGGGGTTATTCTGTGCCAACGGGCAATGTTCCCAATGCCTGGTTATTGCCGATGGGCTGCCCGTTAAGTCATGCATGACGCCGGTTGCGGATGGCATGGTCGTTGAAAGTGTTGAAGGATTGCCCAAACTGCCGGAAGACGATGTTGAGCCGCAAATTCAGTCTGCGATTGTAAAAGAAGTCGAGGCTTTGATCATCGGAGCTGGTCCGGCAGGTTTGGCGGCGGCGGTGGAACTGGGCAAACTGGGTGTCGATACCCTGGTTCTGGATGATAAGGCCCGCCCGGGGGGCAAATTGGTGTTGCAAACCCACAAATTTTTCGGCTCGGTCGACGATTCCTACGCCGGAACCCGCGGCTTTGAGATCGCGGCCATTTTAGCAGATGAAATCAGTAAACTGGACTCGGTGGAGCTCTGGTTGAATACAACGGCGGTGGGGGTATTTTCAGATAAGATTGTCGGTGCCGTCAAAGGCGTCAAAAGCAAACATTACCGGCAAATCAGGCCCAAAAAGCTGTTGGTTGCCACCGGTGCCAGAGAAAAAATGCTGTCGTTTCCGGGAAACACACTGCCGGGGGTTTACGGTGCCGGTGCATTCCAAACGCTTGTCAACCGCGATCTGATCAAATCCTCGGAAAAGGTGCTGATCGTCGGCGGTGGCAACGTGGGGCTGATTGCCGGCTACCATGCCATTCAGGCCGGTATCGAAGTGGTTGCCCTGATTGAAGCCCTGCCGCAGGTCGGCGGGTACAAGGTTCATGCCGATAAACTCAGGCGGCTGGGGGTGCCGATTTTAACCGGCCACAGCGTTGTGGCCGCAACGGGTCATAACAGAGTCGAAGCGGTCACCGTCGCCCGCCTGGATCGGGACTGGAAGGTGGTTGCGGATACCCACAAAACCTTTGCGGTGGATACGGTTCTGATTGCCGTCGGTCTGGCCGAAGTCAATGAATTTTATTTGAAGGCACAACAATGGGGTATGGATGTGTTCTGTGCCGGTGACGCCCGGGAAATTGCCGAAGCATCGGCGGCCATGTTTACGGGCAAGATCGAGGGATTGAAAATCGCCCAGTCCCTGGGTCTGCCGGTCGGCGAGATTCCCGCGGAATGGAATGAAAAAGCCGCTATTTTAAAGTCCAAACCCGGCCCGATCAGGACACGCAAACAGCCCGAACGCGAAGAGGGGGTATTTCCAATTTTCCACTGTTACCAGGAGGTACCCTGCAATCCCTGCACGTCGGTATGCCCGGTCGGTGCGATTCGAACCGAACGGGATGACATTACCGGCTTGCCTTACATCATTGATTTAGACGCCTGTACGGGTTGCGGCAGCTGCGTGGCAGTTTGTCCGGGCCTGTCGATGATTCTGGTCGACTATCGAGAGGATCCCGAACACCCCCTGGTCACCCTGCCCTATGAAATCTGGCGCGAGCGGGTTGAGGTCGGCCAGAAAGTCCCGCTTACCGATGTGGACGGTGCCATCCTGGGGTACTATCCCGTGGAAAAACTATCGACCCGGCGTAAATTTCCGGGCACACTGCTGGTACAGGTTAAAGTCGATAAGAAAGTGGCCAAAGCGGCTATGGGCATCTGGGTGCAGGATCCGCAAATCGAACCTTCCCTGATCTACGAAAAAGAATTGCCGCCGGATGAGGCCATCATCTGTCGCTGCGAACGCATAACTGCCGGTGAGGTTAAAGCGGCTATCCGCAAGGGCATCAGAGATATCAATCAGTTAAAAGCCGTGACGCGCGTTGGCATGGGCGCCTGTGGATCAAAAACCTGCCGGCCGATGATCTGGCGAATTTTTCAGGAAGAAGGCATCGATCTGGGCACGGTAACCGATCGCGTCGATCGACCGTTGTTTGTAGAAGTTCCGATTGGCATACTGGCCGGTGCATACCAGGGAGGCCGAATTGAAAACAAGTGATGTGATTATCGTCGGAGCCGGCTCAGTTGGCGTGCCGACCGCCCTGGCGATCGCAGAACGGGGATTCAAAACCCGCGTGATCGACATGCACCCGTCACCGGGCCAGGGCGAAAACAAACATGCCATCGGCGGCATCCGGGCCACCCATTCGGACCCCGCCAAAATTCTGACCTGTCGGCGGTCGCTTGAAATTTTTGCTAGCTGGCAGGATATGCACGGCGATAATATTGAATGGCTCAAGGGCGGCTATGTCTTCCCAGTTTATCGCCAAAAGGACGAAATCATGCTGAAGAAGCTGTTGCCGGTTCAGAAGAAATATGGGCTTCGCATTGATTTCGTGAAGCCCAAAGACATCCGGCAGCTCATTCCAGGGATCAATCCTCAGGAATTGCGCGGGGGCACCTTTTCGCCGGATGACGGGTCGATTTCGCCGCTTCTAACCGTCAATGCCTTTTATCAGCGAGCCGTTGCGCTGGGGGCCGATTTTCACTTCAAGGAGCGCGTTCGCCGGATAAAGGTTGAAAACAACTGCGTCATCGGCGTGGAGACCGAACAGTCTGAATATCGATCACCCCTTGTCGTTGATACAGCCGGGCCCTTTTCAGCGGAACTGAACCGTAGTGCCGGCATCGAGGTGAAGGTCGTACCGGATTCCCACGAAGCCGCCATCACAGAACCGGTCAGACCGTTTTTCAAATCCATGGTGGTGGATATTCGCCCCGGGCCGGGATCCAAGAATTTTTATTTTTACCAGAATCAGCACGGGCAGGTCATTTTTTGCATCACGCCGGATCCGCCGATAGTCGGCACCGACAAGCGCGAAACGGCTAGATTTCTTCCCCAGGTCAGTGCCAGACTCGTGCACCTGCTGCCGCGGCTGAAAAATTTAAGAGTGCGCCGAAGCTGGCGCGGTCTGTATCCGATGACGTCCGACGGTTTGCCGCTGGTGGGCTGGAACCGGCAGCTCAAAGGTTTGATGCATGTCACCGGTATGTGCGGCCAAGGCTTGATGCTGGGACCGGGGGCGGCGGAGGTGGTTGCCCGCCTGATAGCCGGTGAAACCACCGAAGATGATCAAATCATTTTGGATGCCTTTTCGCCCCACCGGTCGTTTAAGGGGCAAGAAGCGCTCAAATAAGGCGAAGACGCGATGTGCCTGCAGCGGAATTGCGGCTTCGCCTTTATCGTTGAACGGTATATGAGTTGATTCGTTAAATCGTTTGCATTTCTGCAATTCGTGAATTTGTTAATGCATCAATTAGTCAATGGGCTATTCCGTTTTAACGATTTGACGAATTGACTAAAAATGAAGGTTGATTGCAAAGCGGCTTAATTGTATAAATAAAATTTCGACTATTAAAAGGAAGCCAGATTAAACGGCGTATCGAATCATAGGTAAAAGGAGCAAATTATGCCGGATTATGATTTTAAAGAAACGAAAACTATGGATTACAAAAGACCTGAAATTACCAACGGCTATGCCGATCAGACCTTATACGTCAATCTGTCTGATCCGCAAATCGATATTAAACCGGTAGATGCGAAAATCAAAAAAACGTTTATCGGCGGCAAAGGCTATGATCTGTGGCTGCTGTGGAATGCCGTTGAGCCCACCACCCGCTGGAATGATCCTGAAAATGCCCTTTGCATTGCGGCCGGCCCGCTGGGAGGAACCCCTATTTATCCGGGTTCCGGCAAAAGCATAGTGGCCACCCTGTCGCCCACCACCGCCTCGGTCATCGATTCCAACGTCGGCGGCTATTTCGGGCCTTACCTCAAGTTTTCCGGCTTCGATGCTCTGGAAATTCAGGGCAAGACGACTTCTGACATGGTGGTCTTTGTCGATGGCGTCAACCAGAAGGTGCAGCTTTTCGAAACCAGCGGTCTGCCGGACAATGCCTATGAGCTGTCTGCCATTTTAACCGAACACTTTGCCCAGGGAAAGCCGCGCAACATCTCGGTGGTATCCTCCGGTCCGGGGGCCAAAAATACTCTGATCGGATGCCTCAATTTTACCTGGTATGACCCCAAGCGCAAACGTGCCCGTTACAAACAGGCCGGCCGCGGCGGTGTCGGCAGTGTTTTTGCCGACAAGGGATTGAAGGCTGTTGTCGCCTGCTGGAATAATGTCACCGCCGAAACCAATAACCCCGCAGACAAAACCCGCCTGAAAAATGTGGCCAAGCTGCACTCCCGTGAAATTGTGGAATTGGACCCCAAGCAAAACGAAATGGCCAAAATCGGCACCACGCATCTGGTCACCATTATGAATGACCACGATCTGCTGCCGACCCATAATTTTCGTTACGGCCGGCACACCCAGGCCCCTAACCTGGGCCAGGAAGTCTACCGGCGCCTTTTTGATCCGGGTTTTGACGGCTGCTGGATGGGATGCACCGTGGCCTGCTCCCATGGCATAAAGGATTTTGTTCCATTGACCGGACCCCACAAAGGTAAAAAAGTTTTTGTCGACGGACCGGAATATGAAACCATCGCCGGCTGCGGATCGAATCTGGGAATATTTGATCCGCATACCGTGGCAGAGATGAATTTTTACTGTGATGCTTACGGCCTGGATACCATATCGGTGGGCACCGGCATTGCCTTTGTGATGGAGTGCTTTGAGATGGGTTTGATCGACACAACCCATACCGGCGGTCTGGATCTTCAGTTCGGCAATCGCGATGCTGCACTGGAAATCGTGCATCAAATGGCGGCCGGCGAAGGCTTCGGTCAAATCGTCGGCCAGGGGGTTCGTAGAATGAAAGCCATTTTCGCCGAGGATTTCGGCGCCGATGCTGCCATCCTGCAGGATATCGGCATGGAGGCCAAAGGACTGGAGTTTTCAGAATACATGACCAAGGAATCATTGGCCCAACAGGGTGGCTACGGACTGGCGCTCAAGGGCCCCCAGCATGATGAGGCCTGGCTGATATTCCTGGATATGGTTCATAACTTTATGCCGACATTCGAGCAGAAAGCCGAGGCGTTGCACTGGTTTCCCATGTTTCGAACCTGGTTCGGACTCTGCGGTTTGTGCAAACTGCCTTGGAATGACATTGTCCCGGAAGACAACAAAGACGCCCCCGAGCCCGCCAAAGTCATGAAACACGTGGAATGGTATGCGGATTATTTCAGTTCCATTACCGGCATTGAATCCGGCCCCGAAGACCTGATTAAAATGAGTGAGCGCGTTTATAACTTTCAACGCATCTTTAATCTGCGCATGGGCTATGGTCGCCGCCAGCATGATGATATTCCCTATCGGGCGGTGGGGCCTGTCACTGAAACGGAATATGAATCCCGTGCTGAACGCTATGATAAACAGCTGACCGAAACTTTCAGGTTCGACATTGACGGCAAAAGTGCGGCTGAAAAAGTGGCCGCCCTGCGCCGCCACCGCGAAGAACAGTATAACAAGCTCAAAGATGCTGTGTATAAACGCCGCGGATGGACAACCGATGGGATTCCGACACTCAAAACCGTCAAACACCTTGGAATCGATTTTGATGACGTTGTGGCGTTATTAAAGGCCAACGGTGTCAATTCATGATTCAGGTTGCCGGAAAGCAGATCCCCTGGCGGAAAGGCATGACGGTTTCAGACCTGCTCGAAGCGCTCAAGGACCCCCATCCTTACGCCGTCGTGCGCATCAACCAGCACTATGTCACACGACCCAATTTCGAGCATACATATGTCCCCGATGATGCGGAAGTCTATTTGATTCCGATGGTCGCCGGCGGTTGAGCTGACGCCTGCCTTCGCATGGGGCATGGAGCATGGCGTTACGAACGACATTTTGGGATTATACCCTGCTCTTTGCCCCACGCACGATACTCCACGCACCATGCTCTTTTTCTGTGGTCCAATTTGATCATGAAATTTGCAATCCAGTTAAGGATCTGATATTCTTAATAAGAATGAACTATCTCCCATCAGATTCCGAAAAATGACCACTTGTAATTTACGCAAATAAACTCAAGTTTTGCGGGCTGCAGCCCGATATAAATAGAGCATTTAATGGCCTAAGAGCCTTGTTCTTTGTCAATCAAAAAGAGTTTCAGGCGGAAAACGTCACAAAATCTAAATTGCTGCGGGTTCTTTTCACATGGGTGTTTAGGCGATGCACAGCGTTCGCCACCCGGGCAACGATAGGCGTCTTACCCTTTGATTTTGCGTGAAAAATCTTGACTTATCCTAGATTATAGTTTTAATTTTAAGCACCTGAATTGAGGTTAGCAGATAATTCAATGCAAAAATTGAAAAGGTCAAGATTATCATGTTTGTTTTTCGAAATCTGTTAGTGGCGGTAGCAACGGTGCTGGACTATGTGCTGGTGTTTTATATGTTCATTACGATCGCCCGCGCCGTGCTGTCATGGGTAAGCCCGGATCCATACAATCCGATTGTGCGTTTCATTCACAACGTAACCGAGCCGGTCCTGATTCAAATTCGCAAAAGATTGCCGATGATGTACGGCGGAATCGACTTTTCTCCGATAGTTGTGATTCTGATCATTATCTTCCTGCGGATATTTGTGGTCAACAGCCTTGAAGGTTTGGCCCTGTCCTTGGGATAAGATGAAAGGCAGGTGAACGCCAATGAAAATTACGCCCCTTGATATCCAACAGCAGCAATTTAAGACCCGATTTCGCGGATTTGACATTCGAGAGGTTGATGCCTTCCTTGAGCAGATGGCTGAAACCTTCGAAACCTTGCAGAAGTCAAATCAGAATCTGACTGACGAAGTTCGACGATTGGAACTGGAAATCCAGGGATATCGAAAACGGGAAGAGACCTTCAAACGGGCGCTGCTCAATTCTCAAAAAGTATTGGACCAGATGAAGGACAATGCCCGCAAGTCAGCCGAATTGATCATCGCCGAAGCTGAAGTCAAAGCTGAAAAAATTCTCAATAAGGCCCACAATCGCCTGGCGCAACTGCATGAGGACATTTCAGAATTGAAACGGCAGCGGACGCAAATCGAAGTTCAGATCAGTTCGATCATTGAAGCCCACTCCAGACTTCTTGAAATCGGAAAAGAAGGAATCAAAGAATCAGACGAAGAAGACGACAAAATTAAGGTCCTCAAAAAGTCAAATTAAAGATCTGATTCCATAAACCGGTAAATTCTTTAAAACCGCCTGAGATGAATGCATGGGTGCTGACCGCAGAATGTGCGGCAGGCGCTCATACCTTAGTTTTCAGCTGAGGATCAGCTTTCGTTTCAGGCGGTTTTATCCGAATTGAACGCATGTTCTACGGTAAAATTTTCTCCTTGGGTGCTATGTCACAGATGCCCAAAAAAAAATGGAAGATATTTGCTTGATCGATCAAACGAGAATTGCAAGAGCGAATGTTCTGACACCAGGAGCGGTTAATGGCAAAAATTGATGCATTTTTTAAACTGATGAATGAGCAGGGAGCCTCCGACCTTCATCTGGCGTCCGGTCAGCCCCCGGCGCTTAGAATCAGAGGCGATATTGAAAGAATCAAATATAAAGTTCTCAATAACGACGACCTCAGGGGCATGCTCTATGAGATCGCCCCCGAGCACAAAGTTAAAACGTTTGAGGAAACCGGCGACATCGATTTTGCTTACGAAATCCCCGGTCTGGCCCGTTACCGTGCCAATTTCTTCATGCAAAGAAACGGCGTGGGTGCGGTCTTTCGTGAAATTCCCAGCACGATCATGACCGCCGAACAACTGGGTTTGCCGCCGGTCGTGTCAAAACTGGCGACTCTTCCCAGAGGTTTGATTCTGGTAACCGGCCCCACCGGCAGCGGCAAATCCACCACCCTGGCATCCATTATCGATGTGGCCAATCGCGCGCGCAAGGATCATATCATTACCGTCGAGGACCCCATTGAGTTCGTGCATCAAAGCCAGGGGTGCATCGTCAACCACCGTGAGGTCGGTCTGCATACCGAGAGCTTTTCCGCCGCGCTGCGCGGCGCCCTGCGTGAAGATCCGGATATTATTCTGGTGGGCGAAATGCGAGATCTTGAGACAATCTCGCTGGCGGTCGAAGCCGCATCGACCGGGCATCTGGTGTTCTCCACGCTGCATACATCCAGTGCTTACAAAACCGTCGATCGTGTTATCGAGGTATTTCCTTCTCACGAACAGCCATTGATCCGTTCGACTTTGTCCGATGGACTCCGGGCGGTGGTCGCCCAGACCCTCTTCAAGCGTGTGGACCGCAAGGGCCGGATCGTGGCTCTGGAAATATTAATCGCCAATCCGGCAGTTCGCAATCTCATCCGCGAAGGCAAAACCCACCAGATCCCGTCTATGATTCAAACCGGGAAAAAATACGGTATGATTTTGCTGGATGACTATATAATGGAGTTGTTTCAAAGTGGTAAAATCAGTGCCGACGAGGCCTATGCCAAAGCCAACGAAAAAGCAAGATTCAGGCCTTTGCTCAAAGCACCGCCAACCGACTTTACCGAAGTCTGATAAAGACAGTAGGAAAATAGGATAGATGGTTTAAAACTTAAAAACCTAACCACAAAGGCCGTACCATGAAAAAACAGGAAATTGACCATCTTCTGGTAAAAATGCTGGATTATCACCGGGATGTCTCTGACCTTAACTTTACCGTCGGCAAGCCCATGCAGGTGGAAAGCGCCGGTGAATTGATTCCCGTTGATTTCAAGCCAACGTTCAAGGCGCTGACCCCCTTTCAAACCGAGGTCATTGCTATGAATCTGATCAACCAGGACCGGCGCCTGACCCATGCCCTTCTGGGTGCTGGTTCCTGCGACATGTCCTATGCACTGCCCGGCAAAGCGCGCTTCAGGGTCAACATTTTTTCTCAGGGCACGAACATATCGATCGTTTTACGTAAGCTGGAGTCTAAAATCCCGACCATCGATGAACGCGAGCTGCCCAAAACGATGTACCAAATTGCCAAGGAAATCAACGGCATCGTCTTTGTCACCGGCGCAACCGGTTCCGGTAAAACCACTACCCTGGCGGCCACACTCGATGAAATCAACGAGAACAAATCCGTCCACATCATCACACTGGAAGATCCGGTAGAGTATCAGCATCCCCATAAAAAATCGACTTTCAACCAGCGCGAACTGGGCATGGATTTTGACAACTATGCCAATGGCTTGCGGGCCGCCTTGCGGCAGGCCCCCAAAGTGATTCTGGTCGGTGAAATGCGCGATCGCGAAACAATTGAAATCGGCCTGCGCGCCGCAGAAACCGGCCACCTGGTTTTAACAACCCTGCACACAGTTGATGCCGGCTCGACGGTCAATCGTATTCTGGGTATGTTTTCCACCGAAGATGCCGAGCAGATTCGCATCCGTCTGGCCGACACCATGCGCTGGATCGTCTCCCAGCGGCTGCTTCCCAAAGTCGGCGGCGGCCGGGTGGCGACCTTTGAAATTTTAGGTACCAATCTGAGGGTCAAGGACCTGATCTTGAACGGCGAATCGGAAGGCAAAACATTTTATGAAGTCATGGAAACGAGCAATGCCTTTGGTATGATAACATTCGACCAGCATATCGTCGGTCTATATGAGCAGGGTTTGATCACCCAGGAGACGGCATTGAGCTATTGTTCACATAAAGGGATCGTGGGGCGCGGTATCGATTCCATCAAAAGTGCCCGTGGTGAAACCACGACCGATATCGACAACCTGGAAATTGATCGGAACTATGCCAAATCCGTCCATTAGAGCTGAGCTTAATTTATTGGCATTAAATAATATATTATCAGGAAATAAAAGCCATGGAAGTTATCTGCACAAGTTGTCAAAGCAAATTCAAGATATCAAATGACAAGGTCCCCGCCGGCAGGCGCACGACGGTTGCCTGTCCCAAATGTAAAGGCTACATCACCTTGAAGCCTCAAAAGGGGTCCGCTGGCAGACGCGCCGCAGGCTCAATGAGCAGCTATAATGCGGCCGAGAAACCATTTGACTTCATCGAAGAAGAAGGGTTGACCGCCCTGGTGTGCGAATCAAATCCAACAGTCCGCAAGACGATTATCAACGCACTTGAAGTAATGGACTACCAGATCACCGAAGCCGAGAGTGCCCGCGATGCGCTAAAACGCATGCGCTATCACAATTACGATCTGTTTGTCATCAATGAACATTTCGACACCGATAATCCGGAGTCCAACAGCATATTGTTGTATCTCGAACGGTTAAGCATGAGTGTGCGCCGTGACATGTTTGTGGCTTTAATCAGCAACCGATTCAGGACAATGGACAACATGATGGCCCTCAATAAGAGCGTCAACTTAATTATCAACATTAAAAATATTGAAGATATCGGGAAAATATTAAGCCGCGGCATTACGGACAATGAATATTTTTACCGCATTTTTAAGGAGACGATGAAGGAGGTCGGCCGCATCTAAAAAATGGTCTCCGGTCTCAATTAAACATACTTAAGATCATTTATGCTTTTTGACCGGCGAGTTTTCACTGCCGATATGGAATAATGGAATAGTGGAACGCTGGAATATGGGGGGTGCCAGGGTATAAACCTTTCTTTACTTTTTTCCACTAGTACACATCTAAACATTAACCCAACATGTCCTTATTTCAGGTCCCATTCTTCCATTAATCCACCATTCCAACATTCCGACTAGAAGCAACAAATTCCAAGTGAATGCCAAGATTCAACATATTGCGGATGATCTTTTTTTGATTCCGTTGACGCCGTCCATTCGCGGGTTCTCCGATTTTATCAGTGCATGGTTGGTCCGTGGCAGTAGCACATATTTGATTGATGTTGGCCCCTCGTCCTGTGCGCCGGATCTCATACGCGCATTACAGGCATTGGATGTACGTCAGCTGGATGCTATCTTGCTCACGCATATTCATCTGGATCATGCTGGCGCCATCGGCGAAATCGCCGAAGCCTTTCCCCAGGTCCCCATCATCTGCCATCCGGTAGCCATTGAACATCTGGTCGATCCCTCGCGTCTTTGGGAAGGGACAAAAAAAGTACTCGGATCGATGGCCCTGTCCTATGGCCCGATAAAGGCGGTGGCCGAAGATCGGCTCCTGGCGGCTGATAATTTTGAGACCGAAGCCATCAAGCCAGTCATCACACCCGGGCATGCGGCCCATCATATCAGCTATTATTCTGAGAAATACCTGTTTGCCGGTGAAACAGGAGGCGTCTTTATAGCCCTGCCGGAGAACCGCTTTTATTTGCGACCGGCCACCCCACCGAAGTTCTTTCTGGATGAAGCCCTGCAAAGTGTTGATGCTCTCATTGCCTGTCACCCGCAAATGATCTGCTACAGTCATTACGGAGTCCATCCGGATGCTGTCAAAATGCTGAACATCCATCGCCGTCAACTTCAATTCTGGGAGCAGCTGCTCAGGGCTGAACAGAATAAATTCGATAAAAGCGACCGCGAAACTAAATGCCTGGAAAAACTTTTGCGGGAAGACAAACTAATGGGAACTTTCGATCAACTGCCTGAGGATATACAGGCACGCGAAAAATATTTCCTCTACAACAGCATCAATGGATATCTGGGGTATCTTGATTCTCTGAAAGCTGCTGGGTAAGGTCGTCTAAAATGAATGTTTTATAAAAACATTTGGCAGGAATAAAATCGCATGGAGCATGGTGTTTGACTTCAATGGCAGATCGGATGGCCTTGTCCCCATGCGTCGCGCTGCAAGCCCCCGTGCATTCGATCAGGCTTGATTGGCAATCACTTTGAGGCCTGCCAGCGTCAGTGCCGGTTCAACCGCTTCAATGGTTTCGGAAACATTGAATAGAAGTTCGGCCAGGCCGCCGGTGGCAATAACTTTGGGATTCGTTCCCATCTCCAGTTGCATACGCCTGACAATTCCATCTACCAGGCCGGCATAGCCGAATATAATACCGGACTGAATGCTCCCGATGGTATCTTTGCCGATGACGTTTTCAGGCGGGTTAAAAATTTCCACCCTTGGCAGCTTGGATGCTTTTAAAAATAACGCCTCTGAGGCAATTCCGATTCCGGGACTGATGGCCCCTCCAAGGTATTCACCCTTTTCAGAAATGGCATCAAATGTCGTGGCGGTACCGAAATCAACCACGATCAAACTTTTGCGGTATCGATGAAAGGCGGCCACGGCGTTGACGATGCGGTCGGCACCGATCTCTCCTGGGTTTTTTAATAAAATGGGCATACCCGCACAATTTTTGGCATCAACCCATTTGGGCGGATGACCGATATACTTGCGACAAAAGGCATCCAAAATCGTAACCATTGGCGGAACCACGCATGAGATAATCGTTTGTTCAATATCGCCCAACTGGATGTTGTCAGCGGCAAACAGACTGTTGATCAGCACATTGAACTCATCTTCGGTCGTGTTGCGCTCGGTATGGATACGCCAGTCACTGCGCAAGTTATCGCTTTGGTAAACGCCCAAGACCATGTGAGTATTACCAACATCAATGACCAGAAGCATTTCCATGTCTCCTTGCGTAATTTTCAGATATCAGCCAGTCAGTAGTTCAGTCTTTTATCAGTTTATACTCAGCGTCGGGCTTCTGGCCTCTGGTTGCTGGCAGCTTGCTGTCGGTCAGTAATATCGGATCAAAGCCAGTAGCCAGCGGCGAGAAGCCAGCGGCTAAAACACGTAAAAGCTAAACAGTTGAAAGTTATTCTTTGAACCTCTAAATGTCCGGGAAACTTATAGTCGTTGTCAAAAAAACGTTCCGATTGCAGAACGTTTTTTTGCGACAACACTTATGCCGCCATCCTTTTTTCGGAACATTTTAATGACAAGCGGTATAATCCTTCTGCGCGGCTTTCATCGCATCTAAAATCCGAATCGTGGCCCGGCTGCTGGCGACATCATGCACCCGCACGATGTGCGCGCCGCAAAGCACCGCCGCGGCGACCGCAGCCTGGGTACCGGTTTCAACGATCGGCATATCCGGGGTGATATCATCGCTGTGCTCATCTTTTAACAGTTTACGAATAAATGATTTGCGAGAAGGACCCACGAGTATGGGAGCATCTAAGGCCGCAAACGCCTGTATCTGCCTGAGGAGTACCAGATTATGCGATACGGTTTTACCAAAACCGATTCCCGGATCAAGGATGATGTTTGATTTTGAGATACCCTGCTGTTGCGCCCTGACGATTGCGGCGTCTAAAAAACCCGAAATTTCGCCGATTAGATCTGTATAGGACGGAGACAGCTGCATGGTTCTGGGGCTGCCCAGCATATGCATGAGCACCACCGGCGTGCCGAACTCTGCGGCCACCGCGCCTAAATCCGGGTCGAAACGCAGTGCGGAGATGTCGTTGATAATTGATGCCCCGGCTCCGATTGCCCGCCGGGCAACTTCGGATTTCATGGTATCGATGGATATGGGAATGGAGATCTCAGCGGCCAGTTGTTCAATGACCGGAATGACCCGTTCGATTTCCACATCGG
>JASFNW010000023.1:0-45879 GCA_050116835.1 Desulfobacterales bacterium
CCCTTGCCGACTTTTTTGGTGGTATAAAACGGTTCAAAAATTTTATTTTTCACCTCTGCACTCATCCCGATGCCGGTATCGGTTACTTTAACGCAAACATGGCCATTTTCAGCAAACGATTTGATCGTCAAATGTTTTTCGTTATTGTCGATATCGGGGCGGTTGTCTTTTTCGTCCATGGCATCAATGGCGTTGGACACCAAATTGATAAACACCTGCTCCAGGCGGTTATGCTCGGCCAGGATATCCGGAATCTGGGTGTCCAAATCCAGCGTAACTTCGACGTCGTGAACTTTTAACTGGTGCCCCAGAACTTTAAACACATCGTTTATGGGATCGTTGATGTTCACCCGTGTGCGGACCGGCTCGGATTGTCGCGCAAAATCCCTCACGTGTTTGATCACCCCGCTGGCGCGTTCGACATTCGCCACAATATCATTGGCCATGGACCGCAGGTCCTCATCTTCGATTTTTTGACCGCGGTTGAGCATTTTGAGAAAAAAATCGGCGCACACCTGAATCACATTCAGAGGCTGATTGATTTCATGGGCCATACCGGCGGCCATCACCCCCAGGGTTGTCATTTTACCGGCCTGAATCAACTGGGTTTCTTTTTCGACCACCTCGGTGATATCGGTGGTGGCAGCCACAATGACGTCCGCCTCGCCGTATTTGGCATAGCTTATATTGATGTCCACATAAAACGGTTTGCCGCCTTTCCGATAATGCTGCTTTTTAGTGAAGAGCAGCGACTTGTCTTCTGAAAGATTTTTGAGGCCCTCAGCCAGCTCTACATCATTTTCCTCCCCCAACTGCAAAAACAGAGTGCCCAACAACTCTGCGCGCGAGTAGCCGTAACTGTCCTGAGCCCGCTGGTTGACGTCCAGAATTTCAAATGTGTGGCTGTCGAGAATGAAAATCGGATGCGGATCGCTGTTGAACAGCGTGCGATATTTTTCTTCCGATTTGATGTACTGATCCTGCAGGGTCGCATTTTCAATGGCAACGCCGATGCGGTTGCCGATCAACTCCAGCACACTCTTGAGATCATGGGTAAAATGCTTGGGTTTTTTACTGCCGATGCGGATAACGCCAAATGCGCCCCGCTCTTTGCTGCTGATGGGGATATAGGCCAGTGAAACCAGTTTTTCTTCTTCCAGCAGACAAATTTCATCCGGGCAGCCCTGCGGCAAATCCTCATAGATCATAAATTCATTGGTGTCGGCCACCCGCTGAATCACGCTGTTCTCATCAGCTGCCTGGATTTTTTGGTAAATCTGTTCAGACAGGCCCATGCAATATCGCAGATGAAATTTACCGTCATCTTCCATTAAATATATGCAAAGACCGTCGGCGGCCAAAAAATCCATGACCTCCTTTACCGACTGGTTGATTCTTCGATCCAGATCTGCGGGCGCGTTTAAAGCCGTATAGATCGAGCAGAGCGTTGTCAGCTCACGGGTATGCTGTTCGCGTTCTTTTTCTGCTCGTTTATCCTCTGTCTTATCCCACAGGGTTTCTATCGCACCAACAATAGTGCCGTCCGGCGCTTTGATAGGCGCTGCCGTAAACCAGCACCACTTGCCACTTTTCCCCATGCGGGGAAAAAACATTTCGGCCTCGTATGCATCTTCAATCAAAGCGGACTTGCGCCATTGCCCACCGTATAATTTCTCTATTTCATCTTCACCGATTTGATCCAGGATAACGTCAGCCATAGTGGGGCGTTCTTCACCCCAGAAGGGCGTCGATGGCCGGGTGGTGCCCACCATGGTATCGGCCTGGACACCGGTCAGGTTTTCCAGCGCCTTATTCCAGTAAGTGACGACATGGTCTTTATCGAGCACAAAGGTAGGGATGGTGCTGCCCTCAATGATCTGAGAGAGGGCTCTTTCGCTTTCGAGCAGCTCGCGCTCGATTTCAACGTAACGGTTGCTTCTCTCGGTTATCACATTAATCAGACGGTCTGCAAATTGTTCGAAGAAACCATCAATATTTGAAGCTTTGTATTTGTTTAGCCGCAGCTCCTCTAATGCTTTTCTTTTTTCAATCTCGACTTGCAAAGATGTCCATATGGTTCTGGATTCAATATGATCAATCAGCTCGACCTCATACGGCTTCGTCATATTGATAATGGTACATAGTTTCGTATCACCGGTGAGCTCCATTATTTTATCTAAGTTCTCAAGGTCGTAAAGCTGCCGGTAATCATGGGTCGTAAAGATTCCCTCTTCTTTGGCATACAGCAAGCCTTTTGCTGACCTTTTGATGTCGGCAACGCCTAAGATGGTGGGTCGGCAGTCACTGAAATGCTCATCGAACAGCAATTGGAGAAATTTTTTACAAAAATTGCCGCCACCGACAATGGCGATATTGGATTTAAGCAGTTTTTTGAACACGCCACTTCTCCGTATTTTGAAGCTCCCAATAACACAACAAAAGACACAAACCCGCCCGCTTCACCTGGGCGGCCCGCGCCTGCCATGCAAAACTGCAAGGCGAGGTGGGCGGGTCGCAATGGCGGGCGCAGTTTACACAAGGGCTTTTGAAAATTCCTTATATGTCACCTCGTTCCCTTCGTGTGCTTCTTGGTTAAAAAATCCAATCTTTCTAAAAGAACACCAACGTGACGATAACGAAGGTTGGGATCAGAAATATCAGCGAATATTTTAATATATAGCCGAAAAAGCTCGGCATGGGTGTACCGGCTTCTTCGGAAATCGAACGCACCATGAAGTTGGGCGCGTTGCCGATATAGCTGCAAGCACCGAAAAAGACCGCGCCGGCTGAAACGGCTTTCAGATAAATTGCATTTTCAGTCATGAGCAGCGGAACCGCCTGGGCTTCTGAAGCTCCTGGATAAAATGCGCCCAGGGCACTGTTAAAAAAGGTCAGATACGTCGGGGCATTGTCGAGAAAGCTCGACAGACCGCCGGTTACCCAGAAATAATGCATCGGCTGGGTGACGCCATTAACTAAAAATGCCAGGGCGCCTTCAGATCCGGCTTTTAAAATGAGCAGGCACGGAATCATGGTGATGAATATGCCGATAAACAAATAGGCTACTTCGATTATCGGAAACCAGGTAAAATCATTGTCATCCCGGACCCGCATGGGGGTTGCGATCAGTGACAGGATGCCCATAATGATCAACAGGCCATCCCGGACCCAGTCCTGCACAGCCCGGTGGATGCCCAGCGTATTGACCTCGCCCCAGTCCACTATGCCGCTCATCAAAACCGACCCGACAATGCCGGCCAAAAATATAAAATTGTAAGTTCCTTCGAGTTTGAGCGGTTCATCAACGTCTTGCGCCTCGGGCGGGCAGATCGCCTCTTTGCGATAATAATAAGTATCTAAAATAAAATAGATCACCAGCAGCAAGATAACAACCAGCAGCATGTGAGGCAAAATCTTGAAGGTCCAGAAAAAAGATACCCCATGCAAAAAACCCAAAAACAGCGGCGGGTCGCCGAGCGGTGTCAGCGAACCACCGACATTGGCAACCAGAAAAATGAAAAAGACCACCATAAAAGTACGGTTTTTTCTATAATTGTTGGCTCGCAAAAACGGGCGGATCAGCAACATGGCGGCGCCGGTGGTCCCCATCCAGGAAGCCAGCAAGGTGCCGATGATCAACATGGTCACATTGACAATCGGTGTCCCGCGCAACGTCCCGCGCAATAAAATGCCGCCGGAAACCGTGTATAACGACCACAGTAAAATGATAAAGGGAACATAATCAGCCAGGATGATATGCAGTATCTCGTACAGCGCCGCCCCTCTGTATGCGATCAGAAACGGTATGGCCATTGTTAGTGCCCAGAATCCGGATATTTTGCCAAAATGATGATGCCATATATCCGGCAGAATCAGCGGGAACAAAGCAATGGACAGTAATATGCAGGCAAAAGGGATACAGCTCCACAAGGGCAAAAACTTACCGATATCTTCATGCCCTTCCCCGTGAGGGGCGTCGGCTTCATGATGCGATGCTGAACTATTGTGGGAATCCGGTGGTGTGGAAGCGGTATTGCGGTTTTCGGATGATTGAGCGCTTGCGGGTTCTGTGTGTTTGGGTTCAGAAGCGGTGGCCACGCCAACGGTAAATAAAAAAATCAATAAAAACAAAAATAAGAGTCGCAAAACGGCTGTCTTATCTCTCAGAATCTTCATTGAGTCCTTTCCCCGCTGTCAAAATCATAATCGTTATGTCGCTTCTGTTTAAATGTCCGGTTCAGCCATTGATGTCTGGTGATTATCATTACCGTTATCACAACGCTTCTGGCATCTTTTTACCGGTAAGACCTCACTCTCCTTGATGTATTGTTTATAGGGTTATCACCCTGATACGGTTAAGATCCGGGCATTTTACGTTATCAAAGTCTTTCACGTTTTAAAACTATTTTTAAATGGATGTTCCCGATAGGGCAACGCGGTATTTGCGTAAAAAATCAACCGGATGATATGAGAGTTTGGCCTTGCGAAGCCCTTCGTCGTTTAAATCCTGTTCCCGATTGACAAATGTATAATTCGCAGCCGAATTTTCCAGAAACATCTGGTTTATGGCCTGATATATCCCTTTGTATTGGGTATCACCTTTTTCAAAATGAACGAGCAAAATGTCCTGCGTAAGCGCTTCGGCAACTGTATAAGCCACCATTGAATCCTCAACCATCAACGCACCACCAAACAAGCCCGCCAACTGCCGCCATTCTTGTAGAATTCTAAAAATGGCTCGATTTTCCGCAGAGAGGATGTCAGATGATTCACAATCGCGCCAGGTGCACCAGTCGGTTTGCATGGCCATGGCCTGTTCGACCCAATCGGCGCCGAACGGTATGTAGGTATAATCATATTTACGCTTGAATTGACTGACCAGATTCTTTTTTTTATGATAGCGATTGCCCTTTAGCTCGATTAAGTCTGCCACCCGGTACAGATAATCCCAGTTTCCTCTTTCTTCTTCAATTTGAGTTTTTTGCGCCAACTTCCCGCGCCACAGGTTTGCCAGCATTTCCGGAACCCGGGTAAATATTAAATCCATCGCGGAGCTGGCATGCATTCGGTTTTGCCAGTCAATAGCATTCCACGGGCCGACGGGCGCCCACAGGTATTCTTCGGGCCTGCTCTGGCGGATCCAGACCAAATTTTCGTCCCAGGCCCAGTTTAACGCGTATTCTTCCGACCAGCCCCATAAATTTAAAAAGCTATAATCGGATGGAATCTGGGGACATTGCGCCAGAATAGCCAGATAGTCTTCCTGCCGCTCAAGGCTGATGGGTTCAAAGCTCAGGTTCATCATGTCAATTTAATCTTTGGATTCTTAAACATACTGGCAGCCGTATTTACTTATCGGCTGGTATTGCCTCTGGCTTCTCGCTGCTGGCTGCTGGCCAGAAGCCAGTGACCAATAGCCAGCGGCCATAGAAGACTTGTTAATCGAGCTTTTTAACTTAATCTTTAATCGCCGCGGTGAATTGTTTGCCGGTGTCGTACGCTTCTTGAAGATATTCGGGATGTTTTAAAACATCATCCTGATAGTCGAGCTGACGGAATAAAAGCGATTTCCAGAGCTCCATATCCAGGACATCAAAAAAATATTTTACGGTCAGCAGCATCCCATCAAAAAGCTTTTTGCCCCTTGTGGCGCCTGCGGCAATAAACAGCCCTTTGCGGGTGTTGTTCTGTTTATGTGAGGGCGTTTTGTCGACCCAGTATTTCTTCACCCACAGGGATTGAAAGCGATCCATCAGAATTTTGGTGTGAGAGCTGACCGTGTAGAAAAAGACCGGCGATGCCAGCATTAGCCCCTGTGAATCCAGTATTTTATCACGCACTTTCTGAAAATCATCTTTGATGGCACATTCCCCGGCTTCCAGGCAACCGTAAATTTCGAGGCAGGGCGACAGTTTGAGATCCCTCAGCACCAGCTCTTCGACATCAGCACCGGCATCCCGCGCACCTTCAACCGCTTTTTTGAGCAATGTGGCGGTGTTGCCCTTGCGCCGCGGGCTACCATAGATCGCAATTATTTTGGGATTTTGCATTTCCTCCTCAAACTAGATTCATAATCAATACAATCTAAAATGTATTTTCAAACCCTATTGCGATCTCAAATCCAAAATCCGAATCTCGAATTTCGGATTTATTGATCTAGTTTGAAATTAATAGGAATCGCTAATGCCGTTTAAAGATATAAGACTTAAATTTCTAACACAAGTCCTATGGGGCAATGATCGGAGCCGAATATATTGTTGTCGATATATGCATCTTTGATCCAGCTTTTTCGGATGATATCGTGGGTTACGAAAAAGTAATCGATGCGCCACCCGATATTACGATCGCGGGCTTTGAAACGATAGGTCCACCACGAATATTTCACTGTGTCCGGATAAAAATGCCTGAAGGTATCAACGTAGCCTTTTTGGACGATGCGGTCCAGCCAATCGCGTTCGATTTTTAAAAAACCGGAGGTCTTTTCATTGGCTTTGGGATTTTTCAAATCGATTTCATTGTGGGCCGTGTTATAGTCGCCGGTAATAATCAGGCTGCGGCCTTGCTTTTGATAGGAATCCGTATATTCAAAAAATTTTTCGTAAAAATCAAGCTTATACTGCAGCCTTTCATCGCTCATCTGGCCGTTCGGAAAATAGACATTAAAAAAGATAAAATCATCAAAATCCAGCTCGATGACGCGTCCTTCCCGATCGAATTCGGCAATTCCCAATTCAGTATTGACGCGTTGAGGCTTTATCCGTGAGTAAGTGCCCACACCACTGTAGCCTTTTTTCACCGTGGCATGCGACCAGAAAGATTCATAGTCTGCGATATTTTTCATTTCATCGGTCAGTTGATTTCCCTGAATTTTGGTCTCTTGGATGGCAACGATATCCGCATCCATCTGTTTAAAAGATTTGTAAAAATCTTTTTTAATAACGGCCCGCAGTCCGTTGACGTTCCAGGAAATAAGCTTGATCTGCTTCTTTTTTCTGGCCATTCTTTCTGTTTCCAATTCCTAAAGCAATCATTCGTGCTTTCGTGATTAAGTTGGTACGCTTGAATTCGGAGTCTCTATTTCATTCGCCTAGCAACCCGTTTACTTTTAGCAGGATGTCACTTTCTGTCTGAGTTTCCAGAAGCGCCTTGAGGGACCTTAAGCACTCCCGGATAATGGCGGTTTTGGGCCGCGATGAGCCCAACTGGGCATCGATGGTTTTTAAATCGGCCATCATTTCCGACAAACCGTCAAAGTCAAGTCCCAGGTTGCCGGTCTGGTTTTTAAGCGTATCGGCAACCTGTTCAACCGCCTGACAACCGGTTGCATCCAGTGTCGGCTGATCGCTCAGCCGGCAAGGGGTGTCCTGTGCTGGAGACACACCTCCCAGCAAGCCTTTAACTTTATCAGCTCCTTCGGCGCTGATGCCGATACCACCGGACAGCGTCCTGATTTCTGCCAGCTGCAGGCCGATTAAGTTTTCCGCCACCCGAGCACTGGTGTCGTGGTCCAAGCCCAGGCCCTCGCCGATATCGTACATAGAAACCTGTGCAGCCGTATCCCCGTGGGTTTGCTCAAAGAGCTGAATCAAGTATTGTTGACCGTTTTCGTCTAATTCGCTCATACTCATGGAATCAATCACATCCTTTCATCTAAATTGTTCGGCAAGGTGTCATCTAAAATTCGCACGCAAAGCCGCCAAGCTTGCAAAGGAATAACTGCAAAAGTTACAAATAAAAGTCTTTCGCCTTGGTGTGAGGTCCTCATGGATTCGGCTATCCACAGATGTCTGCAATCGCTGATTTTAGGAAACAACCGCTTGAATCGCTGACTTGATGTCCGGATACTGAAATTCAAAACCATGGTTTAAGAGTTTATCTGGAATCGTGCGCTGGCTATCCAGCAACACGTTGCCGAATTCACCGAGCACTGTGCGGATCATAAAAGCCGGTGCCGGCATGAACGCCGGGCGGTTTAGAACATCGCCCAGTGTGTTGGCCAGCTCGCGGTTTGTCACGGGGTTGGGCGCACAAAAATTCAACGGTCCGTCAACTCCGGGCTGTTCGACAATAAACAGGATGGCGGCCATCAGATCCGTTAAATGCATCCAGGAAAACCACTGCAAACCGCTGCCGATAGGCCCGCCCACAAAAGACTTGAAAGCCGGGATCATCTTAGACATAGCGCCGCCGCCCTTCCCCAGTAGGACGCCAAATCGCATCAATGCTACCCGGACGCCCTTTTCCCCTGCTCTGAGGGCTTCGGCTTCCCAGTCTATGGAAACAGAAGCTAAAAAATCATCACCGGGTTTTTCGTCTTCTTTTAAGATGTCGTCGCCGCGGTTGCCGTAATAACCGGCGCCGGAGGCACTGCATAAAACAACTGATGGATCTGACGGCAGGGCGTCCACCACATTGCGGGTGGTTAAAATTCGACTGTCATAAATCTGTTTTTTATAGCTTTCATTCCAACGCTTGAAGATTGATTTTCCAGCCAGATTTACCACAACGTCGACATCATCCAGCGCTTTCTGCCAGTCACCCGCCTGGGTTGTGTCCGCTGAGATATAGTGATACCTGTCGGCACTTATCTGCTCCTGACCGGCAGCCCGTCCGATGGCGATAACAGAATGGCCGTCTGCAAGCAGATATTCCGAAAGGTTTGAGCCCACAAATCCCAGGCCACCCGTGATCAGTATCTTCATGGGTCACCTCCTGTAACAGGAAAATCGATTAAGTTTTCATCCACAAAAGAAAAGCGGGCTGTCAGGCCCGCTGGTTGATTCATTACATATTTTCCAGGATGCTCAGGACCGGTTTGCATCGGGCTTGGAACTATCCCAGCAATTTGGACAGACTCCAAAGAATTCGAGCCGATGTCCGATTATTTTATAATCGGATGGCATCAATCCGGCCGCATCAATTTCAATGTTGGAGGCCATGGGCGCATCATCGATCCGATTGCAGCGTACACAGCGGATATGGCAATGCTCGGAAGGATTGCCATCAAAACGTTTCAGGGAACAACCGGGTTCAAGCTTCTGAATATCGCCGCATTCAGAAAGGATTTCGAGGTTTCGATAAACCGTGCCCAGGCTGATACGGGGTAACCGTTTACGAACCATCTCATAGACCTCATCCGCACTGGGATGCGTGTTTACTTTGCGAAGCTCTTCTAAGATTACCTGGCGCTGACGTGTCATTCGAAGGTTAGGATGCTTTTGCAAACTGTTTCCGCCTCCTGTTAAAAATTAACCTCTATCTTCAAGAGGTTCCAATTCACAGACATCCGGCCCGCAGTAATCGCCGATATATTCCGATTCCGGTCGGTACAGCGTGGGCTTGGGTGCGGCACCGGCAAAGTATTCTTCGATGACATGTGCCGTCCACCCGGATATTCTTGAAATTGCAAATACCGGTGTAAACAGATCAATCGGAATTCCCATCGCATAATAAAGGGAAGCGCTGTAAAAATCAACATTTACATAGATATCTTTGCCTTTGCGTCTATGAAACTCGGCTTTTGCCGTTTTTTCCATTAGTTGCGACATTTCATACCAGCGGCTATCCCCGATGCGCTCACCCATCCGTTTGGACATAGGTGCCAGAATATCGGCCCGGGGATCATCAGTGTCATAAACGGCATGTCCCAGCCCGAAAATTTTGCGGCCGGCGTCAAATTGTTCATTGACATAAGCTTCGACTTTGTCCACCGCACCAATCTTCTTCAACATCTCCATCACCCGCATGTTGGCGCCCCCGTGAAGTTCGCCGGATAAAGATCCGACCGCAGCGCCGACCGATGCATACATATGTGCCCTTGTGCTAGCGACCTCGCGGGCCGCAAAGGTTGACGCATTAAATGAATGCTCGGCATGCAGCACCAGGCAAACATCCATGAAGCGGCTCTCTTCTTCGTCCGGTTCTTCGCCTTTGAGCATGTAAAGGAAATTGGCGGCATGGTCCAGATTGGGAGATGGCTTTAGCGGCTCTTTATCGTTGCGAATACGATCCCAAGCAGCCAGCAGGGTTGGAAATTTTGCTATCAGCCGAATGGCCATGCGTATGGCGGCTTCCTGTGATTGATCAGTGATATCCGGATCATGGTTAGCCAGCAGGGAAACGCCAGCCTGCAAAATATCCATAACCAGCGCATCTTTCGGCCGTGTTTTCAGCGCAGCAATCACCTCTTGCGGTATGTCTCTCTCAGCAGCCAGCTGATCTCTAAACGTTTTCAATTCGGCCGCATTCGGCAGTTTTTCAAAAAGCAGCAGGTGGGCGACTTCTTCGAAAGTGGCGTTGTTGGCCAAGTCCTGAATGAGATAGCCCCGGTAGATTAATTTTCCGGCGGATCCTTGGACGTCGCTGATGCGCGTGTCGGCAATGACGACGCCTCGCAATCCTGTATTTAACGTCGGTTTGCATACTTCTTCCATACATCACCTCTTGGATTTCTTCCCCCCAAAGGAGTTAATCTCAGAAAGAACGCTACCATTTTAAAATGGATTTTGTAATGCAAAATGTCAAGAGGGAAATAGATTAAAAAGAAAGGATTGGCGCTCATGCGGCGTACAAATATTGGACGGTTTAAGCTGCTGTGGCCACTACCAGACGGCCCCTGCCCGATTGAGGCTTCACCGGACAGGGAGTTGTCGATTTGCCGGGTTAGTAAGGCATTTTTTCAGGCGGACGGCGCTCGGGCACATATTCATGCGGGATTCTACCGTCATTCCATTCCTGGGTCACATATAGGTTGCAGTAACAGCTGCCGAACTCTTCGATATCCGGCACAGAGTAAACACAGGGGCAAAAAATATCTCGATCCAATTCCTTGTCGCCTGACAACAGGCGACATGGGCAGCCCATATAGCCGTACTTCTCCTTATTGGCGATCAACGCCTCGAGCAGTTCAAAGGTGCGCTCTTTGTCTTTATTAAAATAATAGCCTTTGGCTTCCTGAATCTTTTTCATGCGATCATATAGTTCCTGTGGTGTCATCACATTCCCAGAGCCTCCTTTATTTCTTTTTCCTTGTAACCGACAATGACGGTGTCACCGATGATAATCGTTGGAAACGAGCAACGAGGATTAAATTTTTTGACGTCCTCGATGATGGCTTTGCGTTCATCTCCCTCGAGCTTATCCACATCGATAAATTCGTATTTTATGGTGCATTCGCCTAAGAATTTTTTGGTGGCTTTGCAGTGGCTGCAGGTGCTCAACGAATACATCTTAACTTTCGGCTGAGACATTGGAACATCCTTTCGTGATGTTGGATTTCATGGCCTTCGATTTTCAGATTTAATCTAGATTAACGACCCGCTTGATAATTTCGACCTGCCGGGCAGCTGCCACGCGTCGAAATGATGTGAGTCTTGCAAAGTAGTACATAATTTACATTATTTCAATTAAAAATTAAACTGTATCGAATTCAGATGGTTAAACAATTCTTGAATTCTGCGCCTTCTGTTCGTTCTTAAATTTGAGACGATTTGAGACACCCGCGCATCATCCACGTATAAATCAGATCGAAAAGCGATGGCTCGAAGGCCAGCACTTCAGACAGAATATCGTTAGATAGCATTGTAAACCTTCTACTTACGGTCAATCATGCCAACTGAGTTCAAAATCAACGATTTATAAAAAATTTTAGAATGCAGCATCCAAACCGCTGCTATATTATTTCGTCTCACGGGTGATATGAGACATACCTGTCTCATAAGACAAAAATGAGCGTTAAATCGGCTCAAAACCCGTGGCCCTCTGATGACCGCTGAAGATTATCTTACACATATTATCATGCGATTCCAAGATCTTGCGTCGATGATCGAAATTGTTTATCTAGAAATGAATGATTTCTGTTGCTTGGCATAAAATTTGCCATTAAATCATTGATAAATTGTATAAATTTTGCTTTTGTAAGGGCCTTGACAAATTAAAATATTTAGCTTATTGAGAATAACTACTAATTAGCATACCTAATTTATATGTCCACATAAACTTTCATTACCTTCTTTTAATGAAACTCAACCCGATTTCATCTTAATCGATCGTTCCAGAAGGGAGGAATTATATGCCAGACGAAAAAAAACCTATTCCCAAAAAAGTCGTTCCCAAAAAAGAGGTTGACCCCAAAGACCTCACAATCTGTGATGCCACGGCTCAG
Organism: Desulfobacterales bacterium; assembly: GCA_050116835.1. Classification (GTDB taxonomy): domain Bacteria; phylum Desulfobacterota; class Desulfobacteria; order Desulfobacterales; family JAHEIW01; genus JAHEIW01. The sequence continues at coordinate 12,164 of JASFNW010000023.1, forward strand.
ATGATCATAAAAGCCCGCAAGGACGGTGTCGAAACGGCATTTGACCGGGCCACCAGCATGAAAGCCTGCCCCATCGGCGCGGACTCGGCCTGCTGCAAACACTGTTTTATGGGCCCCTGCCGCCTGAACGCCAAGGATCCTTACGGTAAAGTCGGTGTCTGCGGTGCGACTATCGATACCATTATGGCGCGGAATTTTGCGCGCGCAGTGGCGTCCGGCGGTGCCGCTCATACCGACCACGGCATGAGCATGCTCGATCTGTTCCGCGAGGTGATCAACGGTAACATCAAAGACTATGAGATCAAGAATCCGACAAAGCTCATTGAAGTGGCCGGTTATGTCGGGATCGAGACCGCAGATCGTGACATCCAAGACATCGCCATGGATTTGTATCACGAACTGGAGCGGACCTATACCCAGGTTGAAGGTGAAATCCCCTTTGCCAAACGGGTTCCGGAAAAAACGCTGGAAACCTGGCGCAAGGAGGGTATCGTCCCGCGGGGCGCCATGCGTGAAATCATGGAGCTCATGCACCGCACGCACATGGGTGTGGATCAGGATTACGCCAATATCACCAAGCAATGCAGCCGCACCGCGCTGGCCGATGGCTGGGGCGGTTCCATGGTGGCCACCGAGATTTCCGATATTCTCTTTGGCACCCCGGCACCGGTTGCCATCGAAGTCAATATGGGGGTCCTCAAAGAAGATCATGTCAACATCATCGTCCACGGTCACGAGCCGAATCTTTTCGAATCGATGATTGAATCCTGCAACGAGCCGACCCTCATCGAAGCGGCCCAAAAAGCCGGCGCCAAGGGCATAAACCTCTGCGGCATGTGCTGTTCCGGTGCTGAAGTCCTGGTTCGCCATGGCATCCCGCATGCCGGTAATTTCATGTCCACCGAGACGATACTGGTCACCGGTGCCGTTGACGCCATGACGGTTGATGTACAGTGTATCAAGCAGGGTTTGGTGAAAGTGGCGGAATGCTATGAAACCCCGCTGATCACCACCAATCCGAGATGTCATATCGAAGGCGCCACCCACATCGAGTTTCATGAGCATACGCCCAAAGATTGCACGGATGAAATTGTCATCCGGGCCATCGGACGTTTCAAGAACCGAAGCAAACCGGTCGAAATACCCCAGATCAAAAATTCCGGCGTGCACGGCTTCTCGCATGAATACATCAATTACATGCTGGGCGGAACCTTCAGGGCATCTTACACCCCGCTCAATGATAACATCATCAACGGCCGCATCCGCGGTGTGGCCGGTGTTGTGGGTTGCACCAACCCGCGCATGAAGCAGGACTATGTGCACGTCGAGCTGGTCAAAGAGCTGATTAAAAACGACGTGCTGGTCGTTCAGACCGGATGCTCACAGGTGGCGCTGGCCAAAGCAGGCCTGACCACCCCGGAGGCCGCTCATCTGGCCGGCCCCGGGCTGAAGGAAGTTTGTGAAACGGTGGGCATGCCACCGGTGCTCGGGCTCGGGTCCTGCGTGGACAACAGCCGCATTCTGATCGCCTGCGCTGAGATGGTCAAAACCGGTGGTCTGGGCGAAAGCATTGCCGACCTGCCCGTCGCCGGCTGCGCACCGGAATATATGAGTGAAAAAGCCATCTGCATCGGGCAGTACTTTGTCGCTTCCGGTGTGTACACGGTTTTCGGCGTCACGTTCCCGATTGTTGAAGGCACTAAGTTTCACAAGCACCTGTTTGAAGAGCTTGAGAAGCTGGGACTCGGCAAATGGGGTTTTGCCATCGATCCGCATGAAATCGCCCGCCTGATGATCGCGCATATCGACAAGAAACGCAAAGCGCTGGGCATCGACAAAGCCCGCGAGCGCGTCCTGATGGATATGGCCGATCGTCGCGAAATGGATGCAGCTTAAACCCACAAGCTGCTGTTCATAAAAAAATGGGGCCCCAACCCGGGCCCCATTTTTTTTGTGCTATTATAAACATGAAAATTTTTCTTGACAATAAACGAACGATCATTTATTTAAACAACATGAGAGTCAGAGATGATGTCAAAGAAGCAGCCCTGTTCGAGGCCACGGTAAAACTGGTTAATGAAATCGGATTCGCCTCCAGCTCAGTTTCCAAAATCGCCAAGGAAGCCGGTGTATCTCCGGCGACCATATATGTATATCACAAAAACAAAGAAGACCTTTTGGTCTCAACCTATGTTCAAATAAAACTTGATCTTAGCAAGGCCTTATTGAGGGATTTTAACGACCAGCTGCCGATCAGAGATATTTTCAGAAATGCATGGTTCAATATGTTCGAATATATCTCTAACCATCTGGAATATTATAAATTTGCCGAGCAATTTTCCAATTCGCCGTACAATGCTTTGGTGAATAAAAATGAAGTCGAACAATACTTTCAACCTCTAAACAAGGTGCTACAATCCGGAATAGAGCAAAAAATCATAAAAAATGTGCATCCGGATATTCTCAAGGCCTTTATGTACTATCCTATAACGGTCCTTGCCAATCCAAATTTATGCCAGAACTTCGAGCTGAATGCGGAAAATATAGAAGCAGCCTTCACATTGGCCTGGGATGCCATAAAGTTGTAAAAAAAATTTAATTTGTAATAAATGAACATTCATTTATAAGTTTTTGAATTACGCGGAAATTTAAAGATATGGGAACTGCATTGAATTTGTCCGTCACAGAATTTGTTTCGACCACCTGGGAATTTCTGTTCAGCAAAAATAGTAGAACGCCGGATTCGGAGTTGCCGCTCAAACAGGTGGACCTGTCACCCTTCAGCCAACCGGGCAGCGATCGACTAAACGTCACATGGCTGGGGCATTCATCTTTGATGATCAACATCGACGGGTATAAAATATTGACTGATCCGGTTTTTGAAAAACGGATATCCGCATTGGGCCCGACCCGCTTTAACGGGGATGTGCCTTTGGATATCCGGCAGATTCCGAAAATAGATGCGGTCATTATTTCCCACGATCACTACGACCATCTCAACAAATTCTCTGTTCAGGGCTTAATGGATAAGACAGACACGTTTATCGTCCCGCTGCATGTCGGTGCTCTACTAAATGACTGGGGGGTGCCCCGCAATAAAATTGTCGAGCTGGACTGGTGGCAGGTACACCGGCTCGATCAAAATCTGATGGTCGCGGCAACACCAGCGCAGCACTTTTCTGGGCGCGGCATTAGCAACCGTAATAAAACCCTGTGGGCATCATGGGTGATTCAAACGCCGTTTCACAAGATTTTTTTTAGCGGGGATTCGGGATATTTCGGCGACTTTAAACAAATCGGAAATAAATACGGCCCGTTTGACATGACCTTTATTGAATGCGGGGCCTACGGCGAATCGTGGCCGAAGGTGCATCTGTTTCCCGAGCAAACCGTTCAGGCGCACCTGGATCTTAAGGGAACCGTTTTGCACCCGATTCACTGGGCCACGTTTAACCTGGCGCTGCATCCCTGGTACGAACCCATGGAGCGCTTAACCGCCGCAGCGGACGATAAGAATGTCAGGGTCGCAACACCGATTGTGGGGGACACCACGGTATACGATATGAGCATCCCCGCTGCAAGATGGTGGGAACAAGCGATGGCAGTGTCCAGGGGTGCGATAAGTACAGCCGTTACCGAGGAGAAAATCAAACATGCGCGATAAGCAGGTTGTCATAACCGGTGCTACCGGCATGGTCGGCGGGTGTGCGCTTGGCATCTGCCTAAAAAACCCGGATGTTTCCCGGGTGACGGTAATCGGGCGCAGTCGCACGCAGCTCAATGATGCCAGGCTGCGCGAGGTTGTTGTTGAAGATTTTAGCGATTATTCAACATTGACAGATATACTGGTAAACCAAGATGCTGCCCTGTTCTGTCTGGGTGCCTATACCGGCGCGGTTCCGGATGATCTTTTTCGTCAGATAACGGTGGATTATACCCTGGCCTTTGCGAGAGCGCTCCACAAGGCTAGTCCGCAGGCCGCCTTTTGCTTTCTGAGCGGTCAGGGCGCCGATCTGACCGAAAAAAGCCGAATGGCCTTTGCGCGCTACAAAGGGGCGGCTGAAAAGGCGCTGTTTGAGATCGATTTTTCCCGGCTGCACATCTTCCGGCCCGGTTATATCTATCCGGTCACACCACGTGAGGAGCCCAACCTTCTTTACACCGTTTTCCGGTTTTTATACCCCCTGCTGCGCCGCATCTACCCCAATATCGGCATCCCCTCTGAAGGCCTAGCTGCCGCCATGGTCCATGCCGGCCTGTATGGAACCGGTGAAAATAAAAACCCCATTCTGGAAAACAAGGACATCCGCGCCATGAAAAAGACATAATCCGATTACTGAATATCGCATATTTTTAATTTGAAACACTTAACTTAGAACCCAATTTGAGCGCTTGCCGAGGTTACCGCAGCTACACGGCTGATGGCGTTCCGCTATAGATGCCCATGCGGAACGGCATCTAACACAGTAGATGCGGTTACTGTCGTTCTTTCGGGGATGAACAACGATGATCACCTAAATGAAAACCTGGACCTGGCTGAAAAAGCCCTGCCCAACTCCTTTTCTGAAAAAGAAAACCAATTGGTCGAGGGAGCGGCGGCTGAATACAGAAGGGTAAAGAAGCGCCTGTCTTGACTCATAGAAATGCTTAGGCCATGTCGGCAAGGACTTCGGCCATGACCTTTAGACCGTGATCAATCTCGCTTTTGCTGACGTTCAGGTGGGGCCTGAACCGAATACTGCTGGGGCCGCAGCCCACCGCCAGCACCCCGGCCCGGAAGCATTGGTCTGCAAAGCGCTTGCGGAATTCAGGATCCGGCAGGTCAAAGGCGCAAAGCAGGCCCTGCCCCCTGACGTTGGACAGGGTGTCGGAAAAGTGCGATTGCAGATCCTGAAGTTTGGCCAGCAGATAAGTACCCTGCTGTTCGGCTGCCTCCACAAGATTTTCGGATTCGATGATCTCCAGGATGCGTTTGCAGCGCACCATATCCACCAGGTTGCCGCCGAAGGTGGAACCGATTCGCAAGGATTTCTCAAACACGTTTTCCGACACCTCTTCCATAATCGGCCCGGCAAGCATGCCGCACACCTGGGTTTTTTTACCGAAGCTGATAATGTCGGGCTGAACCGCGTGGTGCTCGTGGGCCCAGAAGCGTCCGGTTAGCCCGATCCCCGTCTGCACTTCATCAAGGATAAAGATGATGCGGTTTTCGCTGCACAGCTCCCTGAGCGCCTGCATGAACTGCGGTCGAAAATGATTGTCGCCGCCTTCGCTCTGGATGGGCTCGATGATCAGACCGGCAACACGGTCCCCAAACTGGTGTATGGCCTGCTTGACCTGCTTCAACGCCTGTTCTTCGATATCAGACACCCGTTGCTCCTCGGCGGCGTCAACCGGAAAGCGGAGCTTGGGATTATCGATTCGCGGCCAATCGAATTTGGGGAAGAAGCGGGTCTTGTCGGGATTATGGGTATTGGTCAGCGACAGCGTATAGCCGCTGCGACCGTGAAACGCTTCTTTGAAATGGATGATCATATCCGCGTGGACATCATCCTTGCCGGCGGTCAGGTTCAAGCGGGTTTTCCAGTCAAAGGCGGCCTTGAGGGCATTTTCAACCGCCAGCGCGCCGCCTTCGATAAAAAAGGCATGCGACAGGTACGCCGGCATCGCCACCCGTGCGAAGACTTCCATGAACCGGGCCATTTGTTCTGTGTAGATATCCGAGCAGATCGGCTTCTGGGTGGCCGCCCGGGCCAGCTCATCACTGATTTCCAGCATCCGGGGATGGTTGTAGCCGATGGCCTGGGATGCATACATGGTGTAGAGGTCCAAATACTCTGTACCGTCCCTTTGATCTACAATCCAGCTGCCGTGGGACCGCTTCAGGTCCATCACCAAATTCATACCATCGGCCAGTAAGTACCGGCCCAGAATCCCGTGGACATTTATGTCGGTTTTCATGATGCATCCTTATCTGTGTTGGCCTGCCGAAGAGGTCCTGAAGCCGGGCCTCCTATTTTGTTATAATTGACTGCTGAATGCTGGCGATACCATGCATTGCTTCAGCCCGCATTCAATTTTATCAACAGCATCAATAGAATCAGCAAAAACATCCAGACGACAATCGCAATTGTGGTCTGCTTTTTGGCGCGCTTTTCCTCCCACCAACGGTTGGGCCGGATACCCTGGAACAGGAACATGACAACCGCGGAAATATTCAGACAGACGATATTGGTGGCCAGTATCAAAAATGCGTTGATGCTCTCATAGAAATGACCGCTGCCGAGCAAAAGGCCGCATACCATCAGCGGTGGCAACAATGCCACCGCCACCATCACCCCGATCAATGAGGCTGACACACCGGCTGTAAAAGACAGGGCCCCCGCAGCCCCGGATGCGGATGCGAGCATGATGTCTGCATAACCGACATCCAATCGTAGAATAATTTCCGGATTATCCAGTTCTACGGTGGCAAACCAGCCAATGCATATGGCAATAAAAAGCGCTAAGGCCGATCCGCTAATATTGGTCAGTAATGATTTTTTAGCCAGATGGGGGTCACCCAGCGTTGCCGCAAAGGCCATTCCCATATTGGGCCCCAGCAGAGGCGCCAGCACCATCGCCCCGATAATGATCGCCACATTGCTCCGTAAAAGCCCGATGGCCGCCACACAGGATGCCAGAAATACCATGAGAAAAAATGTGCGGCTGCCCGAGGCGATGCTTTTGATATCCTCGTAGAGTTCCTCGCGGTATATCCGCTGGGAGCCTATTTTGGTGGGAATTTTGGTCTGACTCTTTTGGATCTCCTCATCGTCCTTTAAGCGCGGAATAACGGCCTCCACCGCAACAACGATAATGCGAAAACCCGTCAGGTGACCATAGCGTTTCTGCAGGAAATCAAAAACCGGTTCAGCCGTCTCGGCCTCAAGCAGCAATTTCAATTCCGCGCCGTCATCCCCGCAGGCGTAATAGGAATCGATAATATTAAACTCGCTCTTGAGCTCCTCAAGCAGTGCATCGCTTTTTTCCGGAAGAATAACCTCTGCCAGGCGCAAAGCCATTAAAAAGCCTCCTGAGTATCATTTGTATGGACCGTCGTAAATGCTGAACACTTATCTCTGTATTAATCGGTTGTCTCAATGATTGCAGCTGTTATTGTCTTCTGACATCATGCATATGCAAACCGGGTATTTTTTGCATCGGAGATTTCCTGAGTCGACGAGCGGCAAGTTGGATGGCGTCATCCCAGGAAACCAGCTCCAGTTTGTCGGCTTTGCGGATATAGGGCTGCCTCAGACGTTCTTCATGATTGACGAGCTCGTGCACTGTAACGCCTTTGACGCATAGATACCTGGCATTGAGCTCCGGATTTCTGCCGGATGCGTTGTTTTTGACCGGTCTTCCGTTTTGGCCTAAAGACAGCTCAAGGTCGCAGCCCACCCCGCAGTAGGGACATACAATCGGTATGGAAGATGGCATCATATGGCCTCCAATTCGATTAGAATAGGGCTCTCAATAGATTAAGTAATTTAATTCAGCTTCACAAACCCAGATCCTGGTTGATCAAAATGACCTTGATGCGGCCTTTGGGATATGACTTCTCGTGGATCGTCCAGACGTTACAGATTCGAGCAGGACTGCTGCAATCCATACAGTAAGCGGTCTTGACGCAGGGAGTTTTTTGTTCGTGGCGGATGGCATTGGCCGGAGCGGCCAGATGCTTTATGCGGGCCATGGCCTGTTCCAGATCGGCAACGATCTTGTTGCGGCCCACCATGATGACCACCCACTTCGGGCCAAATACAAGGCCCCCCGCGCGATTACCCACCATATCCAGATTCACGAGGGCACCGGATTCAATTACGGCGTTGGAGCCCGTAAAAAAAAGGTCGGATAAGAGGGCTTTACGGCGACGCTCGATGATTTCTTCGCGCGGTACGTTTTTATCAAAAGTTTCGATGAGATCGAAATTTGGGTCTTCTTTAAAAAATTGCAAAATGCCGGTTTCATAAAGTGTTATGGAGTCTCCCCAGGATACACTTTCGACATTCAATTGAGGCAGAATCTGATCGCAGACAATCTTGACGGCATCGGCCGGAGTCGGTGCAATAAAGGCCTCAAAATTATTTTTCTCGAGCGCCTCTTTGCAACTTTGCAGCCTGAGGTTCCAGAATTTTTGGGTGGGTGTTTGCATGGGCCGCTAAGCAGCTTTCTTCATCGCTAGACAGGCACTGGCAATCTTGGCAGCGCTAAACCCCAATGTCTCACTTAGATAGGGCACGTCGCCGACTTCTCCGAAGCGATCCTGAGCGCCCAAGCGTTTGACTTTAGCCGGATAGTTTTCAGCTAGAACTTCGCAGACCGCGCCGCCCAGGCCACCGATCACGTTCTGGTTTTCGGCGGTGACCACCGCATTGGTCTTCTTTACAGACTTTAAAAGGGTGTCAACGTCAAACGGCTTGACCGACGGATAGTGGATGTGCTCAACTCGAATGCCCTCCTCCTTCAATGTGGCAACCGCCCCGCGCGCAAACTGGGTGGTCAAGCCGGTGGTCACCAGCGTCACATCCGAGCCTTCATCCAATAGTCTGGCTTTATGCGGATCAAATTGATAATCTTCATCAAAAATCGGTGTGTGGACTTCCCGGATTAGCTGCATGTACTCGGGCTTTTTGCTGGCGGCCATATATCTGACCACCGCGCGCAGCTCATAGACATCCGCCGGGCAGTAAACGCGCATGTTCGGCATGGCGCGCATAATCGCCAGGTCCTGGAAGCACATGTGGGTGGCGCCGTTTTTGGCCGTGGTGATGCCCGGCGCGGTGCCAACGATTTTGACCGGGTTTTCGGCATAGGCAATTGAAATCGTGATCTGATCATAGGCCCGGCGAGTGGCAAAGGGTGTAAAGGTCGCACAGAATGGGATCATGCCCTCATTGGCCAGGCCGGCTGAAATTCCGATCATGTTGGCTTCAGCCACCCCGACATCAAAAAAACGGTCCGGAAAGGCCTCCCAAACCCGGGGAACCGTGCCGGATGATTTACCCAAATCGGCTTCCAGGCAAACGACGTTGCTGTTTTCGGTCATCAGCTCAATGAGCGTATCGGTATAGACGGCTCGTAATTCTTTTTCGTGTAGCTTCATTCCTGTATTCCTTCTGTCCAGTTAAATTCAAACGGCTCCCCGTCAGCTTCAGTGCAGACGCCCCCGATGACTCTCTGTCGCTCGCCTTCGTCAGGGATGTTGATGAAGTGGCATTCGATGCGGTTTTCATAACAGACATTGCCCTTGGCCTTGACGGTATGTGCCACGATCATGGCCGGTTTGCCTTTGACGGCAATGGCCTTGTTGATCGTATCGTAAATAGCGTCCCAATCGTGGCCGTCCATTTCAAACACTTCCCAGCCAAAAGAGCGCCATTTATCCACCACCGGCTCCAGTGATACTATTTTCTTCACTTCGGCGTCTATTTGCATTTTGTTGTAATCGGTGATGACCACCAGGTTGTCGAGTTCGTGATGGGCCGCAAACATGGCGGCTTCCCATATCTGGCCTTCCTGGGATTCCCCGTCGCCGACAATACAAAAAACATGATTTCTTCTATCGGCAAGCTTGCAGGCCAGCGCAATACCATTGGCGCATGACAGCCCCTGCCCCAGCGAGCCGGCGGTTTGATCGACGCCGGGTGTGATCACCTGGTCCACATGGCTGGGCAATTTCGTGCCGTTGGCGTTCAGCGTCAACAGCACATCTTTGGGAAAAAACCCCTTGTAGGCCAGCGCCGTATATAGCGTCGGGCCGGCATGCCCTTTGGATAAAATAAGACGGTCACGATTCTCCCAGCGGGGCTCGTTCGGCTTAAGATTCATAATTCTGAAATACAGGGTGATGATAATTTCCACCAGACTAAGGGAGCCGCCGATGTGCCCGCCACCCGCCCGGCACATGATATCGGTAATAATGTAGCGGAATTCTTTGGCCAGTTGATCAAGTTGATCTTTGCTCTCAATATTTTCCATACAATTCTTCTCCTAACGCTCTGTAATCCGTTTAATACTCCGCAGAAAAGGTCATGTTTTTTTCTGAAAGCCGATATGTTAATGGAAAGCCATCCATTGACACGCTGGCCTGATATATGGGATAATCGGCACCCAGGCACTAGGTAATGTCAGCACTTTGGATGAATCCCAGATATCAGGCCACAGGCACCCTGTAAATCATATCGGCTTTCGGAAAATGACATGACCGACCGAATTCATATATCATTTCCGGAATAGGTGATTAAACCCCAAGTTCTTCTTTTAACCAGGCTTTGACATCGTCATCCAGGGCATATACGCCCTTGAGCTCGCAAACGTCTTTTTCAAAACGGCCTGGAAGCTCGAATTCCGCCAGCTCGGTAGCTTCTTCAGAGTTGCGGCGGATCAGATAGATCAAATAGGGTTTGCGCCAACAATTGACGACAAAATAGGTCGTATAATCGCTTTTGGAGCGAATCACATATTTTCCACTCCCCCAGTCGGTATTGCCCCACTCCAGATATTGCTTGACGGCCTCTTCGGGTGTCATATCCCATTCAATCTCGTTGATTAAATCGGTTTCTTTTTTTAATTCTTCCAATGTAAACATATCTTAAACCTTTCGATTAATGATGTCGCCTATGCGAATTAGGATTTTTCATATCTTTGTCTCGTTTTGATGATCAAATGCCTTTCCCGGAATGCGATATCTGAATTAAACCACCTTTGATAGTCGGTAATTTCCGATACGGGATTCATTGCAGGGAACTATGTATTTTGGCATAGCTGAATTCGAATCCCGTATCGGGAATTACCGGGTACGCTGTCGTTGATATCGCATGGAGGAAAAGCGTATTTGTGAAATCAAAATTGACTCCCAATAATTTCGTGCAACCTAAAAAGGCAAATTAACCGTTGCCATTAGATCGGGGTGATCGCCTAAGAAGCGATAAAGAGTGGCGCGGCCCACCCCCAACAGTTTGGCGGCCTTTACCTTGTTTCCGCCCGTTCGTTCAAGGGCCGAGCGAACAGAATCAACATCCAGCTTGCGGGTTGGTCCTCGCCGTAAGCAAATGTTGTCAAGATCACGCAGCTCCAGGGGCAAATCATCGGCAGTGATTACCCGGCCGTTGGATTTGACAATGGCAAACTGAATCGCATTTTGTAATTCGCGAACATTGCCCGGCCAGCGGTAATCGAGCATCAACGACATGGCTTTGCTGGAAATTTTCAATTTTTCCCGGCCGTACCGTTCGCGGGCTTCCTGCAAGAAATGTTCGCTCAGCAGGGGAATGTCAATTTTGCGCTCGCGCAACGGCGGAAGATGGATGGGAATCACATTGAGCCGGTAATACAGATCTTCGCGAAATTTACCGCGTTTTACCTCATCTTTCAAATTTTTGTTGGTGGCACTGATCACGCGCACATTCACCGTGATGGTCTGCTCGCCGCCGACTCTTTCAAACTGGCCTTCCTGCAAAAAGCGCAAAATTTTGGCCTGCATGTTGTTTGAAAGCTCGGTGACTTCGTCTAAAAAAACCGAGCCGCTGTCGGCCAGCTCAAAGCGGCCCTTTTTATCTCGTAAAGCGCCGGTAAAGGCGCCTTTTACATGTCCGAAAAGCTCGCTTTCAATCAAACCTTCCGGCAAGGCCCCGCAATTGATCGGTACAAAGGGAGCGCCGCCACGCCGGCTTTCGTTATGGATGGCCGCAGCCACCAATTCCTTGCCGGTTCCGGTTTCTCCGGCAATGTGCACCGGGTAATCATAATCGGCAACGTCTTTGATCTGTTTAAAGATCGCAATCATTTTGCTGTCCTGGCCGATAATGTTGCCGAAACTGGTCAGTTCCCCTGCGCGCTCTTTGAGACTGAAAATATCGGTTATATCCCGAAAAGACACCAGCACTCCGGTATATTCATCATCTGCATCGCGCATGCTGGTAACGGTCATCTCGATGCGTCGCTGCTCCCCGCTTTTGGTGTTAATATTGATGGTGTACTCGGATTTTTCAGCCAGGTTCGGCGGATGTTCGCAAAAGACACAGCGCTCTCCGCAAAAGGGGCTGCCGAAAGCATCGTGGCAATCGCGGCCCAGCACTTCTCCGCGAGTGTAACCGGTAATGTGTTCCGCTTCGGTATTGAAAAAAAAGATGCGCCGGTCCATGTCATGGGCAATAATACCCTCTTTGAGATTATCCAGAACGTTTTCCAGGTTATCCCGGTGGCACATCAAATTTTCTAAAGAATAATCGGACATCATTTCTCAACTGATTTGCTCAATTAAAAAAAGGAAGCTAACCGATTTTTAGACCGTTGTCAAATTTATCAGCCGCCCATTATTAAAGCGCACATGGAATATTGTTATTTAATTCAATGCTTTGAAGGCTTATTTGAACATCATAGGCGACAACCTCAACCCCATTTGCCGCCGCCCGCCGCAGACGGCGGCCATAATCGGGATCGATGGCGTCAGCCGGGCGGAACAGCCGGGCGTCCATTCTCTGAATAAAATAAAACATCATGCAGCGATGACCAGCCTTTGCCAGCTTTTCCAGCTCAATGATATGGCGCAGGCCACGGGTGGTAACGGCATCCGGAAACTGGGCAACCCCGTCGTTTACCAGGGTGCAGTTTTTAATTTCGATATAACAGCGTTCACCGGAACTGCCGGTCAGCAATAAATCAATGCGGGAATGCTCGCCGATTTTTACTTCCCGTTGGACCTTGCTAAATTGGGCAATTTCAGGAATCAACTGTTGTTCGATGGATTTGCCAACCAAACGATTGGGGACCAGGGTGTTGACGCCCACCAGGGATGTCGGCATGGCAATCAATTCCCAGGTATATTTGGTCTTACGCCTGGGATTGTCGTGCGCAGACAGGTAAACCGTCCGGCCCGGCTCGCTGCATCCGCTCATACTGCCGGTATTGGGACAATGGACGGTTACGGTTTCACCGCTTTCCAGTTTGACATCGGCCAGAAATCGTTTGTAGCGTTTGAGAAGTATTGCGGGAATGAGTTCGGGCCATCTCAGGCCCCGGGTGGTCGTTGCTGATGACGGCAGGTTCATAGAAATTTTTTTTCGATCATATCGGCCAGCGGCAGCACGTCCTCAAATCCGAAAATGGGAACCGTTAATTGCAGATCAACATCGGTCACCACCGCAATTAAATACGCGTCATCTTTCAAAAGCGGTTCGGGATGCCGCGCCGAGCGCACAATCTCAATCTTGGGTTTGTTACCGGCCTTGTAACCCTCGGTAATCACCAAATCGACATCCTTAAAATAGCCCAACAGACTATTCATGTCGCCGGCATGGTCATCCCTGACGATCACAATTTTTCCGGGTGAATGGAAAATAACCGTTTCGGCACCGGCCGATTTGTGCCGCGAACTGTCTTTGCCCGAGCGATCAATATCCGGATTATGATGCGAGTGCTTGATGGTGCCGATAGTATAACCCCGACGTTTAAATTCGGGAATCAATTTTTCGATAAGGGTGGTTTTGCCGGATTGAGAGCGTCCCACGATGGATATTACCGCTGGCATAAGTTTACCTGCTTTGATGGAATTCTACGATTATCTTGCTTCCACGAAGTTCACGAAGGGTACAGAATGGATTTTTACATATTGCGCTAATCTTATCTTCGGGATCTCTGTGGTCGGCATCGATACAATAAGCAACCTGACATAGGACATCCGTGATATTTGATGAAGATCGCGGCCGGCCAAAATTAAGGTGCAATAAACAGAATGTCAAGCCATTTGAACCTTCTATTCACCTACCATCCGATAAATGTAACGGTGTGGATAAAAAAGAGTTGATATCTTCAGTGGAAGGTTTACTATGGTAAACTTTCCGGATTCAGAGGTTCTGGGTTACGCTCAATGGCGACTGGCCGCTGGCTGTCAGTAACCGGTCATAGGCTTTTAGCCAGAAGCGTGAAGCCAGCGACTGAAGTACCAAAATGCCGGACCTCTGAGCTTTGACCTTGCCTGCCGCGCCGTAGCTTTAGCGCAGGCGGGTGAACCCTGAACCTATGAACTCCATACTCGAAGTAAAAAACCTAGTAAAACATTACGGCACGGTGGTTGCCGTCGATGACGTCAGTTTTGCGCTTGAGCCGGGCGTCTGTTTTGGGTTGCTGGGTCCCAACGGTGCCGGTAAGACCACCACGATTGAAATCATTGAAGATGTGATCCGGCCGACATCCGGTGAAATATTTTACAAAGGAAGTCCCCGTACGCCGTCCTTCAAAGAAGAGGTGGGCATTCAGTTTCAGAGCACGGCGTTGCTAAATTTTTTGACCGTGCGCGAAACCCTGCAAACTTTCAAAAGCTTATTCCCGCAAACGGTTCCGATCGAAGAGCTGGTCGAACTATGCCGGCTGGCTGAATTTCAGAATCAATACAATGACAAAATATCCGGCGGGCAGCGCCAGCGCTTCCTGCTGGCCCTGGCATTGATCAACCGGCCGCAGTTGCTCTTTTTGGATGAGCCTTCAACCGGGCTTGACCCCCAGGCACGGCGGAACCTGTGGGACTTGATCCAGAGCATCAAAGCCGCAGGCAAGACCATCATTTTGACCACCCATTACATGGAGGAAGCCCAATTTCTGTGTGATGAAGTTGCCATTATGGATTACGGCAAAATTATCGTCCGAGGAACGCCTGATGCGCTAATCCGGCAACACAGCCGGGGAACCACCGTGGTCGTGCCCAAGAATCGCTTTACGTCGCAAACATCCGGTTTCCCGCTGCCCTTGCGCACCGTCAAAGGTAACGTCGAAATAAAGGCCGACGATGTCAATCAATGCCTGGAGCAATTAATGGCTCAAGGTGTTGATTTGTCTGATATGACCGTTCGCTCGCCCAACCTGGAAACCGTTTTTTTAAATTTGACCGGGCGTCAGCTAAGAGAATAGATATGCACGTTAAACGATTGTGGGCCATTTTGAAGGCCAGAAATCTTGAGTTTTTCCGCGACAAATCGGCATTCGGCTGGAACTTTATTTTTCCCTTTCTGCTGGTGGGCGGTTTGGGTATTATTTTTGGCGGTAAATCCTATACTGAATATAAAATCGGTGTATTTCCAGTCGAATCACAGCAGGTTTCCATAGCAACGCTTGACATTCCGCAGCAGTTTAAGGAAATGAAACATCTCAAATTCATCGGGTTTTCGGACGCCGCCGAAGGGTTAAAAAAACTCAAACATCACCGCATTGATTTTTTGCTGAAAACCGGCCAGAACCCCCATCAATACTGGGTCAGCGATTCTTCGCCGAAAGGATATGTGGTAGAACAAATGTTTCGAGCCAGCCTGATTCCGCCCGAAAATGAGCCCTCTGCTGTAAAAAAAGAAATACAAGGAAGCACGATCCGCTATATCGATTGGCTGTTTCCAGGCATTCTGGCCATGAACATGATGTTCAGTGCGCTCTGGGGGGTGGGCTATGTCGTCGTGCGGTATCGAAAAAACGGTGTGTTAAAGCGCCTTAAAGTCACTCCCCTGACGGCCCTTGAGTATATCACCGCCCAGGCCATATCCCGAATATTTCTGCTGATGTTTACCCTGGCAGTCGTCTGGACGGGTTGTGACCTTATTTTTTCATTTGTCGTTGAGGGCAGCTACCTTAATTTGTTCATTGTCTTCTTTCTGGGCAGTCTGAGTCTCACTTCGCTGGGTCTGGTGTTGGCTTCCCGGGGAACCAGCGAGGAATTTGCGACCGGCATTTTAAACTTCATCTCCTGGCCCATGATGTTTTTGTCCGAAGTCTGGTTTTCACTGGAGGGCGCGCCACAGTGGATTAAAACATTTGCCAACATTTTCCCGCTTACCCACATGCTCACCGCTGCCCGCAAAGTCATGCATGACGGAGCCGGGCTGCTTCAGATCGGCCCTGAAATTACAATCCTTGCACTAATGACGTTGGGTTTTTTGGTGTTGGGGGCTGCCCTCTTCTCATGGAACAAATAGAAGCTATCCCATAAATGCATCTAATGCCCAAGGGCTGTGTTATCCAGGATAAATGGATCACATATCTAATTTTATGAAGATTAGGGTGTGCGTAAAACCGATTCAAAATGCTCGAATACTAACGTGTATGCTCCGCTTTTGAATCGATTTTCGCCTTGCCCTTGGACATGATCTACTATTTATGGAATAGCTTCTTATTTTGATATTCAGATTAAAAATGCGAAAGCGGATTGAGATATAAGGTTTTGGTTTTCTATTCTATTTGGCGTTTTTTGATTTTTCTTTTGGTTTCTGGGGACGGGAGCGGGAGACAGAAGGGTCCGTCTGGATTTGCTTCTTGGTGGGAATGAATTCTTCAATAAAATGGCTGGAATGAATAATTGAAATAATTTTAACGATCACAAAAATAGCGCCGAGACCCAACAGATGGACCATGCGGTTATCAGGTTTGTTGATCACATTTTGCCAGATCAGGTAAAAGTATCCGATCAGAAAAATTTCTACAATGGCATTCAGCAGCCCGATAAAATAATGCCGCGTGTAAAAATAGCCGCCGCCTGGAAATAAAAGGGCCAGGATAATGGCTATAATTTTGTTTTTAAATTTCAGCTGGCAGGCATCGCAGGTGTATTTGCCGCTCTCAAGCAAAGCCGTGCATCGCGGACAAAGGTAGGAGCGCCGGCCCAACTTGCTCTGGGTACCTGAAAGCGGCATGCGTTTCATCAACGCTTTGATTTTTCTTCTTTCAGACAAGGCGACGGCCTTAAATTTTTCGGTTGTGCCGTTTTTCGCATATTGAACGGATAGGGTCCCGCCTTTGAGCGAGATAGATTGACAATCCACATATAAAATTTGGGAGATGGAAGACTTGAACTTGTAAATCGGTGTGGTGGGGACATGAAATATCCGATAATTGGTGAACACAAACAGGGAACGTTTGAGATAAACAAAGAAAAATCCGGTCACATATTGTGGCAGGGAATTAATCGGCGAATAACCGGTGGTGGTTAACAGGATCTTTTCTCCGTTTTTTAAAAATGGTTTCAGGAAAGATAGTTTGACGATAAGTTTGCGCTGTCGTTTTTCAATGCGCTTTTTATAGATTTCTTGGTGATTGGAAAACAGCGTGTCGCGATCCACCGGTAATCCAAAAATCTGCGGCCCCATCATACCGACCGGTTCAAAGGCTTTTTCTGCCATCTACCCTAATACTCCTTCCATTTTTTTCAACGCTCAAAATTATGATACCATAAAGAAGGATATGGTCAAATTACAGCCGTGATGATGCCGGAATCGTTTGGCGTTTGAACTGGCAGCCGTTGAATCTCCTTTGACCCAGCAGCCGCCAGCATGTCCCTCAATTGCTGCTCAGAATACGCTTGACCCGCATCGGTCCCCAGCAGCATATTCAGGGAAAAAAGGGCCGGAAAAAGAGGACCGTCCATGGTATCGTTGAGGATAAATTCATGAATAATGATGATTCCCCCGGGCTTCAGTGCGGCAACAGCTTTTTGGATAATCCGGCGGCAGTCATCCGGACCTTCAGCGTGCAAAATGTGCGAAAGCCAGGCGGCATCATAGCGGCCTCTAATCTGATCTTTTAGATAATTGCCCGCCTGAAAATCAATTCGATCCGACAGCTCAAAGCGCTTGATGATCTTTTCGGCAAACGGCCGCGTTGTCGGCAGATCAAAAACTGTGGCTTTTAAATCGGGATTGTGGCGGCAAAAATGAATGGCATAGGTGCCGGGGCCGCCACCCAAATCGACTAAATGTTGCCGGGCGGAAATATCAATTTCAGGAATGAGCTTCGGCGCCAAATTCATGGCCATGTTGAACATGCCCATTAAAAAACTTTCCCGCCGTTCTTCATCGCTGTACGAGGCCCGCTGACGAACCGGTTTTCCCGTCAGAACGGACACATCCAGCTGGGCCCATGACTCAACCAGGTGGTGGTGGTGCATTATGATATTGCCAAGATATTGCGGAGATTTTTTTGAGAGGAAAGCTTTGCTCGTCGGCGTGTTCGCATAAACGTCTGCTGCTTTTGCCAGCAACTCCATGGCCACCAGCGCATTCAAAAGGCGTTGAACGGCATCAGGTTCAACCTTGAGTCTGGCCGCCACTGCATCGGCCGACAACTGCTCATCCCCCAAACAGGTAAACACGTCAAGTTTGACGGCCGCATGCAGTGTACAGGTTTTCCAGAAATACCCGGAAAGTGCAAGCAATTCGCCGGGATGCCATTTTCGCGTCGTCATAGGGTTGCTAATTTTACTGCGTATCCGTCTTCTTAGGAGGTCCTTCTCCTTTTGCCATGCGTGCTTCTTTTTCTTCGTCCGACAGCTTTTCCCAGGCGATTCGTTCGGGCGACATCGTCCAAAATGGTGTACCGTCTTTGGTCAGACGGACTTTAATGATATCCATGTTCGGATCTTTTTTTATCTTTGACGCCATAAACACATCTTTGCCGTTGATTTCCGCCCAAACGCCTTTAACTTTGATGCGTTCATTTTTTCTGAGCTTGATGTCGCTGGGTTTGCGATACCAGGTCGGGCAAAGATGGACCTCGATAACTTCGGCTCCCTCCTGCACCTCAACAGCAGTTGCCGGTGACATCCCCGGCATGGGAACGACTTCTTTAGCCCGCAGAAACCAGGCCCTGATTTTTTCATATTCGCGTACATCGTAGTGTTTGTTGTATTCACTGCCAACTTCCCAACCTTTCATCAGCTCCGGATCCACATCTCCGGCATAAGTTCCCATGGAAACTGCTAAAAAAATAAAAATTACAGCTGTTTGTAAAAAGATCTGGCGTTTGATCATTCTCTCCTCCTTGGGCACATTTTTAAAAGGTCAGACGCATACGGCGCCTAAAAAGTAACTAAAATACTATATCCATCGAAATGGCATTTGCAAGACCGATCTTGGACTGCGATGGGTCCAATTATCACTTAATTTTATGCATGTAGACGCTTAAGTTTTTCAAATGGTTGACATTTCTTTCAAATAGGCCGAGGCCTGTAGCCAAGCGTTGGACACCGTTCGTTGAGGTTAGGTGACTGATGATGCAGCGTAAAGCAGCTTTCCTTCACCGAAAACTGCCACCGGATAGCAGGCCAGATCAAAAGGATCGCCATTCCAGCAGACAAACGAGGCCCATTTGCCTTTTTCCAGAGTGCCGATTTTATCATCAGCCCTTAAAACGCGGGCGTTGTGGCGGGATATTAATTCAACAGCCTGTTGACGGGATAAACCGGCACGCATAAACCATCGTGTTTGCAGCAATAACTGACGCGCCAGGGTTACCGGATGATCGGTCATAAGACCAAATTCCACACCGGATGCCAGCAGATGTCGGATATTACGCCAATCCTCGTGTTTTAATTCAACCTTGTAAGCAAAAGAATCAATCGGACCGTAAACAACCGGAATTTTGCGCTTTTTCAATTCATGGAAAATATCCGGCGAGTGAACATCACCGGCATGATCGACGGTAACGCCTATTTTAAATTCATCAACCAGACGCAAAAGCGCAGCAATATCATCTGTTTTATGAACATGGGCGCGCAGGCGCAGTTTACGTTCCAGCAAATCCTGCAGCACTCTATCTTCGGCTGAAAAGACAATGTCCAGCTTTTTATTGCCCCTGGCTTGGTTGTAACGACGTATTTTTTGACGCAACTCTTCCAGGCGACCGCGCAATATGGCAATGGCGCCCATGCGGGTTGTCGGTCGTTTACCTTTCCATGCGTTTGTTTTTATAGGATTAAATCCAAACGCAGCTTTTAATCCGGCGCGACTGATCAGAGCGTCTGTGCTGGAACCGGCATAATTGCGAATGACCGCCGAAAGACCGCCGATAATATTACCACTGCCGGGCAACACACACGAGTACAACACGCCCATTTGGACTGCATCTTTGAGTGCCTTGTCATCCATTTGAATTGAATCCAGTGCATCGGTCAGCGTCAAAATCGAATCCCGATGCTCGTTGGCCTCTCCTTCGGTATTGGGCTCTCCGGCCCGTTCCATGCCGATGTGGCTGTGTGGATCGACAAAGGCAGGGGTGATCACATCAAACTTTCCCAGGCTACGGCCGGTTTTTGTTTTTGAAACAGAGCTGATTTTTTTACCGTTAAACAAAAGGTGGGCGTTAGAAACCACTTTTTTCCCGGTGTAGATGGTTTTGGCAGAAATGTAGTTCATGTCAAATCCTTATCAGGTTAGGTGCGGACATCTTTGGGATTATTTCTCTCCTGAATTCGAGTCCGAAATCATCAGATCCTGAAACTGCACGGCTTTTGCCGGTTTTTCATCGGACCGGATCAAGGCGATTGGCTGAAAGTTAAGAGAAACTGCCTCAGCGATTTTGCTTTCCATGCGAAAGCCCCATTTGCAGTCAATTCGCTCGTTTTGACCGCTTTAATTGAATCGTGACCAGATTAAGCGGATCCGGGCACTGCAGCTGAATGATATCTCCCTTCCACCAGGGAAGTGAACCCCCGAACTGAAAGGTTTGCAGGCCGGGAAAAATATCGTGGTAGAACCAGCCACACAAACCCGCCGGGTTATGACAGCTGATGTCAAAGCTTTCGCCTGCTTTATGACAGGCACTGCACTCTCCTTTCACGTCTAAAATGGTGGCTTCGATTTTATAGCCGATTTGGGGGTCGTGTGCCATTTTTTTTCCTCCTTCCAAACTGGTTTCATAAACTTCATCTTTTAAGATACAATCATATCATCCCGATACGTTTCTTCGACCCAAAAGCGCAGGGCGGCACTCCGGTCGGCCGGTCTGGCATAATCAATTCCGATGCGCGGACCTGTTCTAATGAGCTGTTGGGGTAACGACCTCTGCTCTTCGACCCAGAGTTTACGGCCGGTGGTAAGGTCCCAACCGTTTAAGTCTTTATCAATGACCAGCGCCTGGCATAATTTAGCCGGGCCGTTTGTGAGATCTTTGCCGGTTACTCCCCGATGGCGCTGCATGTATTTTAGACCATCAAATGGCACCAGCGCCCGGATGAGGACGGCACAGGGATTTTTTTCTCTTTCGGTTACCGCGTTCAGCAAATAGTGCATCCCGTAAACAAAATACACATAGGCCACGCCGGCACGCCCAAACATAACCGCATTGCGCGCTGTTTTGCCCCTGGATGCATGACAGGCGCTGTCGGATGCGCCCAGGTAGGCTTCGGTCTCACAAATTAGGCCGCTTAATAGCTGGCCTCTGTATTTTCGGACAAGCTTTTTTCCCAGCAATTCACGAGCGACGACCCGGGTGTCGCGCGCATAAAAATCATGTTTTAATATGATCATCCTGTGGGACGAGATGTTGCTTATTTTGGAAGGTTTCGGGAACCCGGATGTGATCGGTTTAAACCAGGTTTTTGGCCACCAACCGGGAAAAATGCTCAAACGAGCGGTCATAGGTGCGCTCCCTGTCATTCGGGAAACAGCAGGCGGGTAATTCGCGACTGTTTAGATGATAGCTCAGACATTCGCAGCAATTTCCCTTGCGGGGACAGGGTTCATAACTGCAATTACATTTTTTTAGATTTTGCTCGGTTCTACATTCCATCAATGCCTCCTTATCCAGTGCTGCAGCTACATGTAATTGTTTTTGAGCACTGCTTCCAACGGCCTTAATTTTATGGTGCCCGGACCGTCTGATTCAATGTAAAGCACATAATCGTCGTAAATTCCGCCCAACAAGATATCTATCCTGCGGGTTCGTCTGATAAAAATTCCGTTTTTGTCATAAACAATTTTACCCTTGCCGTCTTTCACAATGGTAATGGCAAAGAGGTCCTGCTTGCCGGTTTTAACCGAAAAACGGTCACCTAAGATAAAGCTGCTGTCAGCAAGCTCATTTTTATGAATAAATATACCTTTGCGATCGGAGTCGTAATTTGCCACCGGCAAACCGGCAATATCGTCTTCTGAAACCATTGATGCTTTCCTTTGGTGCCATTATTACCTATCTGGCCATATCATGAACCGCCGTCAGTTTCCAAGGCAAAATTAGGAAATCAAAGACCCAGCCACATTTGACAGACCAACTGTCATCCCTTAGAATTTTAAACATGAGTGTGCATAAATCCAAAGTATTCTGGATTGCCGGCAGCATATTTCTGCTGACGTTTGCCGTCCTTTTCAGCATTCGCATGGGCATATTGGAAAAGTTATTTTTCCGGCCGCGGCCGCTTTCTATGGCCTCAATCGATACCGTTTCTGAGCGCAACACCTGGATGAACATATTCCAGGATGAGCGCAAAATCGGTTTTTCCCACACCCGTTTTGATACGGAACCGACCGGCTATCGCCTGACCGAGACCGTGCGTATGCGTATCAATACCATGGGGCTGATCCAGAATATCAGTCTGAACACCAAAGGTCGTCTCAATCCGGATCTTACGCTGCAGGCGGTTGATTTTGAAATCAGTTCGGGCCGCTTTCGTTTTTCCGTTTCAGGTACTATTGACGGCAATCTCCTGCGGGTGACAACCCAGAGCGCCGGAGCGAGTCGTGAGCTGGAAATCCCGTTTAAAGAAAAACTGTATCTGATGAACGGTATCATCGATGCGGTCGCCGCGACCAAGCTGCAAGCCGGTGACAAGTATGCCTTCAAAATTTTCGATCCGGCCTCGATGGGACAGGTTGATGTCATCGTGGAAGTCATCGGCCCGGAACGCATTGAAGTCGGGGGTGTCGATCAATCGGCCACAAAAATTTCGCTTAATTTCAAAGGCGTCTCCCAGCTGGCCTGGATTGGAAAAGAGGGTGATATCATCAAGGAAAAAGGATTGCTGGGTATCAGCTTGATAAGGACCGACCGCAAGGATGCCCTTGACGGTCTGTCCATTCGGTCGAGCCAGGATCTGACGACGTTTTCCTCGGTCGTCTCGAACATCCAGCTTGAAGATGTGGCGGCGCTCACGGTTTTGCGGGTGAGGCTTGAGGGAATACCCTTTGAAAAGCTACAGCTGCACGGTGGCAGACAAACTTTGAACGGACAGGTGCTGACGATAAAAAAGGAATCGCTAAGCCATCTGGCCTCAGCGCTTAAAATTGAAAATCTGACAGCTTTACAGAAAGTATTTTTAAGACCGGGGCCGTTCATTCAATCCGACCATCAAAAAATACGGAATTTAGTCCAGGAAATTTTAAAAGACGATCCCGCTGCTGATCCGCTCACCCGCGCCGAAAAACTGATGAATTGGGTCTATACCCATATTGAGAAGCGCCCGGTTCTATCGCTGCCCGATGCCCTTTCCACCCTTGAAAACAAAGTCGGTGATTGCAATGAGCACGCGGTTCTGCTCGCCGCACTGGGTCGAGCGGCCGGTATCCCCACCCGCATCGAGGCCGGGTTGGTGTATTTAAAGGGCCGCTTCTATTATCATGCATGGAACCTGATGTATCTGGGTCGGTGGATCACGGTCGATCCGGTTTTCGGCCAACTGCCGGCTGATGTCAGTCATCTGCGTTTTGCAACCGGCTCACCGCAACGGCAGCTGGATATCATGGGCGTGATCGGCAAAATCCATCTAACGGTTTTAAAATAGTATGCTGTCACTCGTTAATTGTTAAGTGTCGGTGGTCCGCTGTAAGCCGCAAGAAAACCGCCATTAGGATTCTTACTCTTCTACGGACAACGGACGACATACAGCGTACGGATTATTTCCATCCAGCCTAGACAAATTAATCCGAAATTATGCTATAATACCGATACGATTTTAAGATTGCATATTATGATTGAACTAAAAGAGCTGACAAAAAATTACGGTGATTTTAAGGCCGTCAATGATCTGAACTTGTGTGTTAAAAAGGGCGAAGTTTTCGGATTTATCGGTCCCAACGGCGCCGGTAAGACCACAACCATTAAAATGATGAGCGGCATTCTGCAACCCACCCGGGGCACGGTATTCATTTCCGGTATCAACATGCAGGATGAACCCGAAAAAGCAAAAAGCAAAATTGGCTTTATTCCGGATCGTCCGTATCTTTATGAAAAACTCAGCGGCATTGAATTTTTAAAATTCACCGCTGATCTGTATGGGGTATCCAAAGAAACCTTTCAGGCCAACGCAGATAAAATCCTGAAGGACTTTTCACTGGCTGACTGGGCCGAAGAGCTGGTGGAATCTTATTCCCATGGTATGAAACAGCGTCTGATCATGTCGGCTGCTCTACTGCACGATCCGGAGGTGATTATCGTAGATGAACCCATGGTGGGGCTTGATCCGGCGGCCATTATAATGGTCAAAGCGCTTTTCCGAAAACTTGCCGGCAAAGGGGTGACCGTTTTCATGTCGACCCATACGCTCAAGGTTGCCGAGGACACCTGCGATCGGATTGGTGTGATTAACAAAGGCCGTTTAATTGCCACCGGCACCACCCAGGAATTGCAACGCGCGGCCAATGTCAGCGAAGCCGATCTGGAACAGGTGTTTTTGAATCTAACCAATAACGTTCCCCAATCCTAAATGAGCGTATCAAATTAAAAATATGGGAAAAGGCGTCGGTTGGGTGCTCGTATGGTTTCAGTGAGCAGCCAGAAGCCAGTCGCCAGCAGCGAGTATAATGAATGAAGTTCTGACCCTGCTCAAACCTCGCATATGGCCGATCATGAATCGCGGGTTTTCAAAGGCGAACGGTAAAAGCAGCACGCGATTCTTTGTGCTCGGCACATTCGGCCTGCTTTTCTGGTGCGGTATATTCGCCGTTTCCTGGAGGGTACTGGTTTATTTTAAGGGTATTGAGGATATCGGCGACATTCTGGGCTACAAATTATTGTCCATGATGCTGGTGGTGTCTTTTGCCCTGCTTTTATTCAGCAGTATCCTGACATCCCTTTCCAAACTGTATCTGTCCCGCGACCTGATGCTGGTTCATTCCCTGCCGGTTTCAAGCTATAAGATTTTCATTACACGCTGGATCGACAGCACTGTCGATAGTGCCTGGATGGTCATCATTTATACCCTG
Organism: Desulfobacterales bacterium; assembly: GCA_050116835.1. Classification (GTDB taxonomy): domain Bacteria; phylum Desulfobacterota; class Desulfobacteria; order Desulfobacterales; family JAHEIW01; genus JAHEIW01. The sequence goes on from JASFNW010000023.1 coordinate 37,156, forward strand.
CCGGTACTTATCTCCTATGGCATCGTCTATCAAACCGGCGTTTTTTATTATTTGAACACCATGATTGCGATGTTGTGTCTGGCCGTAATTGCATCGGCCATCAGCACAGTGCTGGTGATGACAGCGGTTATCTTTATCCCTGCCACACGAATGAAAAGTGTCTTTATTTTCATGGGGATTCTTTTTTTTGTGGTCATTTATCTGGCCATCCGCCTTTCACAGCCGGAATTGCTGGTTGACCCGGAAGTTTTTGATACCGTAATGGTCTATATATCCTCGCTGCAAACCCCGTCATCACCGTTTTTACCCAGTAGCTGGGTATATGACAGCGTCCGATCAGCGCTTGCCGGTGCAATCGGCAACAGTCTATTTTTCACGGCGCTGTCGGTGAGTTTTGCCGGGGTAATCATATTTGCCCTGATCTTACTCGCAGACGCCATTTACTTTAAAGGATTCTCCAAAACTCAGAATGCCCCGGCCCGTATGATTAAAAGCAGCATCATCGGCGATCGTATGTTTAACTTCCTGCCAGGCCCGATAAAATCCTTTACAGTCAAGGAAATAAAAACTTTTCTACGCGATCAGACCCAGTGGACGCAGATTTTTCTGATCGCTGCCCTGGTGGTGATTTATGTCTATAATTTCAAGGTCCTGCCGCTTGAAAAATCGCCCATCAAAACCGAATACCTGCAGAATTTATTCTCCTTTCTAAACACGGGGCTGGCGCTGTTCGTTTTGACGGCCGTAACGGCCCGATTTGCCTATCCGGCGGTCAGCATGGAAAGAGAGGCCTTCTGGCTGGTAAAAACCGCGCCGCTTTCCATTCGCACGTTTTTATGGATTAAATTTTTCATCTATTATCTTCCGCTGCTCATCTTGACCGAGGTTCTGATTACGGCAACCAACATTTTGTTGCAGGTCACACCGTTTATGATGATCCTTTCGACCCTCACGGTTTTTTTTGTTGTCCCCGGGATCGTGGCAATCGGCATCGGCCTGGGCGCGGCCTTTCCGGATTTTAAGGCCGAAAATCCGACCCAGACCATCACCAGTTTCGGCGGACTGGTTTTTATGATCACCTGCGCCGGATACATCGGTCTGGTGGTCCTCATCGAGGCCGGTCCGGTGTATAATCTCTTTATGGCCGGCATCCGCAATGAATTCATTAGCCTGTCAACCTGGATATGGATTGTCGGCTCCTTCAGCCTCGTATTGGTTTTCAGTCTGCTGGCCATTTTCGTGCCGATGCGCTTCGGTCAGAGACGGCTGTCCCAATTGTTCATCTGATCCGCCTGCAAGCCTGAAAAACCCCTTTTGCGATTTTTCATCTTGACAGCCAGAATGTTTATATTTATATTTACATTATTCTTTACATTAGATCGAAATTTAGCCACAGATTCTAACTTTTTTTAACCGCGAGACTTGCGCAGACATTTTAATCGCGCGACCGGCGCGATCAAAAGCTACGTCATCCCGCTGGCGCGGGATAAAAATTTACTTGTTCAGCTACATAGAGCTTATAGAAACAAAAATATCGCTTCTTAAATTTCGAATCACTCAATATTGGTACTATTAATCGCGCAGCGATTGACACGTTTTTTGCCGCGCAGGTCGCGCGGCAAAAAGGTCTGCGTCCGTCGGCGTGGGTCTGCGGTTAATAAAAAAAGTCTGTGCACGTCTGTGTGGGTCTGTGGTTAATTAAAATATAAAATCGGAGGTTTCATGAAAGCCCAGTTGACACCCAAACAGCAGCGTCTTCTGGATTATCTTGAGCGCAAAATCGCCAAAACCGGTCTGTGCCCCAGCCTGCGCCAGGCCGCAGCGGATCTGGGGGTCAGTCATACCGCTATTGCCCAGACTCTTCGCGCCCTGGAAGAAAAAGGCTACGTTAAGCGCGAGGGGCGCTACAGCCGCAATGTCTATCTGTTAAATCGCACCCGCCAGGCAGTAGCTTCGCAGCGCTGGCGCGAAATCCCGATTATCGGTCGTGTCACGGCCGGTCTGCCGATGTACGCCCAGACGGAATGGGACGGCAGCATCGTGCTGGATGCCGCCGTTTACCGCAGTCAAAACGTCTTTGCCCTGCGCGTCAAGGGCGATTCGATGAAAGAGGCCGGTATCCTCAACGGCGATCTGGCAATTTGCGAACCGCGCCAGTACGCCCAAAACGGGGAAATTGTCGTGGCTCTGATCAACAGTGAAGAGGCCACTGTCAAACGCTTTTTTTTACATGACGACCACATCGAGCTGCGTCCGGAAAATGCCGACTACGCCTCCATGCGTTACGGCTTCGGCGAAGTGCTGATTCAGGGCAAGATCATCGGCATCCACCGCGGCCCGGAGGGCATTAAGTAGCTCGTAGCTCACAGCTGATAGCACGCATAGACTATCAGCTATCTGCTATGAGCTATCAGCTCGTATAATACAGCTTCGTTATCACAACTTTTGAAATCTGAAATTTTATGCGCACGGAGACACCCAATACCCCCTGCCGCTTGTGGGTCGGCACCAGCGGTTATTCCTATACGGAGTGGGTCAACGCCGGATTTTACCCGGCCGGTACCCGATCCGGCCAGATGTTGTCGCTTTATGCCCGTACCTTTCCGATCACCGAATTGAACTTCACCTGGTATCAGATGCCAAAAGCCGCCGCCATCGAACGCATGCGTCAACAGGCACCGCCCGGTTTTCGCTTTGCCGCCAAGCTGACCCGCACGTTAACCCACGAGGTGGATCCCAACCAATGGCGGGGGCAGGCTTCTCAATACCGCGACGGCATGGCACCGCTTGTTCAGGCCCGACAGCTGGCGGCGGTTTTGCTACAGTTTCCCCCGGGCTTTTCCCGGACGCCGCGACATCGCCGCTACCTGGCCGCCCTGCTGGACGAACTGGCCGGATTGCCGCTGGCGGTGGAATTTCGCCATGCCTCATGGGCCACGGATCGGGTGTTTGCCGAACTGGAACGCCGCCGCACCACCCTGGTGGCCGTGGATGAACCGGCACTGCCACGCCTGTTCCCGCGACTCGATGTGGTCACCAATCCGGAACTTTTTTACATTCGATTTCACGGCCGCAACGCCAGGGGCTGGCGTTCAGGCAACATGCAAATGCAGTTTGACTACGACTACAGTGATGAAGAGCTGCAGGAATGGGCCGACAAGATCATCACACCGATGGCCCGTCAGGCCGGCAGCGGTACCATTTTTTTCAACAACCATGTCCGCGCCCAGGCGCCTAAAAATGCCCGGCGGCTGATCAGTCAGCTCATTGAAAGGGGGTTGTTGTAGCGACGCATGCCTGTTTCAAAAATTGGAGAAACTAAGAACGCAGAAGGTATTCGGTAAAGCAATATAAACTCGAAATCCGAATATCGAAATTCGAAACAAATTCAAATCCCAAATGACCAAAACGCAAAACTTTTTGAAAATTCGGATTTAGAATTTCAGATTTGTTTCGGATTTCGTGCTTCGTGCTTCGGATTTAACAAAAATTTATTAGGTAAATGAATCTTTCATTCACAGAGGTTGAACTTTTTGAAAATCGTTCCTTGATGAAAAGATGAATCGATCCATTATCCATTTAAATGTCGCCGATTTTGCGGTGGCGGTGGAAAGGGCGATGGACCGCCGGCTGCACGAACGTCCGGTGATCATCGCACCCGAGGGCGCCGTGCGTGCCGCCGTTTATGACATGAGCAACGAAGCCTATCTGGCCGGTATCCGCAAAGGCATGGCCCTGCAGCGCGCCGTCCGTCTGTGCAAGGATATCCGCGTCCTGCCGCCCCATCCCCACCGCTACGAGCAGGCCATGCGCGATGTGCTCGCGCGCGCCCTGCCGTATTCACCCCTGATCGAGACCGGTGAAGACGACGGTCACCTGTTTATGGATGCCACCGGCACCGGGCGTCTTTTCGGCCCCCCCCAGGATGTGGCCTGGCGGTTGCGCCGGCAGGTCAAAGCCGATCTGGGGTTGGACCCGATCTGGTCGGTGGCCCCCAATAAACTGGTGGCTAAAGTGGCCACCCGGCTGGTGAAACCCGACGGGGAATACATCGTCGCCGCCGGTGAGGAAAAAGCGCTGCTGGCGCCGCTGTCCGTCCACCTGGTTCCGGGCATCGAACGCGATGACCTGCTGCGGCTACGCGAATTCAATTTGACCCATGCTTTTCAGGTCGCAGCCCTGAGCCTCGAACAGCTGGAAATCCCTTTTGTCGCCCGTGCCCGGCTGCTTTACGAGGCGGTGCGCGGCATCGATCCGTCCCCGGTTTTGCCGGTCGGACAAAAACCGCCGCAGATGACCGCCGACCACGAATTCGGCACCGACACCAACGATGTGCACACCCTGGAAAGCGTTCTCTACCGGCTGGTGGAGCAGGCCGGCGTCCGGCTGCGTAAACGCCGCCGGGCTGCCCGGCGCATCGCGATTGTTCTCGATTATTCCGACGGCATGCGCCGTGCCCGACAGGTTGCTGCCCAGCCGGCCACGGCCAACGATCTCACCCTCTTCGAGTTGGCCCGGCGCGCGCTGCATTTGGCCTGGGTCCGGCGGGTGCGCATCCGGCACCTGCGCCTGGTCTGTGACCGGCTCGTCTTTCCGCCGGCCCAGTTAGCGCTGTTCGTTGCCGACCGGAAAGGCGATCAAAAGCGCTCCGGGCTAATCAACGCCATCGACACCGTGCGCCGGCGGTTCGGTCACGAATCAATTCGCATGGGCCGGGTCTTAACCGCTTAACACTAAATTTGGCTTCGATATCATTTAAAGCCTGAAAAATCCGAATTTCGAAACCCAAAGCCCGAAACAAATACGAATGACAAAAATTCAAAATTCGAAACTGGGACTTGTTTTGAACCTTTAAGATTCGAATTTTGAATTTGTTTCGAATTTCGATATTCGGATTTCGAATTTGCACGCACAATGATTCCTTTAACGGTACGATCAAACTATTCCCTGATGTGGGGCACCGCCCCGGTCAAACAGGTCTGCCGCGTCGCCCGGCGTCTGGGCTACACGCATCTGGCGCTGACCGACACCGACAACCTGTGCGGCCTGTGGCCTTTCTTGAGCGCCTGCCGGCGCGAAGACCTGACCCCTATTGTGGGCGCGGAGGTCACCGATCCGCAACGCAAGCAACGCGCCGTCTGCCTGGTGGCAAATGAATCGGGCTACCGCAACCTCTGTCGCTTGCTGACCCGCCGCCACACGGATGAAGATTTTCGCTTAGCAGATGCCGTGAGTGCTCACAAAAACGGCCTGGTGGTCCTGACCCAAAGCGCGAATCTACTCAACAGTTGGCATGCTGAGGGCGTTTCGATTGCGGCTGCCATGCCGCGCCGTCCTTTGCCCGCCACCCACCGGTTGTGCTGCACCGCCGGCCGCCTGGGCGTACCACTGGTGGCCACGCCGGGCAGTTTCTTTTTAGACCCTGCAGATATGGCGATGCATCGCATGCTGCGCGCCATCGCGCACAACACATCCCTGTCACGTCTGGCCGCCGGCGAGGTGGCCCCGTCGGATGCCTGGCTGGCCAGCCCTCAGGAATATGAACGCCGCTTTGCCATCTGCCCCGGGGCCATCAGCGCCACTGACCGGATTGCCGAGTGCCTCAATTTTCGCGGCCCGCGGTTTGGCATTGTCATGCCGCCGCTGCTCGGCCAAAATGGTGGCAATGCAGCCGAGCACCTGCGGGAGCGAGCCTATGAAGGCGCGCGGCACCGTTACGGTGCTGAGCTTTCCGAGACCGTGGTAGAGCGACTGGAACACGAGCTGCACAGCATCACAAGCATGGGATTTGCCGCCTATTTTTTGATCGTGCGCGAGATTATCCAACGCAGCCCGCGCACCTGCGGCCGCGGTTCGGGGGCCGCCTCTCTGGTGGCCTACTGTCTGGGCATTACCAATGTCTGTCCCCTCAAGCACAATTTGTATTTTGAGCGGTTTATCAATCCGGGGCGCAAGGACCCGCCCGATATCGACGTGGATTTCGCCTGGGACGAGCGCGACGATGTGCTGGATTCGGTTCTGCGTCAGTACCCGGGTCATTCCGCCATGGTCTCCAGCCATGTGCTGTTTCAACCGCGCATGGCGGTGCGCGAAGTCGCCAAGGTCTTTGGGCTGACCGATGCCGAGATCGGGCGGGTCTCCAGGCGGCTGCCCCAATTCTGGCGTGTAAAGGAATCCGACCCCCGATTTTTGAACGAACTCAGGCAACGCCCTGAAGCCAGGGCCCTGGAATTTCCTCCGCCCTGGCCCGACATTTTGCAGTTTGCCCAGCGCCTGATCGGCACCCCGCGCTATCTGTCGGTGCATCCCGGAGGGGTGGTGATCACGCCGCGCCCAATCGAAGAGTACGTCCCGGTTGAGCTCGCCCCCAAAGGCGTGCCGATTATCCAGTGGGAAAAAGATGCTGCCGAAGATGCCGGTCTGGTCAAAATCGATCTGCTCGGCAATCGCAGTCTCGGTGTCATCCGCGATGCACTGGCCAATTTGCACGACAACGGTACCCCCTTTGATGAGCTGCGCTGGGAGCCCGAAGACGATTTTGCCACCCAGGAGGCTCTGGCCCAGGGCCGCACCATGGGCTGCTTTTATATTGAAAGCCCGGCCATGCGCCTGCTGCAGCAAAAATCAAAAGTTGGCGATTTCGAACACCTGATCATTCACAGCAGTATCATCCGCCCGGCAGCCAACGAATTCATCCAGGAATATATCCGTCGCCTGCACGGCGGCCGCTGGGAACCGATTCATCCTTTTCTGGCCGAAGTGCTCGCTGAAACCTTCGGCATCATGGTGTATCAGGAGGATGTTTCGCGCGCTGCTGTGGTTCTGGCCGGCTTTTCGCATGCCGAAGCCGATACACTGCGCAAAGTGCTGACCAAAAAAGACCGCGAATACCAGCTGCGGGATTTTAAACACCGCTTTTACAGCGGTGCGCAGCAGCGCGGCGTGCCGGCCGGCAAAACCGCCGAAATCTGGGAAATGATGATGAGCTTTAGCGGCTATTCTTTCTGCAAACCCCACAGTGCTTCTTATGCCCGGGTATCCTTTCAGGCCGCCTATCTCAAGGTCCATCATCCGGCTGAATTTATGGCAGCAGTGATCAGCAACCAGGGCGGCTTTTACGGCACCTTTGCCTATGTGTCCGAGGCCCGGCGTATGGGTTTGACGGTGCTGCCACCCGATATCACCTCAAGCCAGGTCCACTGGACCGGCCGGGCCGACACCCTCCGGGTGGGGCTTTTGGCGATCAAAGGCCTGAACGCCGACACCCAGGCGCGCATCGTCGCACAGCGCCGCCCTCGGCCTTACAGCGGTCTGCGGGATTTCTTGGAGCGCGTGCGCCCTGCTGAAGACGAGGCGCGCTCGCTGATCAACTGCGGCGCCCTGGATGTCTTCAACCCCGGCGGCAATCGCGCGACATTGCTGTGGGAACTGGCCGGCTGGCTGAAGACAAAACGACCGAAAACGCCCGCCCCGTCCCTTTTTGATGAGGCCGGTTCCGGCGCCGATTGCCCGCGGCCGGCACTGCCCGCCGAAGATGAGCGTGAGCGGCTGCGGCGTGAGTTTTCCGTGCTGGGATTTCTGTGCGACCGCCACCCCATGGAGCTGTTTGTCAGCAGGCTGCGCGGACGCCGAACCGTCAAAGCCGTTGATCTGCCGCGCTTTATCGGCCGGCGGGTCACCCTGGCCGGCTGGCTGATTACCGGCAAGGTGGTTTCCACCAAGCGCGGTGATCCGATGGAGTTTTTAACCTTCGAAGATGAAACCGGTATTGTTGAGACCACCTTTTTCCCCCAGGCCTACCGTCGCTTCTGCCACATGATCGATCGCCAGCGGCCCTATCTGCTGAGCGGCAAAGTCGAACAAGATTGGGGCGCACTGACGCTGACAGTGGATCAGGTCGAGCGAATGCTAAGATAGTTAAACAAAATACCAGATTTTTAGGGCACGGAAGAAAGAGGGCGACCCGGTTTTTACCGGTCGCTTTTCATCAAGATGGTGTTTATCTGTCAAATGCTGTCAAAAAATGCCGGTCACTAGAAATAGTAATTGACACTGTCTTATCTACTTGCTATAGAAGCAAATACTGCCTACACCCCTCCAAACCTCCGTATAGAAAGGGTTTATCAGGAAAACCACAACTAAATAAAACTATACGAACCCCTAAAACACAAGAAAATTTTCTCTTTTGTCTAGTCATTACAACCTATGATTTATCGTTGCGATATTGAAGAAAAAAGACTGCATCTTTTAAACAAGTTTAAAAGATAGCGGCAAAGCGACTTTTAAGTTAATGCCGTTTAAATGTCGTCATGATATCTTCTTAGCGATACAACCACAACTAAAGAAAACTATAACTAATTGAAACTATAAGAAAAAATTCTCTTATTACTATATCATAAATTTCACAATTTTAAAGTTACGATTTTTTCATAAAAATCTAACTCGTCGTAAATGCACAAGATTTTAATTTTGTCATCTCTGGCACGATTTCTGCTTTATCGCACCCGGCGCTCATTTTGGGAGCCAGTGCCCGGAATCTCTGGCAGAGCGTTTTTCATTGAGAAAGACGCCAAAGGGGGGAGGTTTCGGGCACAAATTAAAAATAAAAAAGCGCTGATGTGTTTCAAGGTGACAACGCTTTTAAAGATGTTATCAGGCAAGTCGAAAGGAGTGTCGTATGAAGTACAAACGTTTCATCATCACAACCGTTGCTGTCGTGCTGGT
>JASFNW010000024.1:0-44138 GCA_050116835.1 Desulfobacterales bacterium
TTCGATTCTCCATCCGTATTTGCCAGGATCCTTGACAAAGAGCGTGGCGGCGAATTCGGGGTTCAGGTGGCTGCGGATACCAAAATCCGGCAGGAATACATTCCCAAAACCAATGTCCTGGTCACCACCTTTTCCAGAAAAACCGATAAATTCGAACTTATCGATTTCATGCCCCGCTATAAAGAAGATTCCGGAACCTATCGTTGCCCGCCGGATATCATTCGATATATTCGGCACATTTCAGGCAAACCGCAAGTGCGTTTCTTATATCGTCCCCGGCCCTGTTACGGTCAGTACGATGTCAAGACCGAAGTCCGGGATGCGTACATCAAGACGGGAACAACAGAAGGCGCTTATGAATCACTGTATTTGTACTCAGACCTTGATCTCGGTCGAATTGCCGACAACAGTCTCATTACGATCAAGCAGGATGGTTATCTGCTGGTGAGCTACAATCAAAAGCTGACGGATCTGAATATCGACACGATTGACCTGCAGTATGAAAAAACGCGCGTTTACTGGCTCAGCTGGTCGGCAAGCGGACAACGGTTTTCGGGTTTCAATGCAGCCATCCAGCGAAGCGCTCTGGCATTAAAACTGCTTTCATATCAGAAAACCGGAGCCGTTCTGGCAGCGCTGACAACTTCTCTGCCTGAAGAATTGGGCGCCTCACGAAATTTTGACTATCGATATTGCTGGCTGCGGGATGCTTCGATGTGTGTTGCTGTGCTGACAAAACTCGGTCACTACCGCGTGGCGAAACGCTTTTTAGATTTTATTCTGGACATTCTTCCGTTTAAAGACGAAAAAATCCAAACCATGTACGGCATAAACCGCCAGAAGAATTTGAAAGAAAAGGAGCTTGATTTTCTGGACGGATACGAGAACAGCACGCCGGTGCGGATCGGCAATGCCGCTTATAAGCAAAAGCAAAACGATATCTACGGCGTGCTGCTGGATGCCATTTATCAGTATCTGGGAATTTTCAAGCGTGAAGTCGTCGAAAACAAAGAGGATATTTGGACCGTCGTCCGAACACTGGCACGACATGTAGAAAACAACTGGACGAAAAAGGATCGCGGAATCTGGGAGTTCCGCGACCGTAAAAAACATTTCACTTTTTCCAAATTGCTTTCCTGGGTGGCGATGGACCGCTCTGCAAAAATCGCCGGCTATTTTGGAATGGAAAATTACGTCGCGATTTGGTCACAAATTCGGGACAAAATCAAAGAAGATATCCATCGAAAAGGCTGGAACGCCGATATCCACGCTTTTGTCCAGGCTTACGGCGAAAACAATCTGGATGCCGCCAATCTGCTAATGGAACATTACGGTTTCATCCGGGCGGATGATCCCAAGTTTGTCAGCACGGTGAGATTAACCCAAAAGCAGCTGTCCAGAAACGGACTCATGTACCGATACCTCAACGAGGACGATTTTGGAAAGCCGCGCTCCTCCTTTACGATTTGCACCTTCTGGTTGATTCGATCGCTTTACAAAATCGGTGAAAAAAAGGAGGCGCAGAAAATGTTTCGTAACGTCTTGAGCTACCGGAATCATGTCGGTCTGCTTAGTGAGGATATCGATTTTGAAACCAAAAGACTCTTGGGAAACTTCCCCCAGGCATACAGCCACCTTGCTTTGATAGATGCGGCCATTACCCTGTGCGGAGAGTGTGTAACCGATCAAGACTACAAACTGTGAAAAATCAACTTATGAAAAGCAGCTCCGGCGGCACATGATGCTGTGACATCCTGTAAAGCGCGTATATTTGAGTTATATGCCAAACCAAAAACCCGACCGATACCCCTTTCCAAACTAAAACAGATCATCCTCTTCGCCACCGGGCATCCGACCGTGTTCCTTGAGATATTGTTGGAGCAGCTCGCTTTCCCGTTGCGAGTACAACTTATGTTCTTCGTATATAAACAGGGTGGCACTTTGCTTGTCTTGCAGCGCCCCTAAGAGCTCCCGGCGTAAATTGACGCTGCCTTTAATGCGCAATACATGCTGAGCTCTATCCAGCAGTTGAAAGACCCCTTCGGATTCCGGTACCCGGTTTACATGCTCCACATCAAAAGGCAGCCATGGCTCCGGTGGCAATGGATTGCGACCGATATGCAGCCGCAGGTCGCACTGTAGACAGCGCCTTGCTTCCCGCATCGCCTGCTCATCGTCGTAGGACATGGCGATCTCTTCAAATCCATGTATTCGGGTGGCAGGGTCCAACTGCGGCACCTTTTCCCGGGACCAGGCCGTAAACCCGTTATCCTTTCCCAAAAACGGATCCGGCGTATCGCGGGCAAACAAAATTTCATCGATCACCCCGGTTCCGCCCAGGGCCTGATCAATCGACGCCGCTGCCCGGCGACCGGCGGCAATGGCATCGATGATGGTGCCCGGTGCTGCAGTGACATCGCCGCCGGCATAGATGCCTTTGGCATCTGTCTCCAGAGAGTCCGGGTTGACGACAATCATACCACGGTCGACTTTTATCGGGCTGCCGTCATTCAAAAGCGAAAGATCGGTGGCTTGACCGACGGCAATGATCAGCTGATCCACCGGAATGCATTCTGTGGTCCGACCGAACTGCGGGCAAAATTCGCCCGTCTCGTTTAAAACGCCGGTACACTCCACCAGATCCAGACCGGTGACTTTGCCATTTTCGCTGATCACGCGTCCCGGCCCCCGGGATGGCAGAATTTCAATGCCTTCGGCTCTGGCTGCTTCCAAATCCCGCATGCTGGCAGGCATCTCATCGCCACCCTCCAGGCAGATCATTTTGACTTCAACCGCACCGCAGCGCAGCGCTGTCATGGCCGCATCCACGGCAACATTGCCGCCACCGATAACGACCACTCTTTTTTTGAGCCTGATATCCGCTCCCTGCGCCACCTGCTGTAAAAAATCGATCGCCCAGATCACATCCGCACTATTGCACCCATCCAGCTCGATTCGCCGGCTCGCAGGGGCACCTGTGCCTAAAAATACGGCATCATAGCCAACGGCGCTGAGCGCTTTCAATGTGAAATCTTTTCCCAGCGTCCGGCCGGTTTGTAATCGGATTCCCGGAGCCAGGATGTCGGCGATTTCGCTGTCCAGTATGTCTTTAGGAAGACGATGTTGCGGAATGGCGTATCGCAGCATACCGCCGGCGGCCTCGCGGGCTTCGAAAACGGTGACCCCATGGCCTTTTTTGCGAAGATAAAATGCAGCCGTCAGCCCCGCCGGGCCGGCACCTACGACAGCCACTTTCTTGCCGCTATCAATATCGACTCGATTTCTAATGTTCCACAGACCCTGATCACCGTCGGCCGCATAGCGTTTGAGTGCGCAGATGGCAATGGTTTCATTGACCGCGCCCCGGCGGCAGACATCTTCGCAGGGGTGGGTGCATACCCGTCCCAAGACACCGGGAAACGGCACTTTTTCCCTGATAATGGCGTTGGCTTCATCCCGTCGGCCACTGGCGCACAGCCGCAGGTAGTCGGGAACATCAATATGGGCCGGACAGGCAGCGATGCAGGGCACCCGGTCGGCGTCGCGCGTGGCCGGCGCTACGGCTTTATCCACCAGAGCTCCGGTGGGACATACCTCGACACAGGCTGTACAGAATTTACAGCCGGAATCTTCAAGGGTTTCCGCAATGCTGCCCACCTGCACCTGACCGTTTTCATCAAAAACAAAGCCCAGCGCCTCGATACCGCGCAGATCCCGGCAGGCGCGAACACAGCGGGTGCAGCCAATACACAGGTTATAATCCCGTTCAAACAGGGGGGCAGCTTTTAAAACCGGAAAATCGGTGGGTATCCATCTGGGAGTTGAATCCGGGATGCCGACAAAATTGGCAATATATTGCAACTCACAGCGCCCGAATAGATCGCAGCAACGCTCAACCTCCGGTACATCGGCGGAGCACGGGGTCCGAGGGCATCCGGCCTGCTGGGCACAGGTCAGGCAGGCGTGGCGATGACGGGCCATGATCGGCAGCAGGTTTTCCTGGCGCTTTTCCCGTATGCGCTTATTTTGGGTTGTCACCGCCATGCCTTCAGCCGCTTCCGCAGCACAGGCGCCCACCAGCTCGCTGTGGCCTTCGATTTCAACCACACAGATGCCGCATCCTTTGCCGGGTTGTCCGGGCCGGGCATTTTCGATTTTGCGACCATCGTGAAAAACGGCTTTTGCAGGGGGCCGGTCTTTGGCAGGCGGCAGATCCGGATGGTAACACAGAGCCGGGATATAAATATCTGCTTTGCGGGCTGCCTCCAGAATCGTTGTCCCCGCTTTCACCTCAACCGTCTGCCCATCAATCGTCAACTTAACCGTGGGCATTCAATTTACCCCTCGACATTCCGTTCGCAAAAATCTTTTGCATTTTCAGAAGGTCAACTTTTATGCTCAGCAAAATTAATCTCAATAGAATTAGAATTAAGCGAAATGGATTCCATTTTAAAGAATTGCTAAATGAGAGATTTTTTTTTGATGAGCAAGGCCGCACAAAGGTTTTAGGCCGAGGGCGCACTTATATTACGTTGAGGTCTGAAACCCGCGGAGAACACAGCTCATCGGAAAAAGATCCATTTAGCCTTTGTGCCAGCCTTTGCCTTTTTGACATATTTTCAAGCCAAACAGCGCAGCGCCGACGGCACCGGCAATCTGGGTATCCCAGCGGGTTTGCTGGCGCTCGAGTCCGATCATGAGCATCAGACGATCCATGACCCCACGATTTTTAGCCATTCCGCCGGTAACCGCAAATTCGGCTTTGACGCCCAGACGTTCGATCAACTCATAAATCCGTTCGGCCATGGCCTTGCAGTAGGCAGCCAGAACCGCTTCTAAGCTCCATCCTTTGCGCAACAGGGCAATGGCTTCTGATTTGGCATAAACAACGCAGTTATTGGTAACCGCCGCCGGTTCCTCCCCCTCAAATGCAAAAGACCGCTCCCCGACTTCCACGATCGGCACGCCCAGCAAATCTGAAAACACTTCCATGCCGCGCCCGGTTCCGGCCGCACATTTATCGTTCATCAAAAAATTGACGATTTTGCCTTTCTCATCGCACTGAATCGCTTTAATATCCTGTCCGCCGACATCCAGGACCGTTCGCACGCCAGGACCGTAAAGAAAATTGGCACCGCGTGCATGGCAGGCGATTTCAGTAACCGTGCGGTCCGCAAATGGCACATTGACCCGTCCATATCCGGTGCCGACGCAATAATCCATGCGGTCCTCGGGCAACCCGGTGCCTGCCAGCGCAAACGTTAACACCCTACGGGCGCTGTCGGGGCTGTTGGCGCCGGTGCGCATATTGCCGTATGCAAGAATTTTCCCATCGGCCATAATAACAGCCTGGGAACTGACGGAGCCCACATCAATGCCCACGGTAATCAATTGGGCATCTTTCCAGTAAATATCCGGATCCTTCCATTTGGACTCGGGCCAGTGACAGTAATCCTGTTTTTGACCATCAACCATGTCGTTATTCTTCGGCGGTGGTGTTATTCGTTAATGGCATTAGGTGTCTTTTTTTGCCGCTGGCTCTTCGCGTCTTGCTTCTGGCTTCTTAGCGCCGGTTTCCGGCTTTTCGAAGCTTGCTTCTGATTAAAAATACAAAAAATAAAAGCGAAGTATAATATTTCTTGATTCCCGCTTTCGCGGGAATGATGCTCTGAGCCAAAGAGGTCAACCAACTTTTTAATTAAATATGGTTCCCGGTAACAAGATGTCAAAGCAAGTGGCCAGTAGCCAGCAGCAAGACGCCGCCGGCAAGATACTCTGGCCCAGCGAATATTTGGACCTTATTTAATAAGAATTACAATTATGTCTCCGCTGCCAAAACGGCCGCGCCGACGGCAGCGCCATATTCGGGCTCGTCTGGAATAAAGATCGTATCGATTTTCAACTCCTTTTGGAGAGCGGCAATAAAACCCGGATTATAGGCCACACCGCCGACCATGACAATATCCTCATTGACGCCGATATGGCGAATGAGGGAAGCGATCCGGCTGGCGATCGCATCATGAATGGCTTTGCTGATTTCGGGTTTTTCCGTATTGGCGTGAATCAGGTCGACAACATCGGATTCGGCAAAGATAACACACTGGGCATTCATCGGGATTTTTTTGTCCGTTTGAAGGCACATTGGGCCCATTTCTTCAACGGTGATGTCAAGCGCCCGGGCCATGCCTTCGATAAAGGCTCCCGCGCCGGCCGCACATTTTTCATTTATCGCAAAATCCACCACATGACCCTGTTCATCAATTTTTGCCGCCCTTCCCTCTTCAGCACCGATATCGATCACGGTGCGGGCATTGGGAAAGAAAAAATGGGCGCCTTTGGCCATGGCTTTGATTTCGCTGACCGAGTCATCAGCGACCTTTAGCGCCGTACGCCCGGACCCAGTGGCAAAAATTTTCTGAATCTCATCCGGTGCAATACCGGCATCTTTGGCCGCCTGCGCCAGGGCTTCTCGCACGGTCTTCGCCTGTTCGTAGCCGGTTGCCAGCATGGCTTTGCCGATAATCCGGCCCGCCTGCAAGATAACGGTCTGGGTATTTTTGGCGCCACAATCGATTCCTGCTGTGATCATTGGTTCAACCTCGTAAATCGAAATGGTGAAAAAGGAAAACCGCATGCTGCCGCAGGTTGGCAGACAGACACCGTTGCGACCAGGGTTGGTTGGCGACTCGAGGACGATCGAACAAAGTGGGTTGTCAAGCAACACGGCCGTGTCGCCCCGGAAGGCTCTGCGTGTGCTTTTCGCCAACCACCAGATTGTGATATAATACCTTGTAAAGCCAGCGATTATGTGCTACAAAAGCGCCTGTTCGGCCTCGGGAATTAAATTTAAGAAGGGAAAGATGGTTTATGTCCGAGAAGCACCCTGAATGTCCGCTGTATAATCCTCTCAACTGTAAAGAATATTATAATCCAAAACTGTGCGCATTTGTGAGAAAAGACAAAGACTGTTTGAAGAAAAAAAAAACCAAGTCAAAGGCTAAATCCAGTCAAGCCCGTCGTTAGAAACCAAAACGTTGATCAAGCGTGCCCTGCCCTGTCGGAAAGCAGCCTCGGATCGATTCCCATCTTTTTGACGGCCTCCTCCCAGCGATTTTCAACCGGCATTTTAAAAATATTCTCCGCGAACACCGGATATGTTAACCAGGCGTTTTGCTTAATTTCGGTTTCAAGTTGACCCGGCCCCCAGCCAGCGCATCCCAGCGTTATGATAAAGGATTCCGGACCTTTACCGGCAGCGATCGACTCAATAATGTCTTTCGTATTGCTCAAAGCAACATCAGGCGTGACCATTAATGAGGCCTCCCAATCAAACGGGGGCCCGTGGAGGACAAAAATTTCGGCGATATGGACCGGTCCGCCGAGGTATATCGGAATGCGTTCTGTCCGGGGTGAACAATCGATATTGAGCTCTTCAAAAATATCTTTTGCCGTCAGCGCATGATGAACCCGATTGATCACCACGCCCATGGCACCTTCGTCATTGTGCTCACACATACAGGTGACGGTCTGATAAAAATTGGGATCCATCAGACCGGGCATTGCCATCAGAAATTGACCTTTTAAAAACCCCTGGTTGTCCGTGTCTTCCATACTCTTCTCCGTCAACACCCTATTTTTGAAATCGGTTGCGCTGTGCCGGGTCAGCCTGACCCGCGGATAAATGGTCTCAAAAACGATGCATCAGCCTGGCAAAAAACAGCGCTGGCGGTTATCCATTTTCGCCCCGGAACCAATCGTGAAGCACGAAAGCGTGCTAACGGGCGGCAACAACATAGGGTTTATCCGTTTTTTCACCGAGCAACTCATATACTTTCATGTCGCCAAGTTCCTCGGTAAGGTCGGCTGAGGTCTTTATCTGGCCGACATGTGGGCGGGTCCGCGCTGCCCGCAGAGTGTTTTCACTGATTAAAATGCCATTTGGAAATGATTTGGTCAGATTTTGCAATCTGAAGACGGTATTGACCGGGTCGCCGATGACGGTGTAGTCCATCTTTTGTTCAAACCCGATATTGCCGACCACGACCTCACCGGTATGAATACTGATCCCCATTTTGACGGTGGCGTCGAATTTACGATCCAAGTATCGATTGACCGCATCGAGGGATTTTTTCATCTCAAAGCCGGCAGCAATGGCATTATCTGCGTCCTTGGTGCTGGACACGGGTGCACCGAAAAGAGCCAAAAATCCATCTCCCAGATATTTATCGACAATGCCGGAGTGCTTGAAGACAACGCCACCCATGACCGAAAAAAAGCTATTCAAAAGCGCGACTGTTTTTTGAGAGCCGATCTTGCGGGAGAGTTCCGAAAAACCGCGGATATCAATATTGAGCAGGGTTACGGTCTTTAATTCCTCGACCACCGGTTTGTCGTTTTCAGAATCATAAATAATTTTATCCAGAACTTCCTTGGGGACAAACTTTTGAAACATATGTCGGATGTCGCGTTCTTGCTCCGCCATGCTGACGGTTTCTTTATAAAGACGGGCGTTTTCTAAAGCAATACAAACAGAAGTGGCAATGGATTGCAAAAGATCCTTGTCGTCCGTATCGAATTCACCGTTTATTTTATTGAGCACCTCAATCACACCGATGACCTTCCCCTGGGATACCATGGGCACACACAGCGCGGATTGGGTCTTAAATCCGGTGGACTCATCGACCATTGGGAAAAAATGAGGTGATTTTTCAATATCATTGACCAGAATAGATTTGCCCCTGGCGGCCACATAACCGGCTATCCCCTGACCGATTTTCAGGCGGAATTTTTTCATGGATTTGATCTTAATATTGAAGGCCACCGCGATCTCGAGTTCGTCGCCTTCCAGAAAGAGCAAAGAACCGGCCTCCACATTCATGACCTCGCGGATCATATCCATCGTGTATTTTAAGACTTTGCTGATGTCGAATGTTGACGATGCCAGAGCGCTGCCAACCTGACGGATGGTGTCCAGTTCCTGGTTTCTTTTGACAACTGCCGCAGACAGCCGATTACGCTCAATGGCCAGCGAAAGCCCATTGGCAATCCAGGTAATCAGCTTGTGCGCCTTGTAGAACAAAGCGACATCATGAGCGGCCAATGCTAAAACTCCGGTTACGTTCCCGTCTCTTTTTAACGGGGCCAGCAGACAGGCAGTGCAACCCTGATCAGAAAAGAGCTCCCGATCCAGCGGATTGGCCATGGAACGGGTATTGTCGACCAGAAGACTGCTTTCCTGTTTGAATACTTTTTCAAGAATGGAGTCCCTGATGGGATAACTCGTGCCACGCACAATGTTGGAAGGTCCGCTGATCAGCAAATCGAAAATCTTTAGGTAACCGGGTTTGGCATCATCCAGGGTCATCACGAACGCAAGATCAAAAGGAACCACACTTTGAAGCTCATTGAGAACCGCATGCAGCAACTCAGTGTCTCTGAAGCTGGAAACCAGTATTTTGAATATTTTTTCGATGGACCTCAAGTGCAGCGTGTTGCGCTCATTTTCTTTAAGCAGGCGCAGATTTTCGTAGGTAAAAGCCGCATTGCTTAAAAGCGGCGTCAGAACTTCAACATCATCCTGCGTGTAGATGCGATCCTGGCGCGAAGAAATCGTCAGGACCCCAAATATCTCCTTGCTGGTTTTAATCGGCATGCAGACAAAGGATTTGGTGCCGTAATGCGCCAAGCTGGCTCTGCCGAAGCGATTGTCCTGTTCAATATCTTCAACCACCAGGGGAGATTTGTTGATGACGGCATATTTTGCGATGCTGGTTTCAAAATCGATGCGATCACCGGCTTTGACAAATTTCCCGAGACCCACGGTGGCTTTTACCTGAAATGTCTTGGGTTCGTTTTTGTTGAGCGTCAGAATTGATCCCATGTCCGAATTGGTTAGCACCAGGGCCCGCTCAAGTGTTATGTGCAGAATCTCCTCCGGATCAAAAGTGACGAAACATAACTCTGAAACCTCTTTTAAAATGGCGATCTCAGAGGCCTTTTTTTCAAGCGCATGAAACGTGTTGCTAAAACGCTGTTCGATGGCGCTAAACGACTGAACGATGTTTTGCAATTCATCGGTACCCGCAGAAATCTGATCATCCGAAAAATCCCCAAGATAACTGGATGACATTTGCTCGGATATATTGGAAATCTTGTCAAATAATTTTTTAAGAATGGTAAAGCCGGTAAAAGAAAACACCAGGATGCCCAGAAAAAATAATGGCACCCACGCGTCCGAGAGCATGTCATATTTAATGAAAAAAAAGAGGAACCCCAGAACCGGGAAGAAAAAGAACAGCCCGAAAACGAGGTTTAATATCGTGTATAAGTTATTTTTCTTCAAGGAACGTTCTCCCAGCCAATCGCCGATTCAGCCTTTTATCTGTTCGGCTGTTTGATCTGATTTTTCAGACAGGTTAAACTTACAACCGCCAGCTCCCATCGGCTATTATTATCTCAAAAAATAAAAAAACTTAATTAAATATATAACTTAGTTATAACTTAAAAGTGAATATTCTTCAACCAATAAAGAATTCAGCTGCCCGGAGGCGCCATGAAGATTGTAAATCCATCAGATGATTCTGGCGTCAGAACAGGGGTATCTTGACATACTTGCTGGCCTGCCGTAAAGGGTAAATTTGCTTTTAGCGGTTGGTTGAACGGATGGACCATGCGATACGAGCGATATCGCTCGATGAAAGCGATAATTTTGTCTTTTTTAAATATTTTCGGCTAATTAAACCCTGGATGGAGATGGTGCCCGATGCGTGCTGTTGTTCAAAGAGTTCGACAAAGCGCGGTAAAAGTCGACGATCTGGTTGTGGGACAAATAGGAAGCGGTTTACTGGTATTGCTGGGAGTCGCCAGGAATGACAGCGCTAAAGATGCTGACTATCTGGTTAACAAAATCATCAACCTCAGGATTTTTGAGGACGCCAGCGGCAAAATGAACCGATCACTGCTTGAAACAGAGGGTGAGCTGCTGGCCGTTTCTCAATTTACCCTGCTGGCCGATTGCCGCAGAGGCCGTCGGCCTTCCTTCATCGATGCAGCCGAACCCGGAAAAGCTACTGAACTTTTTGAGGCATTTGTGGACGGCGTGCGAAACCAGGGGATCCGGGTCCAGACCGGCCGCTTTGGGGCGATGATGGCTGTCAAGCTGGTCAATGATGGTCCGGTGACCATTATCCTCGAGAGTCCCCAAGGGTCACATGAACATGATTGATACCGCTGCTGATCAGACCGAGACCGGCATCAGCTTATCGCAGCAGACCTTTTTGGCGCGAGCAGTCAACAGGGTTATCGCTTCTATCGATCGCTTATGCCCAACCGTCTGCAGTCAAGCGGCGTGCGTTCAACCCGGTTTCCGGTCACAAAAAATAGTTGCCAGCGCTTTGCTGGGGTTGCTCATGATATGCCTGCTCTTGATGCCAGTCGGACTGAATGCCCAGGATTTTTCCGAACTGGATGCCTTGATCGGCAAAAACGATTCTATCCTGATCACCGACGCCCAGGAACACGTTTTATTTTCGAAAAATGCCGACCAAAAACGGATACCGGCTTCGATCCTCAAAGTATTCACTTCCCTGATGGCGCTTCATTACCTGGGCGACGATTACCGTTTTCCGACCGAATTCTATCTGGATCAGCAAATGAATCTGAAAATCAAAGGATATGGCGATCCGCTGCTGATTTCCGAGATACTTGTCAAAATTTCACAAATCCTTGCTGTACTTCTAAAAAAACCAAATCCGTTGAATGATCTCATCTTGGATGATTCCTATTTCAGGCAACCGTTGACCATCCCGGGGATTACCTCGTCCACTCAGCCCTATGACGCCCCGAACGGAGCGTTATGCGTCAACTTCAACACGGTCGCCTTTAAGCGCACTGCGCAGGGATATGTGAGTGCCGAACCCCAAACGCCGTTGTTGCCCTTTGTGATCAAAAAGATAAAAACCTCAAAACTTAAAGCCGGCCGCATTGTCTTTTCGCACCACAAAGACGAAATCGCGCTATATGCCGGCCTGCTTTTCCGCTATTTTTTGAACGCACAAGGCATCCGCTTCAAGGGCAAGGTCAAGCTGGGGCGGGTTAACACCGACGCCGACCGATTGATTTACCGATATGAGGCCCTGGCTTCGCTCGACCAGAATGTTGTCCGGCTGCTGGAGCATTCCAATAATTTTATGACCAATCAGCTGCTGATTGCCACCGGGGCTAAAATTATCGGACCACCGGGCACGCTTGCCAAAGGCGTGACCATTGCTAAAGATTACGCCAGGCATATGCTGGGCATCGCGGATATGACCATTGTTGAGGGATCCGGGATATCCCGCGACAACAGAGTCTCGGCAAGGCAAATGGATCGAATATTGCAGGAATTTCTGCCCTACCATTACTATATGCGGCGGGCGGGAAGAGAGTATTATAAAACCGGTACGCTCTCCGGAATCAGCACGCGCGCCGGCTATATCAGAAGGACCAACGGCCGGCTCTGCCGCTACGTCATCATGCTCAACACGCCGGGCAAATCCACCGAACCGCTGGCGCTAAGACTCATGCGCATCCTGGATTAATTGGCATCACTTCACAGAATACCCTATAACAAAAACCTGCTCCGGAAAAGATCAAGGCGTCGGTGAAACTGCGCTCTCAGCGGGTGTTATAATAACCTTGACGGACTCCTTGCCCTCAGCAACCAGCCGGTAACCCTCGACGATATCATCCAAGGGTAATTTGTGGGTTATCAAATCATCCACTTCTATTGCTCCGGTATCCAGCAGTTGAATGGCCTGTTCAATATCAGGCGGCCCGCAATAATAAGAGGTGATGATTTTGACTTCTCTGGTCCAGAAATAATTCAACGGAATTTCGACGTTTTTATCAGGGCCGGGAACCGCGAAAAAAACAATGGTCCCGCCCTTATCCACAGAATTCCAGGTCTGTTCAGTCGCCGAAAGGGCGGCGGCACACAATATCACCACTTCGGCTTTTCTACCATTGCGGGCCAAAAGAATTTCTGGCACATTCTCACTTGCATCAATGGTAATATCTGCTCCAACCCGCTCGGCATAACCGAGTTTCTGCACGTTAATATCGCTTGCAATAATCTTGCAGTTTTTCGCTTTGGCCAGTTTCAGGTGCAGCAATCCGCTCATGCCGCACCCCATGACAAGCACCGTCTGGCCTTCCTGGATGGCAGCAAGCTTTTGGGCTCTGACAACGCATGCGAGCGGCTCAATAAAGGTGCTCTGGTCATATGAAATGTTATCGGGTAAAACATAAGTTCCGCCGGTGACGATGGAAGCCGGGACAAGAACATATTCAGCAAATCCACCGGGCAATCTGTCAGCTACACTGGAACAAACCGGGTAGTAGCCTTTTTTACAGTAATAGCAGTTCATACACGGCACCTTCGGTGCAACAAAAACCCGGTCTCCGGCCTTAAAATCACTGACAGCATCCCCAGTTTCAACGACCTCAGCACCAAGCTCGTGCCCGGGTATAAATGGAGCTCTGGAAAGCCTGTACCATTCGACAATATCGCTACCGCATATTCCGCACGAAATGACCTTAACGAGTATTTCATTTCGGCCGGGTTTGGGCTTTGGCATATCTTCAATTCTGATATCTTTGTTGTTATACCATTTGGCAACCTTCATCGATCACACCTTAAAAATGCGTATCTCCGAATCAACCTGCGGAGAACCTGCATGTTAAAATGGAAAAATTACATTTACGATCAGTTGGTAGCGGTCATCGGTGGGATGCTCATCTTCCGTCTGGGGGCAGTTTTCCTCGGGCGAACATTACAGGATCATTCATTCTTTAGTGTGCTGTAAAGTTCAAATGCCTTTTCAGGGGTTTCGTTTTCGTGAACGACGGCCTTGACTGCCTGTATCATGGCCACCGGTGAGTCCGACTGGAAAATATTTCTGCCCATATCCACACCCGAAGCACCTTCCTGTACTGCCCGATACGCCATGGTCAGGGCATCCAGCTCGGGAAGTTTTTTCCCACCGGCCATCACGATGGGAACCGGACAGGAAGCGGTGACGGTTTCAAATCCATCCTCGACATAATAGGTCTTCACGTAATGGGCCCCTAACTCGGCGCAGATCCGGGTGGCCAATCTGAAGTACCGTGCATCCCTGGCCATATCCTTGCCGACGGCCGTGACAGCCAGCGTGGGAATACCGTAGCGCGTACCGATATCCACCATTTTTGTCATGTTGATGATCGACCGGCGCTCGAATTCACCGCCAATAAATACCTGAACCGCCATAGCGCAAACATTGAGCCTGATGGAGTCCTCGATATCCACCGCTATTTCCTCGTTGCTGAGCTCTTTTAGGATGCTGGTTCCGCCGGAAACCCGCAACACGATAGACTGGGAAACGGAAGAGGGAACCAGGGTTCGCAAAATTCCTCGGGTCAGCATTAACGTATCGGCGTGAGGAACAATCGGTAGGATATTGATGTCAATTCGCTCCAAGCCCGTAGTCGGCCCCTGAAAATAGCCGTGATCTACAGCCAGCATAACCGTGCGGCCAGTTTTCGGGTTAAAGATCCTGGCCAAACGGTTTTTCATCCCCCAATCCAGGGCGTTCGATCCCTTTAGAAAAAAATCTTCAGTCTTTTGAGGGACATCGGTGTAAAACATTTTGCCTTCCTTCATTCCATCCACATCGGGCATTTTGAATCTCCTTTCTAATCGATCACTGAATATTATTAATGTAAAAATCAAGCTACGCCGAGGACCCTGTTAATTTGTTCCCCATTCACGATAGCGCAGCTGCCCTTTTATGTGTCAAAGGATTATTGGAGAACGAAATTTTTAATCGCTGGTGATATGCGCGTAGGCGCTGTGATTGTGGATGGATTCAAAATTTTCGGCACTAACCGAAAACCAGGTGATATTGTCATCTTCTTTGAGTTTTTTGGCGATATCCCGCACCATATCTTCCACGAATTTGGGATTTGCAAAGGCTGCTTCGGTGACGCTTTTCTCGTCCGCACGCTTTAAAACGGAATAAACATCGGTAGACGCTGCCGCCTCCACCAGCTCGATCATATCTTCCATCCAGATAAATTTTTTAAAGCGGGTTGCCAGATGCACTTCCCCGCGCTGGTTGTGCGCACCGTGATTGCTGATTTCCAGTGAGCAGGGGCACACAGAGGAAATCGGTACGATCACCTCGGACACCAGATCAATTTTGCCGTCCGGATCACTGGTGCCGACGATGCGGCAGGTGTAATCCATCAGGCCGGGTGCTGAGCTGACGGGAGCTTTTTTTTCGATAAAATAGGGAAAGGTCACTTCAATATGCGCTGATGCCGCATTGAGGTGTTTCTTCATGTTGGCTAAAATTTCAGAAAATTTTTGGAGCGAAATCTCCGGCTGCAAAAGATGCAGCATCTCGACAAACCGGCTCATGTGAGTGCCCTTATACTCATGAGGCAAATCGACGTACATATTGATGGTGGCAACGGTGTGCTGCGTGCCGTCCCGACGGTCGCCAACGGTGATGGGGTACCGTAAATTTTTGATTCCCACCTTGTCGATCGGAATGTTGCGATAATCGCGCTGGTTTTGGGTATCTTTCATGTCATTTCAAAAGATAGGCATTTTTTACCCGGCTCATGGCTCTGAAGATATTGCCCTTGATTTTCGGGTTGTGTTTGTATAGCTGCGTTAACATCGTTTTTATTTCCTGACGTTTTGAATTGCCGGCAGACGGACACGGATTGACAAAATCAGGAAAACCGTGTTCCCGGGCAAAATCTCGGATAAGCTGCTCGTCTGCATAGGCCAGCGGCCGGATAATCTTAAATCTTCCCTTAAACAGTGTTTGGGAAGGTACCATGGTACTGATTTCGCCGGCATAGCACATGTTTAGAAAAAGCGTTTCAATAATGTCATCTTTGTTGTGCCCCAGGGCCAATTTAGGGCACGCCAACTCTGCAGCGACTTCAAAAAGCCGTTTGCGACGCAGACGGGCACATAAAAAACAGGGATTTTCATGATTGCTGGAGCTGTGACCCCGGACGCCATAATCGGTATGTTCAATCCTCAAGCTGAAACCGGCAGCCGCGCCATAGGCTTGAAGCGCCTGGCTGAAGCCGCCGGTAAAACCCGGATCGATGTGCACCGGGAATAATTCAAAATTGATAGGGATTCGCTGCAAACGTTCGACCAGCATCCACATCAATGTCAGGCTGTCAGTACCTCCGGAAACGGCAACCAATATGCGATCACCATCCTGCAACATGTCATACTGGTGGACGGCTTTGCCGACAGCGCGATTTAACGCTTTATATGTAAGGCTACAACTTGACAAAGAATGTTATTTTTCAGCGTCCTCTGTTTCGCCGACACGAACCGGCACCACTTTCCCGGCAGCAGCTTCCCGCAGCGCAACGACTATATCTTCATTTTTGGGGGAACTGACCAAATAGTCGGATCCTTCTCGAATTTGGCGTACACGTTGAGCGACGATGTTAACCAATAAAAACCGATTACTAACCTTCCTCAGACAATCTTCTATTGTAATTCGGGCCACAAAAACCTCCATGCAGTTGTTGGATTTTTTTTAATACGGTTTTACTTATAGAAATTAATATGCTGTTTCCCACCGGAATGTTGCAATGATGGGAGATTGGAATGACGGGTTCAGGCATAGATCTGCTATGAAGAGGACAATACTTTTAGTTTTACCCAACATTCCAGTCTTCCAATATTCCATCATCCCGATCTATAGGATTTCGACAAGTTCATAGGTCCGTCGTCCGCCGGGAACCCTCAGCGAAAGCTCATCACCCGGCTTGCGACCGATAATCGCCTTGCCCAAGGGCGATGAGACGGAAATGCGTCCATTTTCGATATCAGACTCATCCGGGCCCACCAGTTGATAGCGGACATCTTCACCGGTTTCGGTATTCTCAAGGACGACTTCGCTTCCGAATACGGCCCGATCTTTGGGCAGCTTGTCGGTTTCAATAATATCAATATTGGCCAGTTTGAATTCGAGTTCATTGATGCGCCCTTCAATAAATCCCTGACGATCTTTGGCGGCCGCATATTCTGCATTTTCGCTCAGGTCGCCGTGAGCCCTTGCTTCTTCAATGGCTTTTATATTTTCGGGGCGCTCAATCTTTTTCAAATTTTCGAGCTCTTTTTTAAGCGCTGCAAAGCCTTTTTTTGTAACGGGGATTCGGTCCAATTTGGCACTCCAGAACGAATTGAGCGTTGAACGCCCAATTCGCTGTTAATGATTGTTTGATAATCGTTATTGAATTTCCTCAATGTACAAACACCCATTCTTTTAATTCTTACAGGTAATCATTCGCAAGAATTTTAGCTATCTGAACGGTATTGGTGGCTGCGCCCTTTCTGATGTTATCGGCCACAATCCACATATTGATGCCGTTGGGAATGGATTCATCCTGACGGATTCGCCCGACCAATGTTAAATCCTGCCCCGCCGCATCGGTTGCCAGCGGATATACATTTTGGGCGGGATCATCCATCACTTTAATGCCCGGTGCATTTTCCAGCAGCGCCTTGACCTCATCGGCCGATACCGGTTTTTTGGTTTCAATATTTACAGATTCAGAATGGCCGTAAAAAACCGGGACCCGAACCGTCGTGGCGGTAACGGCGATGCTGTCGTCTTCCATTATTTTGCGGGTTTCATTGACCATTTTCATTTCTTCTTTTGTGTACCCGTTAGCCATAAATTTATCGATGTGCGGCAAACAATTAAAGGCAATGCGATGCGGGTAAACGCGGGTATCGTAATTCAGAAAGTTAATCATCGCCCGGGTTTGGTCAAACAGTTCATCAATGGCTTTTTTGCCTGTTCCGGATACGGCCTGATAGGTTGAGACCACAACGCGTTTGATTCCAAATTTCTGATGGATGGGATGCAGGGCTGCCACCATCTGGATGGTTGAGCAATTCGGATTGGCAATGATACCCTTTTGGGTGTACTGACCAACGGCATGGGGATTCACCTCAGGCACCACCAGGGGCACCTCGGGATCCATCCGCCAGGCGCTGGAGTTGTCAACCACCACACATCCGTCCTTAAAAGCATAGGGGGCAAAGGTTTCGCTGGTGCCGCCACCGGCAGAAAAGAGTGCAATGTCGATTCCCTTGAAAGAATCCTTCTTTAACTCCCGAACATCAATCAATTCGCCTTTGAATTTAAGCTGGCGGCCCACGGAACGTTCGGACGCCAACAAGACCATCGATTGTATCGGAAAATCCATTTCTTCAAGACAGCGAATCATCTGATTGCCCACCGCACCGGTAGCACCGGCAACGGCAATGTTAAACTTTTTTTGAGCCATAGCGCGCTCCCCCTAAAACGTAAAATCCGTAACAGATACGGCAACGGCATTTCGACGCCGTTTTATCCTTTAAAGATCCCATTTGGAACCACTGAAACCAGCGGACAGCAGCCATTTTTATTCAGGCCACTAAAGTAAATTGTGTTTTTCAATGTAATCGACAACCCGATCACCGATTTCACTGGTTGAATGCCCCATCCGGCCGGCCGCCACCTCTTGAATGTCCATTTTTAGAACTCTGGCCACACCGGCTTCAACACTGAGCGCCGCCTCTTTCTCACCGATCGTATCAAGCATTAACTGAACGGCCAAAATGGCAGCGATCGGGTTTATTTTCTGCTGGCCGGTGTACTTGGGGGCTGAACCGCCGATGGGTTCAAACATGGACACGCCGGCGGGATTGATATTGGCACCGGCGGCGATCCCCATGCCGCCCTGAATCATGGCGCCAAGATCGGTAATAATATCGCCGAACATATTATCGGTCACAATCACATCGAACCACTCCGGATTTTTAACCAGCCACATACACAGCGCGTCAACATGGGCATAATCGGCTTCGATATCCGGATATTCTTCAGCCACTTCGTAAAAGGTCCGTTCCCAGAGATCAAATGCATAGGTCAGTACATTGGTTTTACCGCAAAGCGTTATCTTACGGGATTTATTGCGAGTTTGGCAAAATTCGAAAGCATAGCGAATGCACCGTTCAACGCCTTTGCGGGTATTAATCGATTCCTGAATGGCAACCTCATCCGCAGTGCCGCGTTTGAGAAATCCCCCCGCACCGGCATAAAGCCCTTCGGTATTTTCACGGACCACAACAAAGTCGACATGTTCCGCAAGTTTGTCTTTGATCGGTGTGTAAACACCTTCATAAAGCTTAACCGGTCGCAGGTTGATATACTGATCCAGTGCAAACCGTGTTTTCAGTAAGATGCCCTTTTCCAGTATCCCGGGTTTGACGTCCGGATGACCGATGGCTCCCAAAAAAATGGCATCCTTTGTTTTGAGCGATTCAAGTCGTTCGTCTGAAATCGTTTCTCCGGTCGCCAGATAATGCTCACCGCCAATGTCGTAAGTTGTGATATGGCAGGTAAAGTCAAATATACCGGCTACTGCTTCAAGCGTCTTAAGGCCTTCGGCGACAACTTCAGGTCCGGTTCCATCTCCCGGGATGACCGCTATGTCGTACGTCTTTTTCATGCACTGTTTCCGTTTTACAGAAGTTGAAACGCATTATAAAAAAACCGCCGATTCTCAAGCGTATTGCTGGAATCCGGCGATAGATTATGCATTCATTTGATGATGCCGCGTCAGCGATGATGTGCCCGACCGAGATTCGCGCACAAGTCATCAGGCTTGCCGGGTACCGGTTGGGTCTGTTCACGCTGCCTTATGGTGTCTGATTTAACCGGCCAAAATCCGTTACAAAAGGGCCTTTGGAGCGGATGACGGACGCTATTCAAGAGGCTTTGGC
Organism: Desulfobacterales bacterium; assembly: GCA_050116835.1. Lineage (GTDB taxonomy): Bacteria > Desulfobacterota > Desulfobacteria > Desulfobacterales > JAHEIW01 > JAHEIW01. Next base: position 19,838 of record JASFNW010000024.1, read on the forward strand.
TGCATTTTTGAATGCACCAAGAGGCCCTATTGATCCTGCTGATGCGACTGGGCTATCCCAAATTGAGCGATCAGTGATGTGCCCGCCTTGACTTTATCACCAACAGTCACCGTAATTTCAGTATCCTCAGGCAAGTAGACATCCAGCCGCGAGCCGAAGCAAATCAATCCGAAGCGCTGCCCTTTCTTTAGATCCATTCCGGGCTGAACGTAACAAATAATCCTTCTGGCGATCAACCCGGCAACCTGGACCACACATATGGTTTTGTCATCGGGTGTTTTCAGAAAGACCGCATTATGCTCATTTCGTGATGACGCCTTATCCAGGTTCGCCGCAAAAAACCTCCCGGGATGGTATTTGACCTTTTCCACAACCCCGTCAAAAGGGATACGATTCACGTGTACGTTGAAAACAGACATAAAGATGCTAACTTTTTTGCAGCGCTCATTGAAAAATGAGGAGGTTTCAACAGTGTCCGCCACAATCACCTTACCGTCTGCCGGGGCAATAATCCCTCCTGCCTGATTGGGAATCACTCGATCCGGATCCCGGAAAAAACCGCAGAAACTGAAGGCAACCACTACGCCCAAAAGAGCCGGAATGGTCAGCTCCAGCAGCGCAAAAATCAAGGTGACAAATGCCGCCGCCAAAATGAGCGGGTAACCGGCTTTTGCCACCGGAAAGGCTGTCTGAACGGTTGGCTCAGGCCATGAATATTTCTCCATGCAATCGCTATCCCGAAATTTTAGACACGTCGCCACCCGTGGGCGTCTGCGTGCATTCATGTAAAAATTGTTTCATACCAATATCAGTACGGATTGTCAATGATTACCATGAGATGATCGGCATTACAGTTGAATCTCGAGGCAGTTCTGACAGCGCCCCACCGAAATCGTCAAAATGCCTGAGCGGGAATCGCTGCGGCCGGAGATTTCGGTTCCTGAAAAATCGGTTATGTGCTTGCTTTTGGCTTGATCTTCCCCGTCGCTTCAGAATTTTCAGCTGGTGGGGATTGGGCACTAGATTTAGCAGCCATACTGAGTTCCGCGTCCGATTTTCGAATGTATAGCGGAATTAAGTCCCTGACCCCGACGGTATCGTTGGTTTTAAACTTCTTCAAACTCAAAAGCGCAATCGTTGACGCCCGGATAATATTCTGTTCATCGGGAACAAAATAAGCATTGCCTCCCAGCGCATCCCGTATTTTTTTTTGATACAGCTGGGCACCGGACCCGATGAACACACAGGGCTCCTTGATCTTGCCAACAAACGCCTCCGGCTTGACGGCACATGCCGCTGTTTGTTGAATCAGACAATCTTCACTGAAACGGTAAGTCACCCCGTAGACCTCTGATTTGCGCGCATCCAGCAACGGACAGATCAAATAGGAGCGATCGGTGCATTGCCAGGCGAGCGCTTCAAGACTTGATATGCCGACCACCGGTCTGTCAACGGCCGAGGCGATACCTTTAATTGTGGCAATTCCGATTCGCAGGCCGGTAAACGAGCCGGGTCCGATCGTCACCGCAAGACCGTCCAGATCATCCACTTGAAAACCGGCCGATTTCAAAACCGAGTCGATGGATGTCATCAAATGTTTTGAATGCGTTTGCTTTTTACGGATCGTCAGTTCGGCGCATATTGACGATTGATCAACCACGGCAACGCTGCAGCTGGTGGTTGCTGTGTCGACGGCGAGGATCTTCATGGCACATATCAATATCCGAGCAGTTTATTTGCGTTTGGTGCGGGACCGCTTCAATCGCGTCTTTGGTTTGGGCACAATAAGGGCCCGTGTTAAAACTTCCGACATATGCTTTACCGGCACGAATTTGATCTTGCGCTTCAGATGCGACGGGAACTCGGCCAGATCTTTTTTATTTTTTTCGGGGATGATGACCGACCGGATCCCTGCCCGCATTGCTGCCAGAGCCTTTTCTTTTAAGCCGCCGATGGGCAGGACGCGTCCCCGGAGTGTAATTTCGCCGGTCATCGCCACATCGTTCCGAACCGGCTGACGAGTAAAGGTCGACATCAACGCCGTTGCCATGGCGATCCCGGCCGAAGGACCGTCTTTGGGAATGGCGCCGGCCGGCACATGGATATGGATATCGATATTTTCAAAATCCTTATCCCTGACGCCCCAGGAAGTCAGATTAGCCCGAGCATAACTGACTGCCGCTCGGGCAGACTCCTGCATGACGTCGCCCAGTTGTCCGGTCACAATTAAATCCCCTTTTCCACCGATCAAAGACGCTTCAACAAACAGCAGTTCACCGCCGGCTTGTGTCCAAGCCAAACCGGTGGACAGGCCGACCTGGTTTTCTTCTTTATCCATGTCAGGCCCATACTTGGGGATACCGAGGTATGTGTGCAGGTTGCCCCGGGTAACGCGAAACGGTCCTTTTTTGCGTTCAGCGATTTTGCGGGCAACTTTACGGCAGACGGTCGCTATCTCTCTTTCAAGATTTCGCAAACCCGCCTCAGAAGTATACTCGGCGATCATCTGTTGCAATGCGCCGCCGCTGATAGAAACAGACTGGGCTCTGAGTCCATTTTCTTTCAGCTGGCGCGGGATCAGGTGTTTTTGTGCAATAACGATTTTCTCTTCTTCGGTATAACCTGAAAGTGAAATAACTTCCATCCGATCCAGCAAGGCTGATGGGATCGTATCGGTCAGATTGGCAGTCAGAATAAACATGACCTTGGACAGGTCAAACGGAATATTGAGAAAATGATCGCTGAAAGAAGCATTTTGCTCCGGATCCAATGCCTCCAACAGAGCGGAAGACGGATCTCCGCGAAAATCAGCCCCCACTTTATCGATTTCATCCATCATAAAAACCGGATTGTTGCTGCCGCATTGCTTCAAACCCTGAAGAATGCGGCCGGGCAGTGCGCCAATATAGGTTCGCCGATGGCCCCTGATTTCGGCTTCATCACGAATTCCCCCCAGCGAAATGCGAATAAACTTGCGGTTTAATGCCCGCGCAATGGACTGACCCAAAGAGGTCTTACCAACACCGGGCGGCCCGACGAAACATAAAATCGGGCCTTTCATCTTCGGGTTCAATTTGCGGACACTCAAATATTCGAGAATCCGGTCCTTTATATTTTCCAAACCGTAGTGATCTTTTTCAAGTACCTTCTTGGCCTTACGGACATCAAAATTATCCCGGGAAGATTTGTACCATGGCAGTTCCACCAGCCAATCAAGATAGGTTCGCGAAACGGTCGCCTCTGCAGAATCCGGATGCATCTGTTCAAGTCGCTTGAGTTGGTTGGTGGCTTCTCTGTCCGCTTCTTTGGGCATTTTGGCCCGTTTGATCTTCTTGCGGTAGTCTTCAATTTCAACGGTCTTGTCGTCTTGTTCCCCCAGCTCTTTGTAAATGGCCCTGACCTGTTCGCGTAAATAATAGTCGCGCTGGGATTTGGAAATCTCATCCTTGACGTCGGATTCGATTTTGGCCTGAACCGTCGAGAATTCGAGTTCTCTGCTAAGCAGATCATTTACCTTTTTAAGGCGTTTGACCGAATCCGTTAATTCCAGCAGTTCCTGGGATTCTTTTATTTTAAGCTTTAAGTTGGATGCTGCCAAATCAGCCAGTTTGCCCGGTCCTTCGATACTTTCTAAAATGGTGCTGATATCACCGGAGAGTTCCCCCCGCAGCGAAAGGATGTTCTCAGTATTTTCCCTGACCGCTCGCATCAACGCTTCTGTCTTCAAATCGATTTCGCCGACGGGCGAATCTGCAACTTTTTCGATTTTAACCCGGTAAAATGAGCGTTTTTTCAGATAACGAACAATTTTAGCCTTTACGACACCCTGCACCAGCGCCTTAGCCCGACCATCTGGGAGCTTCAACATACGTAAGACCCGGCCGACCGTACCGATCTTATATATGTCGGCCGCGACCGGGTTTTCGATGGCCGGATCCTTTTGGGTCGCCAGCATCAAATATCCATCTTTGGCGACCCCCTCTTCAACTGCTCTTATTGATCTTTCCCGGCCGACGAACAATGGTAACACCATATCGCTGAATATAACGATATCCCGGACGGGCAGCAGCGGAAGCGTCGTCGGTATCTCAGCATTGGCGCTGTCTTCTTCAATGAGGCTGATAAGATCGTCTGTATCACTTTGTGCCATTTTTGCTCCTGCGCACTGCACCAAAACTCAAGGTCCATCCAATTTAGGCCGAAATTGTCTATTATATGGCAATCAGATTGGTTGTGCAATGTAAACCGTTAAAATAAGTTTTAGTTTTTCTTTGACAATATTCGACTTAATTTTTTATGAAATACATTCTTAACCTTAAAGATAAGAACATTCATTATAATTTAAAGCTGACGAGATGCCGATCATCTGCCCATGGACAAAATGGTGCGGTCGATCCAAAAAACCGATTGAAAAAGAACGCTAACCCCGCCTGGACCATTAACCGATGATACCAAATTATTTGACCCAATTTTTGGTTTTTGCTTTTGGAATCTGTATCGGAAGCTTTTTGAATGTGTGCATATATCGACTTCCGGAATCAAAATCAATTGTCCACCCCCGTTCGATGTGTCCGAGTTGCGGGACGCTGATCGCTTTTTATGACAACATTCCGATTTTAAGCTACATTGTCTTGCGCGGAAGATGCCGCCACTGTGCAGAACACATCTCATTGCGTTACCCTGTTATTGAATTTATCAGCGGCATTTTTGCCGTGGGCGTTTTTTTGAAATATGGCCTGAGTTTACAAGCACTGATTTATTATACCTTTATTGCAACACTGCTGGTGATCACATTTATTGATATCGACCACCAGATTATCCCCGACGTGATCAGTTTGCCGGGAATACCGATTTTTTTTGCGGCCAGCTTCGCCCTGCCCGATATAAAGCTCAGTGAGTCTATTTTGGGTATTTTAATCGGCGGCGGCAGCCTGTGGATCGTTGCCCAGCTGTATTATGTGCTGACCAAAAAAGAAGGGATGGGCGGCGGTGATATCAAACTATTAGCGATGATGGGCGCCATCATCGGATGGAAGGGCGTCTTGTTTACGATATTTGTGGCCTCGGCCATCGGAACAGTTGCCGGCTTGCTTGTCATGTTAAAGACCCGTACATCGATGAAACTTAAGGTGCCATTTGGACCCTTTCTGGCCCTTGGCGCAATCGCTTATATTTTTTTAGGCCCACAATTGATGACCTGGTACGTCAACCTGCTGCGACATTAAACAGTGATCACATTCAATCGAGCCCCACGCTCGATTGAGGGTTTACCGATGAAAATAGCCATTATCTCCGATATCCATGGCAACATGGAAGCATTCGAGCAGGTCTGGGCTGATATCGCAAAATCCAGAGTTGACGATATCATCAGTCTGGGAGATCATATCGGTTACGGCCCCCAGCCTGAAGCGGTCATCAGACACATTCGTCGGCGCAACATTGCAGCCCTGCAGGGCAACCATGAACTGGCTCTGGTTGAGCCGGCCTACCTGGATTGGTTTAACCGCGCCGCCCGCAAATCACTCAATATGACCCGCGGTCTATTGTCTCCGGAATCCATCCATTTCATCGGTAATCTGAAAACCCATTGGAGCGCGCATGGATGTCGCTTTGTTCATGGATTTCCACCGGACTCCGTGTTGACCTATTTGTTCCAGCTATCCGATGAAACTAAAATCCAGGCACTGGAGCGTTTAGGCGAAAAGCGCTGCTTTATCGGCCATACCCATACGCTGGACATCGTCAGCTTCGGTCGGCAGGGTCTGAAGAGCACCCAGCTCAAAGAAGGCCTCAACAAGCTGGACAGCCGTCGCAAGTATATCATCAGTGCCGGCAGCGTCGGTCAGCCCCGGGATGGAAACAATAAAGCCAAATATCTGATCTGGGACTCTACTGAAGATACGGTTGATGTCAAGTTTGTAGCCTATGACATCGCAACGGTGGTTGAAAAAATGATGGCCGCCGGTCTGCCACCAAAACATGCCCAACGCTTGTGGTAAGGCGGCAAAACGATTCGAAAGTGGAGCGTAATTAAATTACGCGAGTATTTCGAATCGTTTTGGAACATAGCTTTCGAATAAAAGATGATGGCTTAAAGCCGGTTTTGGGCTGCTTCCACCAGCTTGATCCCTAATTCCAGCGCCTTGCGATTTAGATCCAGAAAATCTGCCGGAATGCGCTTTTCCAATGCTTTCATAATCGATTCGGGTTTAATCAGCCCGGTTAAGGCGATAACCACTCCGAGCATGCAAATATTGAAAACAATGGGTTTGCCGATTTTGTCAATGACGGTTTCATACATCGCCAGTTGGATTTGCCGGGCATCAACCTTTTTTTCGGTCTGCACAAAGCGCGTATCGCTAATCAGCAATCCTCCCGGCCGAATAATCGAATAGAATTTATTATAGGCATCCTGGGTCAAACAGACCAGCACATTGGGTTGAATCACTTTGGGGTAGTGGATGATCGTGCCGGATATGATAACATCCGAGCGCGTTGCCCCACCGCGGGCCTCCGCCCCGTAAGATTGGGATTGAACGGCATTGACACCTTCATGCAGAACCGCTGCTTCAGCCAGGATAATCGCCGCGGTGATGACGCCCTGTCCACCCGAACCCGAAAATACCATTCTGCATCTTTCCATTGTTAGCGACCTTTCATTGCCTTTTGAACCATCTTGTCATATTCGGCACAATATTCCGGTTTCTCGGTTTGGACAAAAATACCACGCTCGATCAGATCAGGGTTTTCTTTTTTGGCCTTTGAACCGATCGGTGTTGTGTTTTTCTTAAAATAGGTGATCATATCCACTGCATCACCAGTTTTGTTTTTGCGGCCGAAGTAGGTTGGGCACTGAGAGAAAATTTCAACGACTGAAAAGCCCTCATGCATAACGGCTTGTTGAATAATATCAATCATTTGTTGTATGTGATAGGTTGTGGTCCGGGCCACAAAAGTGGCACCGGCTGCTTTGGACAGCTCGACAACATCAAAGCTGGGGTCGATGGTTAAATAGGGCGCCGTGGTCGCAATCACGTCTTCACCCGATAGCGGCGAAAACTGCCCACCGGTCATGCCGTAAATGCGATTGTTCATCACAATAGCGGTAATGTCGATATTGCGGCGGGCGGCATGGATAAAATGGTTGCCCCCGATTGCCAGGGCGTCACCGTCACCCATGGGCACAATCAGATTGAGCTCTGGACGGGCCATTTTGACACCGGTGGCAAAAGCCAGGGCGCGGCCATGAATCGTATGCAGAGTATGAAAATCCACATAGCCGGTAATGCGGGAAGAGCAGCCGATACCCGAGACCATCACAATCTCGTTTCGGCTGAGTCCCATCTGTTTGATGGCTTGCAGTAGTCCGTTTAACACCATGCCATGGCCGCAACCCGGACACCAGAGATGCGGAAAAAATCGTTCTCTTAAATATGCCTTGATGGTCATACGTTAAACCCCCTTACCCTGGATCAACCGCAGAATATTGTGGATATCCGATGGCATGATGAAAACACCGTCAATGCGATTGGCCAAAAACACCTTGTCGGGGTGATCCACTGCCAGCTTCACGGATTGCAGAACCTGACCCATGTTCTGCTCAACCACGATAACTGATTGCGCCGCAGCGCATTTTTCACGAACGATATCTGCAGGAAACGGCCAGAGCGTCTGCAATTCCAGCAGGCCCAGGCGTTCGCCGCGTGATCGTCTTTTTTCTACGATATGAAGGGCCGATCGGGCCGACGAGCCGTAGGACACCAGCAGATGCTGGGCATCCTCGATATAAAATTCTTTGTAGCGCGCAAGCTGATTGACCCGGTTCTCGATTTTGTCGACCAGATGACGCAGCAAACCATGTACCACCCGGGGCTCGCTGGACGGAAACCCCCACATATCATGAAAAAGTCCGGTCACGTTGAAGCGATGCACGCCTCCGAAATCGGACATCGGCAAGCGGCCATCTTCGCGCGGCAGATAGGGATGGTAATCGACGCCTCCTTTGACGGCGGTTTTCAGCCGCTCGACAAGGGGCATTTCATCAGGTTGCGGAATGACAAGTCGCTCACGCATATGGGCAACAACCTCATCGAGCAGCAGAATAACCGGGGTGCGATAGATTTCAGCCAGATTAAACGCCTCGACCGTCAGTGCAAAAATATCCTGATGATTTGAGGCCGTAAGCCCAATGATGGCATGGTCGCCGTGGATCCCCCAGCGAGCTTGATTCACGTCACCTTGGCTGCCGTGGGTCGGCAGACCGGTGGACGGCCCACCGCGCTGCACATTGACGATCACGCACGGAATTTCAGCCATGATGGCATACCCTAAGGCTTCTTGCATGAGAGAAAAACCGGGTCCGCTGGTGGCCGTCATCGCTTTACAACCGGTTAGAGAAGCGCCGATGACCGCGCACAGCGACGAAATTTCATCTTCCATTTGCAGAAACTTTGCGCCCATTTGGGGCAGGCGGGCGGCTAAAAATTCGGTGATTTCCGTAGACGGTGTAATCGGATAACCGGCAAAAAAATTTAACCCCGCATACACGGCGCCTTCCGCGCAGGCCTCATTGCCTTGAACAAATTTTATATTTTCGCTCATTGGATTGGCCTATTCTTCAGTTTCGATTTCAATGGCGATGTCCGGGCATCGAAGTTCACACAACCGGCAACAGATGCAATCTTGGGCCCGGACGACACTTACCTTTTCCCTATCATCCAATGCCAGGACATTTTTCGGACAGAGCGCCACACAAATCCCGCATCCTTTACACCAGATTTTATTGATGTGGTGCTCCTTTAATTTGGGCTTTGCCATATAAAATCCCTCACAGGTCTAATAACTTGATATTATGCCGAAAATATTTTTTTTGTAAAGTATCAAAATTAGGTGGTTTAGATCTGCATGTCAAGAAAAAGATATGGGCCGATGAACCGGTCTTTGACAACAAAGGTGTATTTTTAATATGCTTAGGAAGCGGCCGATTGCGCGCCACTCTGATCGAATTGATGTTATGCAGGCTGCCCGCAGGTCCAGCGCACCGAAGGGGATGATCATTTTGAAAAAAATTCTGTTGCCAACAACTGTTATCGTCGTGTTGATCGTTGCTGTCCTGCTGGCCTCTTTCCTGCATTTGCAGCATTATGCGCAAACACCTGCCAGCCCAAAAGCCGCCGATACGGTCATCACCATACCCGCCGGTCAATCATTTAGCCAGACAACCGCAACCCTTTCCAAGGCCGGTATTATTCAGCATCCTTTTAAATTCAAAATCGTTGCCCGTCTGAAAGGCTATGACAAAAAACTCCAGGCCGGCGAATACATACTTTCCGCGACCCTGTCACCCTTACAGATACTGGAAAAAATGGTGAACGGCGATGTCAGGCTCTACAGGTTGACAATCCCGGAGGGACTCAATCTTTACCAGATTGGAGAACTGGTGGAAGAGAGCGGTTTGGCGACCAGAAGCGATTTTATCGCGGCGGCGACCAGCGCTGAATTTGCACATCAACAGGGTTTGAATGCCGAGACCTTCGAAGGATACCTGTTTCCGGAGACCTATTTTTTCCCCAAAAACGCTTCCGTCAAGACGATCATATCGACCATGGTGAACCGTTTTCGACAGATATTTGGTCCCGGATGGCAAAAAAGAGCCGAGCAACTGGGTTTTTCCACCCATCAAATTGTCATTCTGGCATCAATCATCGAAAAAGAAACCGGTGCGCCTTTCGAGCGCCCTTTGATTTCATCGGTATTTCATAATCGTCTAAGCAGGAAAATGCGTCTGGAATCAGATCCAACGGTCATATATGGATTAGATAATTTTGACGGCAATCTGAAGCGCAAACACCTTGAAACCCCCACACCGTATAACACATACACACGCAGCGGCCTGCCGGCCGGCCCCATTGCCAACCCCGGCAAAGAATCACTTGAAGCTGCCCTTTACCCGGCCGACACAAATTTCATTTACTTTGTATCTAAAAAAGACAGTACCCATCAATTTTCCACAAATTTCAAAGACCATCAGCGCGCTGTCCAAAAATATCAGCTGCGGCGCCGTTAACAGACTGAACAGATATGTTCGAAGCGGTGTTAGTGCTTGGATGCCGCCTCCGGGTCTGTTGGCGATCCAAAAGCGGGTACATCTCCGTCGGCTTGACAATGACCTCCGTAGAGGCTAGCTTATTGCAGTCTCTAACGGCGCTCAAGCCAACTCGATGAATCGCCCCAGGAGGATAAGATGACAGATGCAGATAAAAATCGGTTTAAAACCATCATTGACCTTGAAAAGCTCAACCGCCTCAATGCAGAAGGATGTCCGGCCTGCGGGCGAAAGTTTACCTTAGGCGAGCCGGTCGTGCTGGCCTGCGGTGCTTGGGAAGGCGAGCCTAAATACGTTCATGAAAATGAAGCCACATTTGATGCCGCCACGTCAACTTACATTGAGAATCGTTGCTATGCATCTCGCAAGGGATAATCGACTGCGGCTATTCCCCGTTCGCTGAAAAAATTGTTGGATCGCCCACACTTCCGCTTGCGATCCGGAAGACCATCCGTCCGTTCTACCCAGACAGAAACCGGCTCAATCATTCTGCCCGATTCAGGCTGTCGCAGCCGGTCACGTGTTAAGTTTTTCCCCGTTGGTGCCGATATAAATCGAGTACAGCTGTAAACTTGGCCTGCGGTCTGCGACGACTTTACAAAGATCAAAGGCCCACGCATGTACACTGAATTATATACAATTGCAAATAGTTATATCAATAAGGGGCTGGGAATGAACAAAAAAAAGCGCTTTCTCAACCTGGATAACATGGGTCTGATCATAATCGGTGCAGGTGTCTCCCTGTTCTATTATTACTTTGAAAAGACCCTTTTAGCCAGTGAAACCCTGGCCATCGTGATAACGGCCGGCATCATTCTGCTCATCAGCCTGTGTACGCAGTTACTGGTCAATAACATTAATCGATCCAAAGAAGCACTGCGCGAGGCCAATGAAACGTTAGAAATCAAAGTCAGAGAACGCACAGCCGAGCTACGTGAATCCGAGATGAAATATCGAACAATTTTTGAAAATACGGGTACGGCAACCGTTATCGTTGAGAACGATACAACCATTTCCCTGGCAAATTCAGAGTTTGCCAACATGTCCGGGTTCAAAAAAAATGAAATTGAAAACCAAAAATCGTGGCTGCACTTTGTGGATGAAAAAACGCAGCGCAAAATCCAAAATGGCGAAGTGATGCCGCACCATCCCGAATACAACCATATGGCGCCCCATTTCGAATGTAAGTTTACGGACAAAGCGGGCATCCAAAAAGATATTCTGTGCGCCCTGGCGGTCATTCCGGGTTCTATAAAAAGCGTTGTTTCGCTGGCCGACATTACCGAGCTGAAAGAAGCAGAGCGCCAGATCTACCATCAGGCATTTCATGACACGCTGACCGGCCTGCCCAATCGCGCTCTTTTCATGGAACACCTAAATATGGCGCTCAAACGCGCCAAACGTCGCGATGACTATTATTTTGCCGTTTTATATCTGGATATCGATCGCTTCAAACTGGTCAATGACAGCTTAGGGCACAGCGTCGGTGATCAATTGATCGGAGCTTTTGCCGGCCGCATCCAGGAATCGCTGCGCGATCTTGATATTCTGGCACGTTTTGGCGGTGATGAATTCGTCATCCTGCTCGAGGATATCGAAAACAGCGAATATGCCAGCGGGGTGGCCGATCGACTGCAGCAGGAACTGAAACGACCCTTTATGATTGGAAACAAAGAGGTCTTTGCGCCGGCCAGTTTTGGGGTGGTATTGAATACCCGGGACTATAATGATCCAGAGGACATCATCCGGGATTCCGACGCAGCAATGTACCATGCTAAAGAAAACGGCAAGGCCCAGTACAAAATATTCGATAAAACGCTTCACAAAAAGGCATTGCACCTGTTGGAAAGAGAAACGGACTTGCGCAAAGCCGTCAACAGAGATGAATTTGAAAATCACTACCAGCCCATAGTGGATTTGCAGACCGCATCCCTGGTGGGTTTCGAAGCGCTCATTCGCTGGAAACATCCGCAACTGGGGCTTATTTATCCGGGAAGCTTCATTTCAATTGCAGAAGAAACCGGGCTGATCATTCCGATCACGCAGTTGATTGCCCGCCAGGCCTGTGAGGATTTGTGTCGCTGGCAGGACCGGCTTGAAGATAAACTTAAACTCACGATGAATATCAACCTATCCAGCAAACATTTTATGTCCCCCACCCTGCTGGATGATATCACAGAAATTCTAAAACAAACCGGTATACCGTCCGATCAGCTCAAATTGGAGATTACAGAGACCGCCCTGATGGAAGATGCGGATGAAACCATTCGGCTGGTACACCGCTTAAAGGACCTGGGATTGCATCTGGTCATCGATGATTTCGGAACTGGCTACTCATCACTCAGTTATCTGCAACGCCTGCCCATCGACACCCTGAAGGTCGATCGCAGCTTTGTCTCAAGAATCAAATCTGAACCAGACGGTAACCGCAATATTGTCGAGGCCATTATTTCGCTGGCGCATCGCTTGCAGATGATGGTCGTCGCTGAGGGAGTGGAAACCGAGGAGCAATTTGCAATATTGCTGGAAATGAATTGCCAATTCGGGCAGGGTTATCTATTTTCAAAACCGCTCAGCAAGGTGCAGATCGATGAACTGATTGAAAACATCCTTCAACTTGCACAGGAACGCCCGGGCACCCAATTTTCACTACCGGCCATGCTGTCAAATTAACCCACCTTATGTAATTTGCACATTTATGCTATAATCTGGGAAATTGTTGGCGAATCAGCAACCATTGCCGGATGGGCGTGCTGGGATCGAAGTGTTCCGTGTTTCGCGTTGCGGGTTGCGCGTTGAATGTGTGAACTGAATATAAAGGTGTACACCCCGTAATCCGCAACAATATACGGTGCCCAATATACCATCACGCCAATACGACAAAATCATTTAAACGGAAACCGAATGAACCCGAATACCCTATCCATCGAGCAACTGGCCGGCCAGCGTCTGATGGTCGGCTTTGAAGGTAAGCGATTTAACCCGGATTTAAAGTTTCTCATTCGTGACCTTAAGGTTGGTGCAATCATTCTTTTTTCGCAAAATATCGAAACCCCCAACCAATTAAAGAAACTGTGCAGGGCCATTCAGGAACATGCCCGGACAAACAACCAGCCGCCCCTGATTATCGCCATAGACCAGGAGGGCGGGCAGGTCGCCCGACTGAAAAAACCCTTCTCAGAATTTCCGGGTAATCCAGCTATGAAAGATCTCAATGATGCCATTTTTTTTGCGGAGACAACAGCTGCTGAATTATCCGAGGCCGGTATTAACATGAACTTGGCCCCTGTTATGGACGTCGCCCCGCGCGAAATGACCAGTATCATGTCTGAAAGAGCTTTTGGACATGATCCCGAATGGGTCTCTAAACTCGGATTGACCGTTATATCCCATTTACAGCAACATCACATAATGGCAGTGGCGAAACACTTTCCCGGAATTGGCCGAACGGCAGCCGATTCCCATATCCAGCTTCCCTCCTGCGAATACAGCCTGCCCGATCTGCAATCATACGACCTGATACCCTTTGCCGATAGCATCGCGCAGGACGTCGCCGGCATTATGCTCTCCCATGTGATGTACCCAGAAATTGACCCAAAATGGCCGGCCAGTCTGTCAAAACAAATTGCGGATCACCTATTGCGGAAACAGATGGGCTTTTCAGGCGTATCGATGACGGACGATCTGGACATGGGCGCCATCACCCAGCATTATGATATCCAGACCGCTGTCCGACAAATCCTGAGGGCCGGCATCGACATGGCGCTAGTCTGCCACAAGGGCCCCAATATTGAAATTGCATATCAAGAAATTTTAGACGGCCTGCGTCGCTCGCAGGATACCCGGGCCAGGGGTATGGCTTCGGTGAGGAGAATTCTGGCGCTCAAAAAGAAGTATTTAGGCGCTTGAAAAAACGTCGTCGTCCAGCCGGGATTTTATCCCGGCTTTTAAGTAATGATAACCCGCTGCGGCAACCATGGCGGCATTATCACCGCACAGCTCTACGGAGGGGATGTGAACTTTCAGGCCCCGGCCCCTGGCATCCCGTTGGACGCTGTCCCTTAATCCGCTGTTGGCGGCGACACCGCCAACGACCGCAATACGTTCACAGCCTTTGATCTCAGCCGCATGGATGAGCTTATAGGTCAGAACTTCTACAACCGCGGCCTGAAAACCGGCTGCAATGTCAGCCATCTGATGCGCATAATCGGTTGGATGTTTATCGACATAGAGCCGAACAGCCGTCTTGATGCCGCTGAAACTGAAATCAAATTCCGATTTATTCAGGTACGGACGTGTAAATTTAATTTTTTCCGGGTTGCCCTCCTTGGCAAGCCGGTCAATGACCTCGCCTCCCGGATATCCCAGGCCGAGTAGCTTGGCGACTTTGTCAAATGCTTCCCCGGCCGCGTCGTCGCGTGTTTGCCCCATCAAATCAACCGATGTGTGCGATGTGACATAATAGATGCCGGTATGTCCGCCGGATGCCAGTAAGGCAACAAAAGGAAATGCGGGCGGCTGCGGTTCAAGAAATACCGAGTTGATATGGCTTTCAAGATGATTAACCCCGACCAGCGGTAAGCCCCTTGCATAGGCGTAGGCTTTGGCAAATGAGAAGCCCACCAATAAGGCACCGACCAACCCCGGGCCCCGCGTTACGGCCAGGGCGTCTATTTGATGCTTCTTTAGACCCGATTCGCTGAGCGCTTCGTCTACGATTGCTGCAATGGTTTCAATGTGTTTTCTGGAAGCCAACTCCGGAACGACGCCGCCGTATAGATGATGAATGCCAATTTGCGATGAAATCTTGGAAGCTAAAATGGCGTTTCCATCCCGGACGATAGCAGCAGCTGTCTCATCGCAGGATGTTTCGATACCGAGGATGTGCATGGGGACTCGCTTGGGTTGATCTAATTTTCTGATAACGGCCTGCCGGCTTCAAATGCAGACGCTTCGATCCAATTTCATCCTACGAATCGCCACGGTACCGCATTGGATATCGGAAGGTCAGTGCCTGACAGACTTTTACGATTTTCGCTTTTGGCTCGATACTCGCCGAGTATCAACTTTACCGCCAACTCATCCTTTGCAGGTAGTGCCGGATGACTGCCCCGCAGCGATCCACCGAAAAATACGGCTTATGCGGTCCACCCATTTCAGCCATCTGGAGCGGGGATGGTTTTGCGTGCTATTTTGGGTTGTGCGTTTTAATCCCATATCAGACGTCGACCAGCTTCCTTGCAGTCAAGAATTTCACCGATGACATAGGCGTGTTCATCAAGTGCTTCGATGCGTTGCATCACATCCAAGACCGCATAATCGGGGACGACAACAATCATACCGATACCCATATTAAAAGCGCGCGCCATTTCCGTTGCGCTGATGTTGCCGCCTTTCTGCAAAAAAGGGAAAATGGCCGGAACCTCCCAGCTTTCCTTGCGAATTAAGATGCTGCATGCCTGGGGGACGATCCGAGCGATATTCTCCGATATGCCGCCACCGGTGATATGCGCAATTCCGTGGATCGGCAGATCTTTTATCAATGCTGCGATCGTAGCTGCGTATATCTTGGTGGGCGTCAATAATTCTTCGCCAATGGTTTTTGCCAGTTCCGGTACATGCTCGTCAATTTTTAAGTTAAGAATATCAAAACAAACTTTGCGCGCCAGAGAATATCCGTTGCTATGCAAACCGCTGGAAGCGATGCCGATCAGTTTATTGCCGACCCGTATTTCGGTTCCGTCGATGATTTTGCTGTTATCCACCACCCCCACTGCGAAACCGGCCAGATCGTATTCATTGGCCGGATAGAATCCGGGCATTTCTGCAGTTTCGCCCCCTAAGAGGGCACATCGCGAGAGCTGGCATCCCTGGGCAATTCCCCTGATGATGTCGGTAGCGCGCTGATTATCGAGATTCCCCATTGATAGATAATCGAGAAAGAAGAGAGGTTTTGCGCCTTGTACGATAATATCGTTGACGCACATTGCCACGAGATCAATGCCGACCGTATCGTGTTGATCCAGCATGAATGCGATTTTGAGCTTGGTTCCAACCCCATCGGTCGAGCTGACCAACACCGGTCTTTCCAGATTCGCCAGATTAAGTGAAAAAAGGCCGCCAAATCCACCAATATCGCTGATTACACCGGCACGCGCAGTTTTTTTTGCAATCTCTCCGATGGCATCAACCAGCTTATTGGCCTTATCAATATCAACACCGGCGTCGGCATATGTTAAGGATTCTTTCATTCGGATCTCCTGAATAATGCGCTGATTTGGGTCTTTGAAAATCTGTTCCTGAATGACTTATATTCGTACCGTAAAAAGTAACCACGATAACACAAAAAAAAAGAAAGCACGCAATGCATTTCGTTTCGTGTTTTTACGATTTTGGGCCCATGTGGCAAAAAAAAATTGCGCCAATGGTAGCAGAAAAGCGAAAAACCCTTGAAAATTAATCTGATCCAGCATAAAAGTCAAAGCAATTTTTTGGCGCAAAGATCAGGACCGAATGCAAAAATCAGCGCCAAATGGACCCCGGATTTATAAACGAACCGAAATGGGCTTTGCAAATGCAAAAAAGGAGTAGCCGATGTTCACCTTTGCCAGGCTCGATCGCCTGCCGCCTTATGTATTCGCAACCGTTAATCAAATAAAAATGAACGCCCGGCGGGCGGGCGAAGACATCATTGACCTGGGTATGGGAAATCCGGATCTGGGCACCCCGCAACATATCGTCGATAAATTGATTGAATCTGCTCAAAAACCGCATAATCACCGATACTCTGCATCAATGGGGATCACCAAACTGCGGATGGCCATCGCCGACTGGTATGGACGTAGATTCGATGTTGATGTCGACCCGAACACAGAAGCGATCGCCACAATTGGTGTCAAGGAGGGTATGTCGCATTTAATTCTGGTCACGATTCGCCCCGGCGATGTCGTTTTTACACCCAATCCAACCTACCCCATTCACCCGTATTCTGCCATCATTGCCGGTGGAGATGTCAGGGGCATACCGCTGGGACCTGGAGCCGATTTTTTTGAAAATCTGCTTTCAGCCACCCAAACCACCTGGCCACGACCCAAAGTACTGATCATCTGCTACCCCCATAACCCCACCACCGAAGTGGTTGATCTGGCCTTTTTCCAAGAAATTGTCGATTATGCCAAAGAGCACAACATCATGGTTATCCATGACTTTGCCTATGCGGATCTGGTATTTGACGGTTATACAGCCCCGAGCTTTTTACAGGCCACAGGCGCCAAGGACGTCGGCGTTGAATTTTTCTCTCTTTCAAAAAGTTACAGTATGCCAGGCTGGCGGGTGGGTTTTTGCGTGGGAAATTCTCAAATTGTGGCGGCCCTGAGCCGCATAAAAAGCTACCTTGATTACGGAATTTTTCAGCCGATCCAGATTGCATCGATCATTGCCTTAAACGGACCCGATGATTGTGTTGAGCAAATCCGGGAAACTTACAAGGACCGAAGAGACGCACTGGTCAACGGCCTGAATCGCATCGGTTGGAACATTCAAAGCCCCAAAGGTACCATGTTTGTTTGGGCCAAAATCCCCGATAAATTTCTGGGCATGGGATCGGTCGAATTTGCGAAACACTTGATCGAAGAAGCCCAGGTTGCAGTAGCACCGGGTTTGGGGTTTGGTGAATATGGAGATGCGTTTGTGCGATTTGCGTTGATTGAAAATCCCATGCGAATTAACCAGGCCATCAGGGGAATCCGTAAGATTATGTAAATCTGGCTGCGGCCGCTGGCGTCTGGTTTCTGGCTACTGGCTGCTCATTGCTGGCTGCAAAAGAACGATATACTGAAAAAAATAAGCGTCCTGGCCCTGGTAGGAAGGGGCTCTCAGCCTGGTAAAAAATGCCAGACGTCAGAGGCAAAAAGCCAGAAGAAAAGAATCTGAAGTGCTGAAAAAACTAAAAGCGTTATTAAAGAATAAAGGAGTTTCTTAAATGAAAACGATAAACATAGGACTGCTGGGTTGTGGCACTGTGGGTACTGGAGTGGCCAAGCTGCTGATTGAAAGCAACTCGGTGATTACCGCACGACTGGGCGCAGCGTTGAATCTGAAACGGATTGCCGATATCGACATTGAAACCGACAGAGGCATCCAGTTGCCCCAAGGTGTGCTGACCACCGATGCACACGCAGTTGTCAATGATCCGGATATTGATATAATCGTTGAAATGATCGGCGGCGAAGGCATCGCCAGAGAGCTTATTTTAAAAGCCATTGAAAATGGCAAGCAGGTCATCACCGCCAACAAAGCCCTTTTGGCCAGTCAGGGCAACATGCTGTTTCGGGCGGCTGAAGAAAAGGGTGTGGATCTGGCATTTGAAGCCGCAGTGGGCGGATGCATGCCGATTGTCAAATCCATGCGAGAATCATTGGTCGCCAATCGGATTCATTCGATGACGGGCATTTTAAACGGAACTTGCAATTATATTTTGACGAAAATTACCGATGAAGGAAGGCCTTTCCAAGATGCCCTGTCGGAAGCACAGCAAAAAGGCTATGCCGAAGCAGATCCTTCTTTGGATGTCGATGGGATCGATACCGCCCATAAAATTGCGATCTTAACTGCACTGGCTTATGGAATGGACATCAATTTACCGGATGTGTACATTGAAGGCATCTCAAAAATTACGCCCCTGGATGTTGCCTTTGCAGCGCATTTCGGCTATCGAATCAAGCTGCTGGCCATCAGCAAAAAAAAAGGCAACCAGGCAGAGGCCCGGGTCCACCCGACGATGATTCCGTTTGACAACCTGCTGTCAAGCGTCAACGGCACGGTCAATGCGATCATGGTCTCCGCTGATGCGGTCGGTGATATCATGCTGTATGGACACGGCGCCGGTATGATGCCCACCGCCAGCTCGGTCATCAGTGACGCCGTGGATATCGCCCGCAATCTGATGGCCGGGAAATCGCTGCGGATTCCTGCGCTTTGCGTGCAAAGAGAGCATATCCAAATGACAAACATCATGCCGATGGATGACATTGAAACGCATTATTATTTCCGTTTTGCAGCCCTTGATAGACCGGGTGTGCTGTCGACGATATCCGGAATTTTAGGCCGCCATGATATCAGCATTCAGTCAATGCAGCAAAAGGGACGTAAAATCAACGGCTCCGTGCCGGTCGTGATGATCAGTCATGTGGCCAAAGAGTCCGATGTGCAAAAAGCGCTAACGGAAATCGATCGCTTGGATGTGGTCAGCCAACCCTCAATGCTGATTCGAATTGAAGACGAAAAATTGGATTAACACTTCACTGAAAACCTGAGCCAAGGCGGGAAAGAACCGTATGTATATTGTTTGCGCAGACATGGAAGGTATTTTTATACCGGAAATCTGGATCAATGTGGCCGAAAAAACCGGTATTGAAGAGCTCAAGCTGACGACGCGTGATATTTCCGATTATGATGTGTTGATGCAAAAGCGGCTGGGCATTTTAGCTAAGCATGGATTGAAACTGCATGATATTCAAGCGGTCATTTCTCAGATGGCGCCTTTAGACGGTGCCCTTGATTTTCTTAACTGGCTTCGCTCTCGGCTTCAGCTGATTATCGTATCGGACACCTACGTCGAATTCGCCGACCCTTTGCTTGAAAAGATGGGCTGGCCGACTCTTTTTTGCAATACCCTCTCGGTTGCAGCCAACGGGTCTATCTCCGGATATAATCTGCGTCAAAAAGATGGCAAAAAGAAGGTGGCGATTGCACTTCAAAATCTGAATTACAAGGTCATCGCCATCGGCGATTCGTATAATGACATCACCATGCTCAAGGTCGCCGATGAGGCCATTCTGTTTCGCCCGCCCGACAATGTTAGAGCCGAATTCCCGCAATTTCCGGTAACAACAGCTTATGCGGCAGTAAAACTTGAAATTCAAAAAATCATAAATACATAGCCCGAAATACGGGAATTTGAGGAGGCGAATGTCAACACATCGGACAACCTGTCGCGTCATCTATGGTGACACGGATAACATGGGACAGGCGTATTATGGCAACTATTTTAGATGGTTTGAAATGGGTCGCAACGAATTGTTTCGCTCAATGGGTCTATCTTATGCAACCGCCGAAAGCCGGGGCCTGTATTTGCCGGTTGCCGAGACCTATTGTAAATATTTGCTTCCGGCAAAATATGATGATTTTTTGGTCATTGAGACATCGTTGGATACCCGCTTAAAAGGTGCCATTAAATTTGATTATCAGATCTTTTGTAAAGACTCACACGCGCTTCTGGCGATCGGCTATACCAGACATGCTTGCTTGAATCGCAATGGCAAAGTGATTCGCCCGCCTAAGTTTATCAAAGAAATCATTGAGAAAAGTAGCCAAAAATCCTAAAATAAGTGTAAACGTCAGGAACGAACCCAGTTCTGTAATTCATCATCAAACCCCGGCAAGAAGGATTTAATGACATTTGATATCGAAAAATTGGCGGGATGTCGTATCCTGGTGATCGGAGATTTAATGCTCGATGCATATCTTTGGGGCCAGGCCGAACGCATTTCCCCGGAAGCCCCTGTCCAGGTGGTATCGGTTGCCAGCGAAGAGCACACCCTGGGCGGCGCCGGAAATGTGATCAACAATCTTGTTGCGCTGGGGGCTAAAGTCTCTGCCGTCGGCGTGATCGGCTCGGGGCCGGATGCCCAGCTGATCCTCAACCAGTTAAATGCGCTCGGTGTTCATACCGGGGGCGTTATCCAAGACCCTCAACGACCGACAACCCGCAAGACGCGCATAATTGCCAATCATCAACATGTGCTTCGATTTGACAGGGAGGTAAAAGCTGAGATCAGTCAGCAACTATTAAGGCAGATTTCGAAATCAGCGGCAGACCGGATTGCCGCAACTGATATCATTCTGGTCTCGGATTATGGTAAGGGGCTTATCACCAAAACATTAATGCAAAGACTGCATGCTGCTGCTCAACAGCACGGCAAACTGATCATCGTTGACCCAAAAGGTCTGGATTTCGAAAAATACGCGGGCGCATCCCTCATAACGCCCAATCAAAAAGAAACGGCTTTAGCCGCAGGTATGGATATCGTTGATCATAAGACCCTGTCCGAAGCCGCCCGGCGTCTTATCCAAAAAACGGGAATCAATAAAATTTTAGTCACCTGTGGCAAAGATGGCATGGTTTATTTTGAGCGCAGTAAGCGCCCCTATCGGATCAGCACCAAAGCCCGTCAAGTTTTTGATGTATCCGGTGCCGGCGATACGGTTCTGGCTGTTCTGGGCCTGGGGATCGCAGCGGGATATGACATCAAAGAAGCGGTTGCGCTCTCAAACACCGCTGCCGGAATTGTTGTCGGCAAGGTGGGAACCGCTTCGGTAACGAAATCGGAGCTGGCCGCCGGCCTGAACCTGATTCCGGATCCCACCTTGCACAAACAAAAAACGATGGCGGAGCTATCAACCGTTGCACAAAAGCTTCAAAGAGCCGGCAAACGCATCGTCCTGACCAATGGATGCTTTGACCTGCTCCATGTGGGCCACATCATGTTGCTATCGGCCTCAAAGCAACTGGGCGATGCATTGGTCGTCGCCATTGATGATGATGCTTCCGTTAAACAACTCAAAGGCCCCGGCCGGCCTGTAATTAAAGCAGCTGAGCGGTTACGTATTATCAGCGCCTTGGACAGCGTGGACTATGTGGTGGTCTTTTCATCACACCAGTTGAATACCCTCATTGAAATCCTGCGCCCTGCCGTACTGACCAAAGGCAGCAACTACGGAGCAGAAACGGTTATCGGGCGTGACATCGTTGAGCGTTTTGGTGGTCGGGTCGAAATTATTCCGGTAACCGAAGACGTTTCAGCCAGCCGGATCATCAAACATATCAAAGCAGGCTAAAGGCTGTTTCCCAATTGGACTGCTGGAACAATGGAATAATGGAAAAATGGGTCCTGAGATTGAAAATCAGAGATATCCGACCGATCGATATTCAGGCCTTTGAAAATTTACATTTTCGATAATTTCAATTGCCCTTCTATCTCACTGTTCCATCATTCCAATATTCCATTTTTCCCTGCGTAAATCCAAACCCAAAGTTTTAGATAGATCCTGATTTTTTCATTAAATTGATCAAATTCAAATAAGTGGGGAAGTTATGTTGTCTATGCGCGAAAATCCTCAGGGCATCCTTTTCGACGTCTATGTGCAACCGCGGTCGTCAAAAAATATGATCGTCGGTTTACATGGCAACAGACTTAAAATTAAGGTGGCCGCGCCGCCGGTTGAGGGCGCTGCCAATAAGGCGTGTGTTAAATTCCTGGCCAAATGCCTTTCGGTTTCTGCCTCTTCCCTCGAAATCATAACCGGCCATCATAGCCGGACGAAAACGATTCTATTAAAATTCGAAGCAGCACCTCCAGACGCAAAAGCAGTTGCCGATCTGAAAAACCAAATTAACCGATTAATTAAATAAGGGGTCGCCCATTAAAGGGGGAGTCAAGTAATAAAACACCCCCCTGCACTGCCAAAAGGCAGTTATTTCTTGACGACTTTATAAATTGCCTCGATCGCGTTTTATTGCACTGTTTTGCATCCGTTATTTCTTGCAGCTTGGTTGATCAATTCATTGATGCTGACTTGCACCAGTCACCCATCGGGATCAAGGCATTTTGAGCCCTTAGCACAATTTTGTGGGCTCTTGCCCCTGGTTCGCTTAATACGAACCCCAGAAAATCATCGGTACCATACCGTGTCCAATAGATTTAGGGTTTACAGAACTTGTGGTTGTTAGCCAACCCCTGAACGGTTCACGGCATAGGCAAGCCAGATTAACAAAACGATGATCGTCGGCTCTATGTGTGTGGGGATGCAGCTGCCAATCGGGGACCGTGGTTATTAGCCAACCCCTCAATCGGGTTCACTGCATCCCCAGCTTTACCGGCAAAACAGCCGCTGAGGCTGATAAGGCACCTGATCGCGCATGACATAATAAGACGCTCTGGCCAACTTGTTACTTAAAGCTTTAACGGCAACGGCCGGATTACTTTTAGCGGCTTTACGCTGATAAAACTGTTGGGCCAGTTGGCAATAGCGTCTGGCAAAATTGGCCGCCTCGACATAAGCCCAAGCCAGATAACGGTTGCCGTTGCGGCGATTGTTAACCGCTTTCTTTTTACCGTTTGAATAGCGTTGGCTTTTGACACAGCAACAATAGGAGCTGTAATGACCCACTTTGGCAAAGCGGCTGATGTCGCCAACTTCCAGCATGATGGTTAAGGCTAAAATTTTACCGATGCCTGTGATGGTCAGCAGCATATGAAACTGCTTGCGCAACTTGACCGCCGAGACGATATGCTTTTCAATGGTGTCGATCATTTTTTTAAGATAATCGATTAAATCAAGCTGACAGCGGACAATGAGTTGCTCATGATCCGATTCAAACCATTGCATGAGCTGTTGTCTATCAGCAGATTTGAGCTGGTTAACCGAAACACGCTGACCCAGATGACGTTCGATCATACTCTGTAAGCTCAGCAGATGAGCGGTGCGATGTTTGACAAACAACAGGCGTCGGCGCAAAAGGTCACGCAGTGGCCGCTGATCTTTGGGATAAATATAGCCCGTGGGCAGAATACCCAGTCGTTGCAGATGGGCCAGCCAGAATGAATCGTACTTGTCATCGGTGTGTTTGAGCCCCTCGTATTGTTTGATCGCCGATGGATTGGCTAACCGCACCGGGTATCCGTTCGCATGCAGCCCATCGATCAACCAGTACCAGTTGTAGGTAGACTCGACTACCACAGCATTTAGCGTATCTTTATGGGGTTGCAGCGCGTTCAATATCTGCTCCATATCATTGGGCAGTCGTTTGGAGAAAACTCTTCGATCCTTTTGGTCGATGATACCCAGAAAATTGTTGCTTGAATGAAGATCAATACCGGCATATGTTGTCATAGGGCACCTCCTAAATCCAATAGGTTGATAACATACTGGTTCCATAGCATATGTTGCTATGGATAGGGAGGTGTCCTATTATTTTTATAGCTCGTCAGGCTGTAGTGACATTTAGCGAAGCGTTCCGCAGGAAAATGTCACGCTTGACGAGCAGCCCCAAGAAGTGATTACTACTAGCCAGAGTCACTCTTACAGGCACCCTTTAGATGGATATCAGGGTGTTTTTTCATCAAATTGCCGATA
>JASFNW010000025.1:0-44057 GCA_050116835.1 Desulfobacterales bacterium
ATAAATGATGCCACTTCACCGATGTCAAACTGAGACAGCGGAAGTTGATCGCTGTTGGATAGTTTAACGTCCACTAATCGCTAGATCCCCTTTTATTTTTGGTAAAGGTGCATTCATACAAAGGAATCCGTCGTTATGCAAGCAGAATATCAACTGATTTTTTCGCCCAGAAATACATTCAACCTGACCGTTGCAGCACGGGTATCGGCTCGATTGTAAACCATTTGTTATTATTTTGCGTCCTAACAGACAGCACTGCATCACAGTTGTGGACAATCGTATCTTGAGCCATTATGATTAAACGCATATCTGAGGCATTCTTTTTGTGGGCGGATAACCTGGCAGATACTGAAAAATGAATCCATCAACACATAATGCGTCTGGCTCTCAAAACGCTCAACCGCAACTGACACAACTGGTAGAAAAGGCCAGAGATGGTAACCGCTTGGCTTTTGATCAACTGATTGATCGTTATCAGGGAGACATTTATCGCATGATAATCTATCGCATACACAATCAAATGGATGCTGAGGATTTGACCCAGGACGTATTTGTTCGTGCCTATCGCAGCATTTCACGGCTGCGGGAACCGCCGCGATTTCGCAGCTGGCTGTATACGATTGCCGTAAACAGGGTAAATGACTACCTTCGCAAAAAAAGAGTCCGGTCCATTTTCAAGTCATCCGATGAAGGGCCTGAGATTCAACCGAAAGCAGATGATCGCCCCGAGAATCCCGAAGCACTGGAGCAGGTTTTAAAGGAAGATTTCTGGCGGCAGGTAAGTCGCATTGCAAAAAAACTATCGAAAATGGAACGCGAAGTCTTTATGCTGCGTTTTATGGACGATTTAAATATTGCTGAAATAGCCCAAATATTGAAGAAAAGTGAAAGCACCGTAAAAACTCACCTGTATCGGGCTTTGACAAAATTTCAAAAAGAAAAAGGGTTACGACAATTTCTTCAGGAGGACTTAGCGTGAGCAATCATAACGCAACGACGTCGCATCTGGGCGAAAACGATATTTTGCAGGCAGTCATTGATGAAACCGATCTGCCCCAGCGTTTCAAGCAGCATTTGAACGAATGTTCGCAATGTCGTTCGCAAAAGGAACGTATCGCGCAGGAGCTGGCTCGTTTGGGACAGCTGGCCAGGCGCTATGCACCTGAAATGCAGCAGCGGGTGACTCTCACCGCAGACCGGGTTCGATGGCCATTTTTTAACTGGAAATTTGTTTTCAGCGCCGCGGCCGCCGCCACCGCCATTATCGTTGTAGGGGCGACCGTTTTATTTCAAAGCCAACAGCCAGCTAAGGTTGATAATTTAGCCCAAAATATGATAGAAGCAGAAAGACTGATGACGGAGATAGATGGGCTGGTAGAAAACGCATTGCCGCCGGTCTATCTGAAAATCGTGGGAGAAACAGACTTGAACCGGGATGAAGAGTTTCTCGAATTTCTCATTCCGGACGCCGGAAACGAGCCCCGAATTTCTGTATTAACTACGAAAGGACCGGTAAGATGTTAAAGAAGGCCTTGATTGCTGCACTGCTGATCTTACTGATTGGACTGCCCGGGGTTGTCACCGCGCAGGACGTACCTTCCGGTAAATGGTGGTACAATAAGAAAGTGGTTCAGAATCTCAATCTGACCCAAAAAGAAGTCGGCCAACTGGATCGGCTCTATGAAAACAGCCATCGCAAGCTGATCGATCTAAAAAGTGCGGTAAAACGGGAACAGTTTGAACTGGATACGCTCCTGGGGAAGGAACCTGTCGATGACACCAAGGTCCATAAACAATTCAAGCGCCTTGAAAAAGCCCGCACCGACCTGGCCAACGAGCGCCTGGGCTTTGTCATCCGTGTCAGGGAAATCATCGGCGCCGATCGGTTTCAACAACTGAAAACGTCTTACCAGAATTGGCGCTGACACAACCCGGGTTGCAAGCGACTTCAATCCCTGATCGACAGTCTGTTCGGCGCTTGATCATCCCCCATTTTTCACGCTTGACTTTAGTCCACGCATTGTTTAGGTTACCTTTATATTGACAAATCCATCAGACCTTTAATCATAACTAGTTTTAGCAAGGCAGGATCCGTCTTGTTTGACTCGGGTCCTCCAGTTGCAAGGCGCGCTTTCCTTCTCTGACCGGCAGCCTTTTCTCAGGTTTGCCGGACTCCATTAACCCTGTCCTATGTCTAAAAAAGGAGAAGCTGATGATAAAGGTTCATTCCAAATTACGATCTTAAAGCCTCCAACGGCGGTGTCCGTTCGTCTGGAGGCTTATTTATGCCCGCAAATTTGAAAGGGCTAACATTTCGGCGCGCCCAAACGGCTGTCTGGGAGAAATCGGCCGACCGGCGCTAAAAACGATCCATCGACATTGCGCTCAAAGTTGCAAGAAAGGAGGAACAAATGGCTGAAAGTGTGTACAAAGTCATCAGACTGGTAGGAACAAGTGCGACTTCTTGGGAAGATGCCGCTAAAAATGCTGTTGAAACGGCGGGCAAATCCCTGCGAGATCTCAGAGTTGCGGAAATTGATAAATTGGATATGAAAGTTGAAGAAGGCAAAGTTGTGGCTTACCGCGCCCTGGTAAATCTGTCTTTTAAATACGGCGGCGAAGGGTAAGCAGACGCATGTAGATTCACGAGCAATTGGAATCAGGACCGATCAGAGTAACCGGATAAACCTCCGAAATGAACGCTAACCGTTTCTTTTGGAGGTTTATTACGTTTTATGATCACCATCTTTTAAAGATTTTGAAAAAAGACAAGGCCTTCAGCCATGGCTAGCGTCCGCGATCATTATGAAAATCACCTCGCACCATACTATGCCTGGATTTGTGGCGGTGTTGCCCGCAATTTAAAGGAAAATCGTAACTTTTTTAAGGCACTCAACAACATTCAGCCGCTGGATACCGGCCGTGCATTCGATTTAGGAGCCGGTTGCGGTTTTCAATCGATCCCCCTGGCTGAACTTGGGTTCAGGGTCGTTGCCATGGATTTGAGCGCACGGCTTTTGGGAGAACTGAAAAACAATGCACCGCATCTGCCGATCGCAACAATTTGCGGTGATATCACCCATTTCAGCAAATATTTGCGCGCCAATGTCGATCTGGTGGTCTGCATGGGGGATACCTTGACACACCTGGCGGCCCTTGAAAAAGTTGCGGCATTGATACGGCAGGCAAATGCTGCCCTGGTGTCCGGTGGCCATATGATTCTTTCATTTCGGAATCTCACTCAGACACGGGTGGGCCTTGACCGGTTTATTCCGGTTCGCAGCAATGATACCACTATCTTCACCTGCTTTCTGGAGTATCAAAAAGATAGCGTTCAGGTGCATGATATCGTATATGAAAAAAAAGGGGGCCAATGGGTTTTACATAAAAGCGCTTATCGAAAATTGATTATTTCTCCGGAATGGATCCGAAACGCTCTGCACCAAGCTGAATTTAACACCGAACTTTATAATGAAAAAAATGGATTGATTCGGATAATTGCCCGAAAATATTAGCCGCACCATTTTGTATAAAGAGGACTTGGTTTGTTTCAGATACAAGGACATTTTTTGCCCGAGCATCGAACAAATCAACCGGTGGAGCTTTTTCATTGATTTTTGCCCGCCAATCGCGTAAGCAAAATGCTTAACGGAACCGATTCCAGGTATCAGCGGTGAACCATTTGCCCATGAAAAATTCCTTTTTTTAATTGCGGCTCAGCGAGCCGAAACTGCCTCCTCCAAACTATTTTAGTCTGATTGAGAATGGATCTCATTCAATATCTTTGTCTGGGCATTTATCTGTTTGCCCTGGCGGCGCTTCTGACCTACGGCATGAATTGCTGGTTTCTGATGCTGATTTATCGTCTGAATTGCCCCAAGGCAGCCCAGAAGCACCAACGCATTAAAGATACATTTTTCCGCACCCGCCCACCCGAAGACTGGCCCCGAGTTACCATCCAGCTCCCCATTTACAACGAGCGCTATGTGGTCGAGCGGCTGATCGTATCGGTTTGCAGCATCGACTGGCCCAAGCATTTGCTGGAAGTGCAGGTGCTCGATGATTCAACCGATGACACTGTAAAAATCGCCCGGGACATGGTTGCAAAAATGAAGGCTGCCGGCATTGATATTGTGTATATTCATCGCAGCGATCGCAGTGGATTTAAAGCCGGTGCCCTCAGAGAGGGCCTGAAAATCGTCAAAGGATCGCTGGTGGCGGTTTTTGATGCTGATTTTATTCCGGCACCGGATTTTCTTAAAGAATCCGTGCCCTATTTTCTGGATCCCCGAATCGGTATGCTGCAAACCCGCTGGGGCCATATCAACAGCGATTATTCTTTGCTGACCCGTGCGCAATCCATCGGAATTGACGGCCATTTTGGCGTGGAACAGGCTTCCCGGGCCTGGGGCGGGCTATTTATGAATTTTAACGGCACTGCCGGCGTCTGGCGCAAAAAAACCATTCAGCAAGCCGGCGGCTGGCAGGCCGACACCCTCACCGAAGATCTGGACTTAAGCTACAGAGCCCAGCTTAAGGGGTGGAAGCTGATGTTTGCATCGCAGGTGGTATGTCCGGCAGAGATTCCGGTTACCATCAACGCGTTTAAGTCTCAGCAACATCGCTGGGCCAAAGGCTCGATTCAAACCGCCAGGAAAAACCTGGGCAAGCTGTTTAAGTCAGATGTGTCTTGGCTGGTAAAAATCCAGGCATTTTTGCATCTGACCCACTATATGGTCCATCCCATGATGCTGCTGGTGGTGTTGACCTCGATCCCCATGCTCTACACCCAGTGGTTTTTTGACCATCTGGCGTATCCGGTTATGATTTTTACGATACTGTGCCTGGCAACCTTCGGCCCATCGTCTTTGTACCTTTTTTCCCAGCGCATCCTCTACCGTGACTGGAAAACCCGCATCAAATATTTGCCGTTCTTAATGTGTCTGGGCACCGGAATAGCCGTCAACAACACGAAAGCCGTTCTGGAAGCGCTGTTTGATATTAAAAGCGGGTTTATCCGTACCCCCAAATACGGAATCCAACAAAAAGGCGAAATCTGGAAAAACAAGCGCTATGCCATCCCGCTGAATGCCGTCTCCATTCTCGAATTAGTGCTCGGCATATATTCCCTGACCGGGATGTTCATGTTTCTGTTTTTCAGCAAGTATCTGGTCAGCCCCTTCCTTTTGATTTATACTTCCGGCTTTTTCTATGTGTTCTTTCTTTCGGTGAAACATGGATTTGGAAAAACCGCATCAAACTAGATCATTCGCCCTTCCTTTTCGCCCGGTTCAGATGACCATTGTCGGCCTCGGCCTTTTATCGGGGGTGATCTATTTCTATAATTTCAGACTGCTGTCCTTTTTTGCAGAAATCCATCTGGTGGCAAAATCCAGTATTCATTTCTATGTTTTTTTATTTCTGGTATTAAGCCTGTTTTACCTGTTCGGCATTTATCTCGTCTTTAAATACAGGGCCATCTGGGCGCACTCTAAAAGCCTGGTTCCGGTCATCATTCTATTTGCCGTGCTGTTCAGAGCGTTTCTGGTACCGGCCGATCCAGCGGTGCTGTCAGGCGATATGTACCGCTATATCTGGGATGGACGCGTTCAACAAAACGGAATCAACCCGTATCAGTATCCACCGGATGCCGACGAACTAAAATCACAGCGCGACGATCACATATACCCCCATATCAATCGCAAATCTTACCCGACCCTGTATCCAGCCGGCGCCCAGCTGTTTTTCCGCTTCTTTCATATCATCGTTGGGGACAATGTCTCCGGTTACAAGGGCCTGATGACGCTGTTCGATGTGGCAACCCTTTTTGTGCTGCTGGCGCTGCTGAGGGTTAACCGGTATGACGGCTGGCGGCTATTGATCTATGCCTGGAATCCATTGGTCATATTCGAAATCGCTTACAGCGGCCACCTGGAAGGACTGACCGTTTTCTGGATGGTACTGGCATGTTATCTCAGTGCCACCGACAGACAAATGCCGGGGGTGGCCGCCCTGGCGGTCTCAAGCGCCATCAAACTCTATCCGGCACTACTCTTGCCGGCCTTGTTGAACCGTGGACAGCGCATCAAAGGGTGTTTGGCCTTTGCGGTTACAATCCTGTTACTGTATGTGCCTTTTTTGGGTGCCGGACGTAAGATTCTGGGGTTTCTTCCGACATATTTACAAAATCCCTATGAAAGTTTTAACCTGGGGCTGAAATCATTTATGATGCAGCTGCTGCCGCAAATCGATTATGCTTTGTGGAGCATCGTATTTTTGTTGGGCCTGGCGGTCGCCGGCTTATATGTGTTCTTTAAAGACAAGCACCCGAACCTGACCATTCGGTATGCGTTCATCCTGTTGGGGCTGTTGGTCGTCTTGATGCCGGCATCCTTGCATCCCTGGTATGTCATTATTGTAATTCCGTTTTTGTGTTTTTATCCGGCGGTCGCCTGGTTGTTGTTTAGCTGCCTGGTGACCCTGTCCTACTTAAAGTATGGTTCACCAAAGGGCATCATGCCGGCGTGGATTCTGATGCTGGAGTACGCAATTTTATGCGCGCTGCTGGCCGGCGGTGCGATCATCGGCTGGACTATTAAAACGAAACGCGACAGTACCTTTACGCCCGCTCAAAATGATATCTATTTGCTAATGCGACTTTAACCTTTGAGGCTTGTCACCTTCTAAACTGATGAACCCCGGCGAGAAGTTAAGCATATCCGTCGTTATTCCGACCTATAACGAAGTTCGCGCCATTGGCGAAGTCGTCCGAGGTGTCCCGCGCCAAAGGATCAAAGAAATCATCGTTGTGGACAATGGCTCAACCGACGGCACCGCAGATCAGGCGGCGGCTGCCGGCGCGCGTGTGATTTATGAACCGCGCAAGGGTTATGGGTCGGCCTGCCGGGCCGGTTCACATGCCGCCCGCCAAAGCGATCTGATTGTTTTTTTAGACGGCGACCGCAGTGACGATCCCACACAGCTCGAGCGTATTGCCGATCCTGTCATCCAGGGTCAGGCCGATCTGGTAATCGGCAGCCGTATCGACGGCAGCCTTGAAAAAGGGTCGATGCCGATGCATGCTCAGCTGGGCAACCGCATGATTGTATGGCTCCTGCGCTTGCTGTATGGCGTCCGGGTCACGGATATCGGCTCGTTTCGCGCCATTCGGACCCGCCATCTATTTGACTTGAATATGGAGCAGATGACGTATGGCTGGCCGGTGGAAATGGTCGTCAAGGCCGCTCGCCGCAAAATGCGCATTCAATGCGTGCCCATCCGATACCGTAAGAGAATCGGCATTTCCAAGGTGACCGGCTCTTTGCGCGGCAGCATGCTGTCAGCGTATTATATGTTTTTGGTACCGCTAAAGTATTTGTTTAAACGCTAAAGCTTGATCTTAGTCACCACAGAGAGCACAAAGAAACACGAAGATTAACCAAATTTTTTCTGTTATTAACGCTCTGTCCTTCGTGATCTTCGTGGTATTTAGTGCACGAATAAAAATATGGGATTCAACATCAAACTCGCTTCTGGAGATGAAAATGATTTCCCTTGGAATCGGACTGACCAGCGACTGTAATTTAACCTGTGCGCACTGCTACCGGGATCAACATCAAATTGATAACCTCACCCTCAAGGACATTCAAAAGGTGTGCGACAGTATCCCCGTCGGTTCCATCGGTTTCGGTACGGGAGAAAACGGCCTTAATCCGGAATATACAGATATTATAGAATATCTTAACACCCGGCAGATCAAGCTCAGTCTGGCGTCCAATGGATACACGCTATCGATTACGCCTGATGAAAAACTAAGATATTTTAGCGATGTGGAATTTTCGGTCGACTTTCCCGATCAAAACAGGCAGGA
Organism: Desulfobacterales bacterium; assembly: GCA_050116835.1. GTDB lineage: Bacteria > Desulfobacterota > Desulfobacteria > Desulfobacterales > JAHEIW01 > JAHEIW01. The sequence goes on from JASFNW010000025.1 coordinate 7,871, forward strand.
TGAATTTCGCGGCCCGGGCAACTGGCAAACCGTTATGGACGGCATCGCCCGATGCCGCAACCTGGGAATTCGAGTCTCTATTCTGGCCGTGTTGATGAATGTCAACTACCGGGACCTTGGGGAAATCGCCGCCCTGGCAGCATCATTTGGGGCTAACTTTAGAATCAATGTCTATCAGCCCATGTATACTGTCGAATTTATGCCCAGTTTCGAACAATACTGGCAGGCGTTTGATCTCCTTTTTAAAAGCACCGAAATTATCTCCGTATCGGAGCCGCTGATCAATACGTTTTTAGGCGTCAAGGGGCTGCACGGCACGCCCTGCGGCGGCCACAGCATGCGAGTGACACCCGATGGCCATCTCAAAGCCTGCGTGTACTGGCCCGATTCGGATCTCACCATTGCGGATCTGGCCCAGCAGAAGGAAGCCGTATTTGATACACCTTATTTCCGCCAAACCCATCAAACACCGCAATTTTGCATGACATGCCAGCATGTTCAAAATTGCGGAGGCGGTTGTGCTGCCCGGCGTAAACTCAGAAATCGATATGATGAACCGGATGAATTCTGTCCGATCTATAACGATACGCCCATTCAGATCGATGGCCGGCTGTCAGCGGCAAGCAAACCGGTCAGAACGGGCAGTATATGCACGACCATCGTCCGCTCCCAATTTGATTTTGCATGAAAATTAATGAGGAATTTAAGCGCTGCTTTAAATAATGTTAAGCAATTAAAAGGCGTAAAGTGAAGAACCGACCAAAGTATAGAGGATCAAGATCTTTTTATCCTATTCATTTTCACCCTGCGGGCGAACCGGAGACCTTTATCCGGCACAAGATTGAGGATAAACACAAAATGGCTGCTACTGATACGAGCCTGAAGCTACCATGCAATTTGTATATTGAGGTGACCAATCGCTGCAACCTCAAATGCAAGGCCTGCATTCTGTATCGGGGAGGCTGGGAATCTGCGCGTGATATGACGCTTGAAGAGCTGATCCGCATAACCGATCAACTACCGCAGCTTGAACGCATTGCCCTGCACGGGATCGGTGAGCCCCTGTTGAATGCTGACCTGCCGGCCATGATTCGCTATTTGAAAAATCGCGATGCATTTGTCTTTTTTAATTCCAATGGAATTTTGCTGGACGAAAACCGTCAAAATGAGCTCATCGACGCCGGTCTGGATGAACTGCGCATATCTCTGGATGCTGCCAATCAATGGGATTATAAGGCCATGCGTAACAGTGACCGGTTTGAGCAAATCATAACCAATTTGCGCTCGTTCGTTAAACACATGCGAAGGTTGCAGGTTAACCGGCCAACCCTTTCACTCTGGTATCTGGGAACCCGTGAAAACATTAACGCATTGCCGGAATTTGTAAGGCTGGCTGCGGACATTGGCATCAACCAGGTGTATCTGCAGCGGCTGGTTTATTTCCACGATGACGACGGCTATGGGCTGGCAACATCGAATAAAACCCTGGTGGCATCCGAAGGCCGTGTCCGGCAACGGGTAGAGCAGGGGCAGAATCTGGCAAAACGGCTCGGTGTCCAATTCAACGCCTCGGGCCTGACCACGCCTCTTGAAAGTGTGCAAACAGACATACGCAATCGCCATTCGTGGAAAGGATGCTTTCGACCCACAACCTTGATGTACATCACGGCAAACGGCAATGTACTGCCGTGTTGTATTTCGCCCTTTGCGACCTCCGATTATGCGTCCATCATCTTGGGCAATGTGTTTGAGACCCCGCTAAAAAAAATCTGGCAGGGATCGAAATATCGCGCCTTTCGAAAGTCCCACCAAACGGCCACCCCCCCAAAAAGCTGCCGCGGCTGCGGAAACCTCTGGAGCCTCTAAAATTGACAATTTTCCGTTTCCAAGTTACGATAATCATGTATCCGATCCCTCAGACTTCGGTTTAAACATTGCCACTGAGAAACTGCCGTTTTCCAGACAGGTCAATTCAATACGGTAAAAACTATCACCACCGATTAATCCCAAAGAATCGGGTAATATGTGAACACAAAAGAAGCTTAAGGAGGCACAGAATGAAATTATTCCGGCAACGATTCAAATTCCTCAGTCTGTTTTTGGTTATCATGATGGTTGTGTTGACCGTGCCCTGTCAATCGGTGCTGGCCGCTATGGTCGGTACAGAAGCAACTCTGGCGATTACGGCTGATGGACAAAATGCCCGCAACGCCATCAAAACGATCCTGGCCCGCGAAGATGCGCAGGCCGTCTTAAAGGCCCAGGGAATCGATCCCCTCGAAGCCATGGCCCGTGTTGACAGCCTTACCGACGCAGAAGCCCAGCGAATAGCCGATCAAATCGAAGAGCTTCCCGCCGGCGGCGGCTTCTTCATAACCTTTCTGTTCGTCGTGGGCATCATTGTCGTTATCCTGATCATTACCGATGCCATGGGCTATACCAACGTTTTTACCTTTGTCAGATAATCTGAAAAGTCAGCGACACCGCATTCTGGATTTTTGGCGCCGGATGGCCGTCTGGGGCTGGGTCATCGGACTGTTCGTTCTTAGTGGATGCACCACCATATCGACAAACAAATGGCATCAGACCGTCGACAGCATCCCGGCTCAGCATAAATTGAATACGGTGCCGTTCTACCCCCAGAAAGCGTATCAATGTGGGCCGGCCTCTTTGGCCATGGTTCTTTCCTGGAGCGGCCTTCAGATCAGTCCGGAAGAACTGACTCCCCAGGTCTATACCCCTTCCCTTAAGGGCAGCCTACAGCCGGCGATGATTGCCGCCACCCGTCGTCAGGGAAAAGTTGCCTATCCGATCAACGGCCCGCATGCGCTGCTGCGTGAAATCGCAGCCGGACATCCGGTTATCGTGTTGCAGAACCTGGGGCTCTCCTGGATTCCCGTCTGGCATTATGCCGTGGTCATCGGTTATGATGTTGATGCGGAAGTGGTCATTTTGCATTCGGGGGTCACGAGCCAGAAAAAAACAAGCTTCAGGACTTTTGAAAATACCTGGGCGCGGGGTGACCACTGGGGCCTATTGGTATTGCCGCCCGATCGTTTGCCGGCGACGGTCCAGGAGCAATTGTGGATTTCAGCAGTGGTGGGCCTGGAAAAGGCCCGCCAATGGCCGGCCGCAGTGAAAGGGTATCAAATTGCGTTGCACTGCTGGCCGCAGAGTTTTTCCGCCTACATCGGTTTGGGCAACAGTTATTATGCCATGGGAGAATTGGCATCGGCGGCCGACGTATTGAACAGTGCGACCGCTCGATTCCCACATCAAGGCGTCGCCTTTAACAATCTGGCCCAGGTGCTGTGGGAACAAGGCAAAAAACAGGAGGCCCTAAAAGCAGCCCGCCGGGCCGTGAAGCTGGGCGGGCCGCATGTGGAGCAATTTAAAAAAACTCTGGATGAAATCCAATCAGGAGAACCCTGATAAATGATAATTGCAATTAGGAAACCTCACGCGAACCCGCCCGTCTCGCATGGCGGGCGTGGGTCGCTAAGGCGCAAATTTTTATTACTACAAGTAGACGTCTTTTTCTTTGGAAGCTTTGCGGCTTTGCGGCTTTGCGTGCGAATATAGATCAATCCTTTTTTTTAAATAGCCCTTTCACCTTATCCGTCACACTGCCGGTAGCTTCACCCGCACCCTCAACAACCCCGGCCGCGCCTTTTAAGGCTTCTTCAGCGGCCTCGGCGGAAGCGCCACCCAAACTTTTAAGCTGTTCGGTTAAAGCGCCGATCACGGCCGGTGACTGGATCTTGCCGTAAAGGGCAGCAACAATTTCCCTGGCCACTTCAGCCGCCGAGGCTCCGCCTTTTTTCTTGCCGATATCTTTAAGATGAATATCGGGAAGATCGGCTTTGATTTCCTGTTCACCGAGAGCCCCACCCGCCATGGCAACCGCGAGGTTGACCTTGCCTTTTTTGACAATAAAATCGTTGATGATCAACTGCTTTCCAGGGCCTTCTTTAGCGGTTTCCTTTTGGGCACTTCCTTTTTGGGGCATATTTTTTTGTACGTTGTTTAATATCGATTGGAAGTTATCGGTTTTATCGCGCTTTTCGTAAGTGATTTCGGGTTCGACCACTTCGATTTTGTTGATGATAATGGGATTTTTGGTAATCGAGCCCTGATCCACATCCACATAAATGGAACTGACTTTCATGGCGCTCGGCGATTTGAAGCCCTTTGGATTTCCAAGAAAAAAGCGCTTAAGCTTGGCTTCGGCCGAAAACAATGAAATCCCGACGTCCTCCACCCGCAATTCGGTATTCGTAATTTTGGGGCCGTATGTGTTGACTGCCATTTTGACCAGAGGCCCCAGCTTCGAGATGCCGACAACCACAACGACGATCAACAGGATGACAATTGCACCGAGGCCGATAAATATCCATTTCTTCATAGTCAGGTCTCCTTAAGCATTAATGAAAAAATTTGATGAATACATGAGAAGATCTTTAAGGCGAGCGATTAATCATGATGTTAGGAACGAAATAAAGATGTGTCAATGGCAAATAGACAAGAAAAGGCGAGCAGTCCGTTATAATGGTAACGCAAATATTTTCAGTTGTCGCCGCTGCCGACATTTTGCGTGGCAGACGCGAAACGGCTCAACAGAGGTCGATATGTTTTTCCTTCCACCCGGTCCAAATAGCGCAGGAGCGCCTGCTCCAGATCGGCAGCCAGCCGGGGTTTTGCTTCTACCAAATTATTTTTCTCCATGGGATCTTCGGCGATGTCAAATAATTGGACAAGATCCAGTTCGGCAAGATAAATAAATTTCCACTGCCAGTTTCGATACAAAAAATAGCGGCGTTTGAAGGAAGCCCGACCGACAATATCTCTTTGCAAGTAACGGGTGCGATCATCGCCGGTTAAGAGCGGCACCAGTGATATGCCCATATGCGGGTCATCATAGGGCGGATCAATGGCATAACCCGCCAGCTCGGCAATCGTGGGTGCCATATCCGCAGCAATAACAGGCATATCATCAAAACGTCTCTGCATATGGTGTGTGAGTAGAATCGCCGGAATTCTAATTTCTTCTTCATAAACGGTATGGCCGTGGAGGCTGGCACCATGCTCCCAGAATTGTTCCCCGTGGTCGGCGGTAAACAGGATAACGGTTTTGTCATATATATAATTTAATTTCAGCCAGTTAATAAACTGTTCAAAGGCCCTGTCCAGATAAGATAGATTGTTGTCGTAAAGATCTCGGGGCGCATCACCGTAATCGGTGCCGCCGGTTTTTTTCCAGCGATCATTATGGACATCCATCAAATGCAAAAAGCACAGAAAGCGCTCACCCGCTTTGATTCGGGCGATGGCCCGGCGGGCCGAATCAAAGACTTCCTCCGCTGTAGCGGTACGCCGGTCGCTTAGCGCCCGGGGGATGATCAGTTCGGTAACCGCATAATCCGGCGGGAATATGGATCGCGGTCCAAAACCCTTCATCACCATGTAGTGCTGGATACCTTCTGCCTCGGCAATTTTAAGGAAAAGATTTTCCTGATATAAATCCGGCCCGTATAGGCGGAAGCGACTTCGACCGGCAACCAGAAATGGAAATGCCGCAAAAGAACCGCCTCCCTGACTGTAAGCCCGGCGAAAAGAGACGGTTTCTTCTATTGCCCATTTATCCAGAAAAGGCGTCAGGTTTCGATTGTAGCCGGCGGAATGGAACGCATCGCCTCTGAGCGCATCGACGACAATAACCATCAGGTTGAAACCTTTGGGAAGTTGCGATGATTTCACTTTTCGCAGCTTCCAGGGCTGGGGCCAGGGATGCGGCTGTTGATTAAAAGTCGGGTTTTGCCCCAATCGAACCCAGCGGTCGAACTTTAATATGCCGGCCAGTTCTCTGGCGTAAGCCGCGTCTACCCGGGTTAGATCACTGTATTGCAGCAGAATCGTTTTGGCGTTCGGGTAATGATTCAGCAGCCCGAAAGGAACAAAGCCGGCAATAAAAACAATTGCCAGCAGCGACCGGCGAGCCCTGTATCCGGAAGACAAACGCTTTTCGGGAAGAAAAACATTCTCAAAAAGAAGCACCAGCGCACCGGCCGTTATGATTGCTGATAATTTTAACAAGATGCTTTTTAAATAAGAAAATGATGTAAACCATGGATTAAATAAATCACCACTGAGCAGCACATAACTCACCAGGCCGCAAAGCAGGACAATCGACAAAATCAACATGATCCAAATGACCCGCCGATAGGGTCTGGTGGTCACCAACCAAAATAGCGGATAAACAAACAAGGCCCCCATTGAAACACAGACAAGTGCCACCGTACTGCGTTGGTGGCCCGGCGGTAAGAAGTGCGAGATTTGCAGGTAGATTTTTGACACCAGGGCCCCGCCGGTTGCGGTCAGCAAAAAGGCCAGTGCGATCGCAGCGGGCCTGAGCCCCAACTGGTCGACCTGCCATTCAATGGCAACCATCAGAGCGGTTAGCGCCATAATAGAGTAAAAGCCGCACAGCAAAACAAACGGCAGGAAAAAGGAGAACCCGTTCAGGTAGGTTTTGGCGCTTAATTTGTTCAGCAAAAAGCCGGACAAAGAAAGGATGGCCAGCGTTAATATCCCAAACCATAATCCGGTGATACCGGAAAAAACCGCGGGGATGAATTTCTGCAGGGCAATTTCCGCATTGGAATTGAAATGCATAAATTCCCTTAGCCGGTACCCGGCAGGATCCAGCCGGGTGACGATGGCATTGATCACAAAGAGCAGCGCCAGAAACAAAAACGCATGAGTTTCTGTGGATCGGATGCGATGAGAGGTCTTGCGACTGCGGACCTGCTGATGCCACAAAACGATGTAAGCCTGCAGCAGGATGGAAGCCAGTAAAACAAATGCGGTCCCAGATGCGAAATGGCTCCGGCCTTTCCATATCGCCAGCGCTGTGATTGCAATGCATACAAATTGAATGCACGCAGATAGTTTAAGTGCTCCCGTATTGGCGGTCACATCGGAGCGAATCCAAGAGTGTTGCAATGCACCAACAACAATCAAATAGCCCAAAGCCAGACTCATGAACACCAGGAGGTATTCTGCCAGAAATGCAAATCCCGGACTTTCACCGGCAGAAATCTCTTGACCGAGCGGGCTGTGGACGGCGGCAAAAAGATAAACGAGCACAAAAATAAAGTAGGTCCCGCCAATATGCAGCCATGGTAGGGGTTTGGATAATTTATTCAGCAGTGCGGTGAATTTAGCGCTCATCCGTCGAAAGATTCCCTCCAGCCACCAGCACGATGCTTATGGCTTCTTGCTGCTGGCGGCTGCCAAAACCGATTCGCTCGAAAATTAGACAGCCAGAGGCCAATATGCCGATATCGAAAATAGTGCATTTTTTGCGACTCACAGAAAAGATGGCAGGCTATGGGAACTGGGTGAAAACAAGATCGCCCGTCAGCCGAAAGGCGATGCTGTGGCATTGATGACATTCGATTAATTTCTGCCTGGACAGAGACCAGTTGCCTTCCGGCGTGTAGCGTGCATAACTCCAGTCCATCGGAAAAAATGCTTCGGTGGCTGATATTGGCGCAGAATCCATTTTGGTCATGACTTCAATTTCTATAAGTTCAGCGTCGATACGGTGCAAAGCATTACCCTTGTATCCTTCCAGAATAAGGGTGGACCCGACCGGCCAGATTCGCAGCAAAGCAGGCAAGCCGTCGTTATTGATGACTTTTGTCTGCTTTAAATCCGATTGGCGGTAATACACCCAGGCACTCTGATCACTTGAAAACCGACGCGTTTTGATATACGTCCTGGACCAACCCGCCAGCGGCGTTCCGGCGGCGCTGCGATATGGCGGCAGTTCAAGCTTCCGGTTTACATATTGGTGGGTGGCGGGAATAACAGTTGCAGGCGCTTTGAGTGGCCTCAAACCCGGAGGCTTCAGCAGCCAATCCGAATCAGTCGAATGACTGCCAACCCCCGTCAAAAGGATGCCAATCAGAATTAAACCCATATGAAAAAGACGGATTGCTTTCTTCAATTTCATTCAAATGGTGACGATAGCAAAGGCTTTGCGCCGCTAAAACATCAACACAAAGCCCGGTTGTCTGTTCCAGGAAAACAGCTTTAAAATGTGGGAGTCGTCCTATAAGGATTTCAAATAATCAATCAGGGCTTTAATTTTCGAACCATCAAAATGTTTGAACGGCGGCATTTTACCCTGGCCGTTGACGATCGTAGCGCGCACGTTTTCTTCGTTGGTCGGGCGCCCTGACGCGGGAAGTTTAGGATTGTTGAATAGCCCCTGTAGGCCGGGTCCCACCTTGGTGTCCTTGCGATCCGTGAAGTGGCACCCCGAACAGTTGGCACTAAACAGATCTTCGCCGGACTCGGTGGCCCTCGCATTCTGCAGCTTGGCAAAAATCCATTCGCCGGAGCGCTCAGGCAGCTGGAAGCTACCCTGCAAACGGATCTGATTCTCCTGACAGACCAGTTGAAGATTTGCCCTGCCCTTTTCGCCCTTAAACCGGAAGTCCATGGCAACGTTCTTTTCGGTTTGCGTCATCTTATCGATCAAAATGTCACCCGCGAATTGCTTGCCGCTGAACTTTCCTGTTTTTTCTGCGCTAAATTGATAGACTTTATCAAAGTTGGACTTCCAGATGCCGGCCACCTCACATCTTAACTTTTCAGCGTGCGCCACCGCGGGTTTGAAAACGGATTGGTTCAAGCCATCGTAAATAGGGCCGTTGCTGCATTGATGATCGGCCACCACAAAAAGCCAGTCGTTTAGTTCTTCTTTGTCCAGCGGCTGCGCAATAAACGGCGATTCATATTCCCCGCTTGGAAAGTCCGCTTTTTTATCCTTCAGATCGCCGCTTTGCAGAACCAGCCGATAAGATCGAAAACGTTTGGTGTCAATCGCCAGCATCTGGGGGCCCAGGTTGTTGTTGGGGTCTTCAACCCGCATTTTGATTTGGAAGACCTGATCGGAAATCTTATTGAAACGAATGTCGGCGATCCGTGGATCGTCAGCCGGATTGCCATCCACCGGCAAAATCACCGGAATATCATTATCCACACCCGCTTTGATCTGCACCTGCAGCGGGAAATAGATATAGCCTTCGCTGTAAACATGCAGCCCCCATGGACCACCGCTCGGTAAGGGTATATTAAAAGTGCCGTCGGATCCGATGGCCCCGCCGGCTAAAAAGGCATTGTTGTGCAGCTCACCCTTTTCCAAAGCCACGGCGCCGCTGGCAACCGCTTTGCCGTCAGCGGTGATAACTTTTCCGGAAATAAATGTTTGACCCCAGGCATTCAAAACTCCCCAAGGGAGCAACATAGCCGATATCAAAATTAACCGAATAACCCTAAACCATTTGGTTGGCTTTCGCTTCATTTTTTAATCCTCGATGCTAAAGCGTTTTTAGATAATTCAGCAGGGCGTTGACCTGCTCATCGGTAAGGTGTCCAAAAGACGGCATTTTGCTGACCGGTGATTTTAAAGTCTGTCGAAAGTTGTCATCTGATACCGGACGGTCGCTGACGGGAAATTTGCTCTGCTTAAAAATACCTTTTAAACCGGGGCCCACCTTGGTCGCCGTGCTGTCGGTAAAATGACAGGCCGAGCAGTTTTGCTGAAAGAGCTGTTCACCCGTTGAGGCCGGGCCTGTGGTTCCTGCCGAAGCAGGTTCTCGCGTCCCATACACCAGTTCCCCCCCAAAATACCCGAGGCCGATCACTGTCAAAAAGCACAAGGCATAGAGAACCACAGCAGTTTTCGTAAAACCGCCGGCCAGGGCGCTGTATACCACCGCAACCAGCAACAAAAATAAGAGAATCCCGGCTAACACGAGCTTTACCTTGATCTCAAAAAGGTACGCCCCGCCGAGGCGCTGCTGCCAGTCCATCAGACCCAGCAGTATGGTGGGAATTGCCATAATCAAGGCCAGTATAAAGCAATGCCGTGCAGTCTGGGCCACATTTTTGCGATTAAATATCCAGGCCACCACAGCGAACAAAAAACCGCCGATAATCAGGCCGGCCGGCAGATGGGTGGCCGGCGGATGCAGCGGATGCGTGTAGCCTATTTGAGCAAGAAGTTGGTAAATGGATTCAATCATTTTTGAGCCCCCTTCACCCTATATATTGAAATGGGTACCCGTTTTGGAGATTAAGCAGGGTTGACAGGAATGATATGTGGTTTGTTGAGGAACGCCTAATGATTAGCCCATCAGCCAGTGATGTGTCAATTGGATTTTTCACCGCCCCTGTATTGGCCGGCATACGGACAGCCGCTTAAGATTATCACTTGAAAACAACGGGAAAATCCATTTCTAAAAATTTGCGATTGCAGATTCCCTGTTTCGTAATTAAGTTCTTCCCAATTGTAAATACGCGACAAACGATACCGTGAAAGGAAACGTCATGCACGAAAAAGCAATCCAGGATTACTATCCCGATGAATACAGTCATTGCTACGGTTGTGGGCGCTTAAATCCACAGGGTTTACAAATAAAAAGTTACTGGGATGGCGATGAAACCGTATGTCGCTTTGTGCCCAAAGCCTATCACATGGCTGTTCCCGGTTTTGTTTATGGCGGCCTGATTGCCTCGTTAATTGATTGTCATGGCACCGGCACAGCGGCAGCAGCCAAATATCGTGCTGAAAAAAGAGAACCGGGAACCGATCCGCCCGCCCGCTATGTGACCGCCTCGCTACACGTCGATTATCTGGCGCCAACACCGATTGATGCGACTCTTGAGCTGCGGGGCCGCATCAAAGAAGTCCGGGGACGCAAAGTGATCGTGGCCGTCAGCCTCTCCGCCAACGGCCGTGCGTGCGCCCGCGGAGAGGTAACAGGTGTTCTGATGCCTGAAAGTATGAAAACACAGTAATGAACGTGTTCAGCTGTCTGGTTTAAAATGTTTCCCGTCGTGCGATGTGCATTTCAGTTTGCCGTTTTGGTTTCAAACAACCACCGGCCAGCGACCAGATACCATACACCTGAAACCTTGTTTATCAACGTCTGTGTTTTTTGGTTCCAGCAACAGGTTACTCAAGCAGGATGTCATTGGTGGTAATCGACATTATGGGCTTGACTGATACCACAAAGTGGTATACGATAAGACAAAAAACAAAATGCGTTATTAAACATCAACCCTAATACTCCGGGAGAAAAGAATGAAAGAGCAAGTTCAAAGCGCTTTGGATGACATCCGACCATCCCTTCAGGCAGATGGTGGCGATGTCGAGCTGGTCGATGTTGTCGATGGCATCGTCAAAGTTCGGTTAACGGGCGCCTGCGGTGGGTGCCCCATGTCGCAGATGACCCTCAAACAGGGTATCGAAACCTATGTCAAAAAGAAAATTCCTGAAATTGTCAGCGTAGAATCCGTATAATTTGAACCGCTTAAGATATTTTACACCTTTGGGTGGCGAACGTCGCGAAAAAAATATGTCCCCTGTAAGTCAACGCCTTGTTTATGATCCCCCTAATGGTTATGCCAATCACAAACAGGGCGTTTGATTTTACCCTGTTGACCGTTGGATAACAACCCACGGTCAGCCATTAGAACGGCGGATATCGGTACCATAGCGGACAAATCCGACAGTGCCTGCCACCCCGAATAAAAACGCTACCAGAAAATTGGTTGCCGGGCTAATCTGCCAGAAAAATGCACCACCGAATGCCGCTACGGAAACACATATATCCCGCATAAAATAGTAAAGTCCATACATCCCTGCCTTGCAGGATTCCGGCGCCAGATCCAGTATGAGAGCTTTGCGCGTCGGTTCGCCGAACTCTTTCAGCCCCCTGAGAGCAAATGCGGGTATCAGCCACACAAAAGACTGGCAGAATAAAAGCACCAGTGGAAAAAAGGTAAAAAAGATAAAGGTGACCACCACAAAAGGCTTCTTGGTGGTTTTATCCGCTAGGTGGGCGACCGGAATATAGACGAGTACCGCAGTGGCCATTTCAATCGCGGTCAAAAGGCCGAATTGAAAAGCCGTAACGGGCCGCTCAATGGTCTGCATGCACCAGACCACGACAAAAGCATAGGGAATTTGTTCACAGAATCGAATGAGGATATCAGATACCAGCAAACGCTTTAGCGAAATGTCCATGGACTGAAATAATTTCCAGGGATTTTTTTCAGGTTTGATCTCACAATCGCCAGTCGAAGCCGAGCGGGTATCGTTTTCAATTAATTTTTGCTGCAGCAAAACCGCCAGGACGGCTAAAGCCAACGCCGCACTGAACGCGATGCGGACGCCGCGCTCCACCCCCCACACACCGATGCACATCCCGCCCAATATCGGTCCCAGCGCCATGGGAAAGCGACGCACCAGGGAATGCATCGTGACGCCCATGGTTCTCTTGCGGGTCGGCAGCACTTTGGCAATCAGGCCCATTATTGCTGGCAGGGAAATAGCCGACCAGGCCAGAAAAAAAACCGCGCCGATTAAAACCGCCTGCCAGGTCGGGATTAGAATCACCATTAAAAAGCCGGCCATGGCCATAACATTAAATAGCAGCAATGATCGTTTGAAGCCAATGCGCTCGGATACATACCCCCCCGGAAAGGCATAAACGGCTGAGAGGAAATTATCCAGCCCGTTTAACAGGCCGATCGATATCACCCCGCCCCCCAAAGTCAGCAGATAAATGGGCAAAAAACGCTCCGCCATGCGTTCTCCCATGCCCACCAGAACCACCATAAACAGCAATCCCACAGTGCTCTGGGACAATCCTAGAAAATTCGAAACGCTTTTGAGACGGGGCATGGGTCGGATTCCGTGTTACAAAAAATGTGAATAATCTCTTAAGTTTCTGATATTTAATTATTTTAAATCAAAACCAAATAGTTGTCGGATCTATTTTAGTGCTTACGTTTATACATCCTATACGGTAGCTTGACGATCATTTTTATAGTTTCATTTCGACAAAATGACAACACGAATCGGAGGTGCAACAATGAGCCATACACTACCCGCGCTTCCATACGCATATAATGCTTTGGAGCCATATTTTGATGAAAATACCATGCAAATTCACCATACCAAACACCATCAGACCTATGTCGATAAACTCAATACCGCTCTTGAAGGTCATGATGATTTACAGCAGAAAAGTGCCGAAGATCTCATTGCGGATTTGAATTCCGTCCCGGAGAAGATTCGAACCGCTGTCAGAAACCATGGCGGCGGGCATGCCAACCATAGCTTTTTCTGGCCTATGTTGTGGAAGGAGGTCGATTTTAGCGGTGACGTCGCCAAAGCCATAACCGCCAAATTCGGCGACTATGATACCTTCAAGGAAAAATTTTCAAACGCTGCCGCTCTGCTTTTCGGCAGCGGCTGGACCTGGCTGGTTGTTCAAAACGGTGATCTCGAAATTACAACCACGCCCAATCAGGACAGCCCCTTGAGCCAGGAACACATACCGATTCTGGGTCTGGATGTCTGGGAGCACGCCTATTATCTGCAATACCAGAATCGCCGGCCGGAGTATATTGCAGCATTTTTTAACGTGATCAACTGGGAAAAAGTGAATGAAAACTTTAAAAAAGCAATGCAATAAACAGGTGATCTCGCCGAACGGGCAGCGCAGCCGCTTTTTGCTGCCATTTGAGGACCCAACCCTCGAACAAACCAGAAGGGCAGGATGAAAATTCATCCTGCCCTTTTGATTTCTGTATTGGTCATGTGTGAATCGTGCCGACCTGCGAAATAAAATCGGGGGTCTTATACCGTTTTCAGGCAGGAGCTTTCATTTTGCGCCAGCCTTCCGCCATGAACTTCTTCTCGCGGTTCAGTCCCCACTTTTTCATCGCTTCGTAATAGGCACGTATATCGGTTTTGGCCAGTTTCTGAATTTCCGCACGCTCCTGATTTCTTCTTTCGGTATCATCCGGGGTGATGCCAACCCAGGTGGCGTAGCCCTGGTCGAAGACCCAGGCAGCGGTCACTTCCTGGGGAGCGATACCCATCGAAGCGGCATGCGTGCGTAACACATCCATATCCAGCTCAAGTATCCAGTCGTTGTCCCATACGCGGTCCGCGCGCTCAGCGTCTATATCCTGGCTGCACTCGGGGCAGAAGACTTTCGTTACCGACGATTCCGTCAGAACCATTTTGCCGAAAAATATTTCAGCGGTTTTTTGCCTGCAGACACAAGCGGTTTTATAGCTTTCACACATGGATTACGCCTCCCTTCGGGGATATGGGGTGGTCATAACTAATAGGATACGCATAATTTAGTAAATCCATCAGAAAAGACAATTGATTTAGGTCAAATACACAAAAAACTGTAAATTTTTTTTAGCTGGTCATTTTTCATTCTTGATTTGCGCAATATGCGCTTCGACGCCGTTGACCTCTTCTCGCAGATCCGCAAGGTGCTGTTCTAAAGCATCAATCCGTTGCTTTCGGGTCAGAAATCGGGGTCGCATAAACGGGGGCTCATCGCACCCACAACCGCAAAAGTTTGGGCGGCGCCATGGCTGAAACCCTCGATGACGTTCAGTGTGACAGCACATAATTTCACCTCCTTTCATTAATTATTTTAAAATATACGCATATACTAATATAATGAGCGAAAAAAAATGGCCTTAGCCGTCCACAAAAGCTTCGCCCAACGTTTGCCGCAATGCACGGCGGTATTTATCCAGGCCTTCCGGGTCAAGCGAATAGTGCATAAAGGTACCCTTTCGTACCCCCCGAACCAGGCCCGCCTGTCTTAAGATGCGCAGATGCTGCGAAACGGCCGATTGGGTAACCCCGAGCTGGTGCGCCAGCGCATTGACACACAACGGTCCCCCCTTGCAGACACCCGGCCCGCATTCGTTTAGCAGCTTAACCAATCTTAAACGCGTCGGATCGGATAGTGCCTTGAATATCTCAACCAGCTTTTCGGCGTTTTCCATAACAGTATATTAGTATATGCTAATAAGTTAATTATATGTTGCTATCCAGTGCATGTCAAGAGAAAATAGATCTGGCTTTGTACGAAACTAAGACTGGGTTTTTTTTGACAGAATGTGAGTGGCGCTGCCCAAATACAGCTCGGCCGCTTCGCCCTCGGTTTCTGAGAGGGTTGGGTGCGGGTGAATGCTCAAAGCCATATCCTCGGCCAGGGCGCCCATTTCAATGGCCAGAACTCCTTCGGAAATTAGCCCCTCCGTATCGCGGCCGCATATCCCAACGCCCACAATCCGACCGCTATCCGGATCGACCATGATTTTGGTCAGGCCTTCGGGAGCACCCATGGTGGTGGCACGACCGGAAAATTTCCAGGGAAATCGCTGAATTTTTACGGGGATATTTTCGGCACGCGCCTGTTCTTCGGTCAGGCCGCACCAGGCGATCTGCGGATCGGTATAAACAACAGCCGGTATGGCCCGCACGTCAAAGGCGGAAGGCTCCCCGGCAATCACCTCGGCTGCCACCTTGCCCTCACGGGTGGCCTTGTGGGCCAGCATCAGGCCGCCGGCCACATCCCCGACGGCAAAAATGCGCTCATCGGTGGTGCGCAGCCGGTCGTCAACTTTGATAAATCCCCGATCATCCAGTTCGACCTGCGTGTTTTCCAGCCCGATATCCGAGGAACTGGCACTGCGTCCGATGGCCACCAGCACCCGCTCAAATTGTTGTTCGGGCTTTTCGACGCCACCTTCCAGGATAACCGCAACAGCGTCATCGGTTTCCTGCATGGAAGCCACTTTGGTTTTAAGATGGATCGAATCAAAAATATGGCTGAGCCGGTGATGGAGCGGTTCAACCAGATCCGCATCGACACCGGCAAGCAGGCGATCTTCGAGTTCAACCAGACTTACCCGGCTGCCCAGCGCTGCGTAAACCGTACCGAGCTCCAGGCCGACATATCCACCGCCGACAACAAGCAGGCGCTGAGGAACATCCGCCAGCGCCAGAGCGCCGGTGGAGCTCATGATGCGTCCGCCGGGCTTAAATTCTGTTCCCGGAAACGGAATGGATCGCGAACCGGTGGCCACGATGGCGTGCCGGAATTTCATATGACTGATCTCGCAATCGTACAATCGCGCCGTATCGGAGCTTTCAAACCGCACCCGTCCCTGCAGCAACTGAACACCGCGCCGCTTGCTTAAGCTGATCAGACCGTTGGCCATCGTGTCGATGACGTCGGCCTTCCACTCCCGCAGGGCTCTCAAATCGATCTGCGGGTTGCCGAAAATAATGCCCATGCTTGCAGCGCGTTGGGCATCATGAATCAGCTCGGATAAAAAAAGGAATGTTTTAGATGGAATGCAGCCTTTATACAGACATACCCCGCCGGGCCGCCGGGCCATATCTACCATGGTCACATCCAGCCCCAGATCGGCGGCTCGAAAAGCCGCCGCATAGCCGCCCGGCCCGCTGCCGATAACCAGCAAATCCGTTTCCTGCGAAAGCTCACCCATTACCATTTCATCACCTTCGGTTGGTTCGTCGCTAGTTGTCCGTTGTTAAAGGGTGTATCTTTAACCTTTTTCTAAGGCCAAAATGTGGATTCTATAATTAATAATCAGTTTGCGTTTAGAAATAGGGATTTTTTTTGCTGTGCAAGGCCGCACAACCCGCCGTCGCTAAAGCTATGGCGCGGCAGGGAATTTTAGCCTTCGGCGTACTTGAAGTGCGTTGAAGGCTGAGATTCGCGGAGAACGCCGCACAGCGAAAAAAAGACCATTTGTAAATGCAAACTGTTAGATCATTGAAATGAGCAGCTCATCCGGATCTTCCAGCACTTCGATAACCTTTTTCAGAAACTGTATGGCATCGGCGCCGTCCAGCACGCGGTGATCGATGCAGAGCACAATCGGCATGATCAAACGCGGGGCAATTTCGTGTCCGCCGTCGCCTTTGTCGACGACAGCCGGCTGCAGGCGCCCCTGGCCCATTCCCAGAATGGCCACCTCGGGGAAATTGATAATCGGCGCAAAATAGCCTCCCCCCATGGCACCGGCGTTGGTAATCGTGAAGGTTCCACCCTGCAGCTCTTCGAGCGCAACCTTGCGGGAGCGGGTCCGCTGAACCAGATCGTGCAGCTCGACGGCCAGTTCTTTGATGCTTTTGCGGTCAACATCGCGAATCACGGGTACGATCAAACCGTTTTCAGTATTTACCGCAACGCCGATATGAAAATAGTTTTTGTAGACGATCTCACCGGCGGCGACATCGAGGCTGGCATTAAACTCTGGATACATCTTCAAAGCCGTGGCAACCGCTTTGATGGCAAATACCGTCATCGTCAATCGGCCACCCTCAGTCTCGATATCGGCCTTGTGTTTCCGGCGAAACGCTTCCAGCTTGGTGATATCCACTTCATCCTGACTGGTCACGTGGGGGATTTGAGACCAGGCAATAACCATTTGTTTGGCAGTTGCCCGGCGAATGGAGCGAAATGGCACCCTCTCGATAGATCCCCAGCGGGAAAAATCAGGCAGCGTCGGGGATGGAATCACCATATCGGCCGTCTGTTCCTCGGGGATCGCCTCGGCGCCTGCCGGCGGCCCGGTCACATCCGGTCCCTTTTCAGCAAAAGTGCGAACATCATCAGCAGTGACGACCCCGCCGGGTCCGGTAGGCGTTACGCGTTGAAGATCGACGCTCAACTCCCGCGCCAGGCGGCGGGTCGCCGGTGATGCCGGCACAGGCCCTTTTCTTTCCCCTTCTGCGGGTATGGATGCAGCTTCCGCGACTTCAGCATTCTCGGTTGGCGCCGCTTCAGTTGCCGGTGCATCGGCCACTTCGGCTTCATCGCCGTTGCTGAAAGTCATCATGACATCCCCGACTTTGACCGTGTCTCCGGGCTTGACCCGGACCTCGGCAACTGTTCCACTATAGGGTGATGGTATTTCCACCGCAGCTTTATCGGTCTCGACTTCTAAGATGATATCGTCTTCTTTGACCTCCTGGCCTGCGGACACATGCACGGCAAGCACCTCACCCTCATGAACGCCTTCGCCTAAATCCGGTAATTTAAATGCTCTGGACATGTTCCCTCTCAACATTACCTATCAATTTCTTTGCAAATTATCCCACGCGCTTATTCAATGTGTCTTCCGGCAACGATTTGGCTTCTGGCCGCTGGCTTCCTGCCACTGGCCTTGACCTGGTTTGGACCTTGTATTTATCATCTGACTTCCGATCTCTGTTATCTGTCCTCTGTTTGCCGTGGCGCAGCTTTCCAAAGCGAAGCCGGCTCCTCTGCCTTCTGAATTCCGTCTTTATTTAACTGCCAGCACTTTACCGGCAGCGTTCAGTATGCGTTCGGTATTCGGTATATAGGCTTTTTCACGACTAAATAATGGTATAACGATGTCATATCCGGTAACCCGCTCTATGGGGGCCTCCAGATAGTAAAAGGCTTTTTCCATCAGCCGCGATATAATTTCGGCACCGGGACCAAAGCTGCGTGGCGCTTCATGAACCACAACCGCTCGGCCGGTTTTTTTTACCGATTGGACCATAAGTTCTTCGGATAGGGGTGAAATGGTCAACAAATCGATCACATCTGCCGCAACACCATCTTTTTCCTCCAGGTGCCGGGACGCTTCCAGGGTGGGCCGCATCATGGCCCCGTAGGAAATCAGGGTTAAATCCCGGCCCTCTTTGACCAGCTGCGGTTCACCGATCCGCAGCGTCTCTTCGGCTTCAGGTACGTCTTCTCGAAACGCCCGGTACAACGCTTTGGATTCAAAAAAAATCACCGGATCCGGATCTCGTATGGCACTGACCAGCAGCGCCCTCGCATTCCGGGGGCCGGAAGGAATAACCATTTTAAGCCCCGGTGTATGGGCCCAGTAGGCTTCCCTGCTTTCGGAGTGATGTTCGAGCGCTCTGACACCGCCGCCATAAGGTGTTCTGAGCACCAGAGAAACTCCGAACCGCCCGCGTGAGCGCCAGCGCATTCGGGCGGCATGGTTTTCGATCTGGTGAAAATTGTGATAACTGAAACCGGAAAATTGAATCTCACAAACCGGTCTGAGGCCATAGGCTGCCATGCCGATAGACATACCGACGATGGCCGATTCTGCCAGCGGCGTATCCAGCACGCGCTGATCTCCAAATTGATTGATCAGATCATCGGTTACTCTGAAAACACCGCCATCCACGCCGACATCTTCGCCCAGGATGATCACACGGTCATCTTTTTCCATCTCCTGCTGCAGGGCCAAATTGAGGGCCTGAACCATCGTCATTTTAGCCATCTTTACCCTCCTTGGCAGTCTCCGATAATGCCAGCGCCAGCTCTTCTCTTTGGGCCTTCAATGATGCTGGCATCTCAGCAAAGGTATGGTCGAACATGTCAACAGGATCACCCATAGTTTCCATCTGTTTTTCAGCCCGGTCGATGGCCGTCTGAATCTCTTCCAAAATTTCGGATTCAACCTGGCCCCGTTTCTCCTCAGAAAGCAACCCTTTATCGGAAAGGTATTTTTCAAACCGCGGCAATGGATCGCGCCGGCTCCATAGTTCAACCTCGTCGTCTGTCCGGTAGCGCTTGGGATCGTCTGCGGTCGTGTGCATCATCAGGCGATACGTGACGCACTCGATTAAGGTGGGCCCGTCACCACTGCGCGCCCTCTGGACGGCCTCCTGCGCAGCAGCATACACGGCCAGAATATCATTTCCGTCCACCTGTATGCCTGGCAGTCCATAAGCAAGCGCTTTTTGTGCCAAGGTTTGCGATCGGGTCTGTTGCGCAAGCGGTATGGAGATGGCCCACTGATTGTTTTGGCACACAAAGATTACCGGGGTCTGGAAAACCGCGGCAAAGTTAAGCGCTTCGTGAAAATCACCTTGTGAAGTGGCGCCATCGCCAAAGTAAGTCATGGCAACATCGTCCTTTTGACGATATTTGGCAGCCCAGCCCAGACCAACCGCATGAATCATCTGTGATCCCACGGGAACGGATGTCGGAAAGTCATTGCGATCATCAGGGATCGATCCCCCTTCGTTAAAACCGTTGTTATAGATGATGATACTTTCAAGAGAACGGCCGCGCCATAATTCGGCCGCCATCTCGCGAAAGGCCGGCACCATCCAGTCAGTCGGTCGCAAATGCGCAATCGTGCCCAGTTGCGCTGCCTCTTGCCCCTTTATGGGTGGAAAGGTGCCGATGCGGCCCTGACGTTGTAGATTTAGCAAACGTTCATCAAATAGGCGCGCCAGCAGCATAGTGCGATGAAGTTGCAAAAGGACGTCTTTTGGAATGTCGGGTTCGAGTGCCTCATCCAGATGACCTTTTTCATCCAAGATAGACAGGGTATCGACTTTTTCAGATAAGGTTATTTTTTTTCGCGGCATTGCGTCCTCCTAATTCATAACGCGATAAAAAGCGGGAATCCAAAGGATGACAGTTTCTTGCTTTACTCCTAAAGGCCGGAATATCAAGTAAATAATGATGCGGATTTTGGCTTAGTCAAGAGTCGATAGCCATAGGTCATAAAAACTATGGTTTTTTCTCTGATAGGTTTTTTTCATTCGAAGAGTTTATGGAGAGGCATATTTTACTGAAAAGGTCCGGGAAATAGGCCCTGTGCGGCAATTAAAAAATTTAGCCATTGGGAGCCCGCTGCACAGAGGTTTATAGCCGGTAAAAGCCGGGGATATGAAACATTTCGGCAGGTTTAATTGGTTTGCCAACCATCCGTGGGAGGCGAATTCGCGACGCGTTAGTTGAAAATGTCAACGGTGCGGTTACTCTACGATTTCAAGAACGGTGCGTTTGTTTTCCTTGGCCGATGCGGCACCTAAAATGGTACGAATCGATTTGGCGGTCCTGCCCTGTTTGCCGATGATCTTTCCCAGGTCCTCTTTGGCCACTTTCAATTCTAAAACAGTCGCCTGGCTCCCTTGGAGTGCGGTGACGGTAACCTGCTCAGGATTATCGACCAGTGCCTCCGCAATACGTTGAATCAGATCTTTCATTTCCATAATCCCCTCCAATGCCTACGCAACATGAGCGTCAACATAAATTCAGCATCCAGAAACATCCCGCAGACGCGCAGTTTGAGTTGCAAACTTTTGGAAACTGGCTGTGTTGGTGCATTGAAAAAAGGGTGACCATCCGTCGACGATGCTAAAATCTGGTTCAGCTAATATATGTAAACGGAAGCGGTTTTAACGATCTGATTGCGTTACGGAATAACTATTTGTCTAAATACTACTTTATATCGTTTTTGTAAATTAGAAATTTGTCTGCCTTGTTTTTTCGACGTTTATGTCTATGTTCAAAAACGTCTGCATAACTATCTTGTTTTAGACTCAACGGCACCTCGTCAGCGTTTGCGTGTGAAAAAGGAGCTGTCATGGATTTTACGATTCCCGATGCGCTTTCCAAAGATCTGGCTGGATTTAAGCAATTTCTTAAACACCGTGTTCAACCAAAGTTGCCCGCATGGTATCAGCGCCGGGAAATACCGACTGATTTTTTTCGCAAAATGGGTGATGGCCATTGGTATGGAATTGCGTCAGAATCAAATAAACTGATCAAAGGCAGTGCCTTAAGAGAAGCATTGATTGCAGAGGAATTGGCCAAGGTCTCACCGGGTCTGGCTGTGGCGGCATTGGTCCATATCGACCTGGGGCTGATTGCCCTGCACCTGTGTGGCTCCGATGATTTGAAATCACGCTATGGACCATCCGCTGTAAAGGGGCAATCGTTGATGTGCGTTGGCAACACCGAACGAATGGCCGGCAGCGACTCGGCCGGTATCGAAATGACCGCCCGCCAAGTCAAAGACGGCTGGCTGCTTAACGGCACCAAGGCCTATGTTACCAACGGTTATATCAGTGATCTGGCAGTGATTACAGCGATCTCAGATCCACGGGCTTCAAGGAGCAATCGAATTTCCATGTACCTGGTGGATCTGAGTGCCGAGGGTGTTCAGAGAAAAAAGCTCAACAAGCAGGTCTGGATCCCTTCAGATTTGACCCGCCTACAATTCAATGATGTCTTCGTCCCGGCAGACCATCTGCTGGGTGTTCAGGGCCAGGGACTTCAGCAGATTCTGACCGTGTTTACCTACAGCCGGGTTCCCATAGCCGCCATGACGCTGGGAACTGCGGTCGGTGCCTTTGAACTCGCAATGGCACACGCCCGAAAACGCAAGGTTTTTGGCCAGCCCATCACGGAATTTCAAGCAAAAGCATTTGAGGCAGCTGATTTCTACGCAAAAATTGAAGCAGCTCGGCTGATGCTGTGGAAGGCTTGCTGGAAAATGGACCGCAATGAAAATTTCAGGCAGGAATCCTCGCTGGCAAAATATCTGTCAGTGGAAGTCACCCGTAATGTCACCACCTGGGCTGCAGATATTTTTGGGGCCGCTTCCGTCATCAAGGAACACCCCATCCATAAATTTCCCATGGACGCCTGGGCATCTTCTTTGGGCGAAGGCACGCAGGATGTTCAAAAATTGGTAATCTTCCGGGAACTCATAAGGCAATACAGCTAATCACCATCCCAGGTTTATTTCCCGACTTGTCGTTAACTATCAGCCCCTGGCAGCTGGCTTCCAGCGGCTGGCATTTTTTCTGAGCGTCAGACAAATCGCTTTGGCCAGCAATAAGGAGCCAGAAGCAACTGGCCGGACAACATCCAGGATTAAGGCGTCAATACGATCTTTCCCAACAGTTCACCCTTTTCCATTTTCTCATATGCCCGGCGGCCTTCGCTGAGCGGCATTACCCGGTCGATGACGGGTTTAAGTTTGCCAGCCCAGAGCATTCCGACCACATTTCTAAAATCCTGGTGGCTTCCCATTGTGCTGCCAATCAGACTGATCTGCTTGCCGAAAATAAAACGGATATCGATTTCCGTCTGGGGACCGCTGGTGTTGCCCACGATGGCGATGCGCCCACCGCGCGCCAAAGCCTGCATGCTGGTGGTCAGCGTGGCCTTGCCAACATTATCAACCACCATATCAACACCCCGTTTACCGGTTAGTTTGTATATCTCCCGACCCCAGTCGACCTGGGTGCGATCCATCGCCACATCGGCTCCGAGTTCTTTTGCCAATTGCGCTTTTTGATCATTGCTGGCCACTGCGTATACAAATGCCCCGGCCAGTTTGGCAATCTGAATCGACATGCTGTTAACGCCGCCACCCGAGCCTACGACCAGCACCGATTCACCGGCACGCAGCGCTGCCCGGTGGATGAGCATGCGCCAGGCAGTAAGGGTTACCAACAGGGGAGCTGCCGCTTCCGGGAAATCCACATCATCCGGCATGGCGGCCAGACCGTTGGTCGGCAAGACGACGTATTCGGCAGCACCGCCGCGCTGATGTTCGCCAAGCACATGGTAGCCTGGACTCAAGCTATCTTCGCCCCGGGCGGTAAATTCGTCTTCAAATAAATTGATTCCTGGATCTGCCACAACCCGTTGCCCGACCTGCCATTCGGTAACACCCTCCCCGAGCTGGACCACCTCACCGGCGACATCGGCGCCGCACCAGTGGGGCATTTCCAGCTTTAATCCCGGCCAGCCGCGACGCACCCATATATCCAGATAGTTTAACGCCGTTGCCCGCACCCGCACCTTGACCTGCCCGGGCCCGGGCTCCGGTTCCGGCACATCCCCATATTGGATAACATTCGACTCACCATGCTCTTCAAAATACAATGCTTTCATGTCAATAGCTCCATTTTTAAAGGAAATAACATGACTACTTTAGCGTTCATAAATCCACGCTAGATCGAACCAATGTCAAACGCTTCGCCCCACGCCTCGATCAATTTATCCGTCCGGTTGCGGAGGCGCCCGGCGACAATGTCGCACAGGCGATTCATGATGGTATAGCCCAGGGTGTGGTCCTGATCAAACATGGCTTTCAGATGGTCGGCCGGTATGGCAATGACGCGGCAGTCTTGCGAACATTCGGCGGTGACGGTGCGCTTTGGAGTCCCCGCAATGGAAGCCCACCCAAAAACCTGACCGGCGGCTACGGTATCGACAATGATCTCCTTTTCTTCGTCGACCATAGTCGCCTGGATGGCCTCTTCGTATTCGATATCTGTCTTTAAAACCTTGTCCTTGAAAATAAGAATCAGATCGACTTTGCCTGCCAAAAGGCCGTAAAAATGCGCTGCCGGTTCGTCTACTTTAAAAATGATATCCCGCGCTTTAAATTCCAAAACTTCGCCTTTTCGGGCAATGGCTTCCAGTGTCTTCGGCCTGACATCTGAAAAAATAGAAAATCCGGTCAGCAAATTTTTCTCCGGCATATCAACCTCCTTTTTTCTTCTGCTTGACGGCCCGTTTGATCTGTCCCAGACATTTTGTAATGGGGATTTCTTTGGGGCAGACCTCGGTGCACCACCACATGGTTTTACAGCCCCAGACACCGTCATCAGAGTCAATTTTTTCCAATCGCTCTTCCGTTATGGCATCACGCGAATCAAAGATATAGCGAAAAGCGCGCAACAATGCGGCCGGGCCCAGATAATCCGGATTGGCCCGGTTAATGGGGCAGCCGGCAGTGCAGGAGGCACACAGGATGCATCTGAGCGCCGGTTCGATAAACTCCTGATTTTCAGCCTCTTGGATAAATTCTTTATCCGAATCGTTTTGACCGGGAACCAGATAGGGCTGCACCTGGCGATATTTTTCAAAAAACGGTTCCAGATCAACAATTAAGTCTTTGACCACATCAAACAGTGGCAGCGGTTCGATGACAAAATTATTTCCGGATTTAAAATCACGCACCAGTTTCTGGCAGGCCAACTCTATGCGGCCATTGATCATCAAGGCATCAGAACCGCAGATTCCGTGGGCACAGGAAGATCGAAAAGCCAGCGTCGGATCCTGTTCCCACCTGATTTTGTTAAGGCAATCCAAAATTTTGTCAGTCGATTCGGCATCAATCACATATTCCTGGTAGCGCGGTTTTTCATCCGTACCGGGGTTATATCGAAAGACGGTAAAATGGCACTGCATTTTAGTATTTCCTCTCCTTGGGCTCAAATTTGGTAATCGTAACCGGTTTGGTAAATATTTGCGGCCCCTTGCCGGCATCATGGCGGGCCATGGTATGGACCAAAAATTTTTGATCGTCACGCTCCGGAAAATCTTCACGGGAATGGGCGCCACGGCTCTCCTCACGATTTAGCGCACTGCAGGTAATGACCTCAGCCAGATCCAGTAAATGACCCAGCTCGATGGCATCCAGCAGGTCGCGATTGAAGCAGTTTCCTTTGTCCTGAATGGAAAGATCTTGATATCGTTTTTTTAGCTGCGCTATTTTTGCGAGCGCAGTGTTCAAAGAATCCTTCTGACGGAAAACAGACACATTTTCCATCATGCTTTCCTGCAGCTCGGCTCTGATGGGCCCACTGCTTTCTTTGCCGCTACTGTTCATCAAGGTTTTAATCATGTCTGCTTCGTTTTTCTCCGGTCGGGCCGACCGCTTTGGTCTGGAAATCGACGGTATAAAGTCCTTTATGGCAATACCGGTCCTCCGCCCGAAAACCAGTGTATCGAGCAGTGCATTGCACCCCAGCCGGTTGGCGCCATGTACGGACACGCAGGCACACTCACCGGCAGCATAAAGCCCTGCAAAGGGTGTACTTTTCTCACCTACGATCACACGACCATCGGCATCGGTGGCAATACCGCCCATCATGTAATGGCACGTGGGCTGAACCGGAATGGGCTCTTTAATCGGGTCAACGCCGGCATAGGTGCGTGCGAAACTGGTAATTTCGGCTAACTTTTTATCAATCACATCTTCACCCAGGTGGGTTAAATCCAGATGAAAATAGTCTTTGCCATCGATGCCCCTTCCGGCACGCATTTCCTCGAGCATGCACCGTGAAATCATATCTCGCGGCGCTAAATCCTTGATAACCGGTGCATACCTTTCCATGAAGCGTTCACCTTCATTATTCAACAAAATGCCCCCCTCGCCGCGTGCCGCCTCACTGATGAGAATGCCCAGCTTATAGATACCGGTGGGGTGGAACTGAACAAACTCCATATCTTCCAAGGGCGCACCGGCTCGATAGGCAATGGCCATGCCATCGCCGGTACTGGCAAAGGCATTGGAGGTGGTCTTATAAATCTTGCCGGCCCCACCTGTTGCGAGCATGACGGCTTTGCTGTGGAATACATGCAGCTTTCCGGTGGATAGTTCATAGGCCACCACGCCGCAACAGCGTCCATCCTGGACGATTATAGACAGCATCTGGAACTCATCGAAGAATTCAATGCCTCTGCGTAAACTTTGCTCCCAGAGCGTATCTAAAATAACTCTGCCGGTGCGAGTCGCCGCATAGCAGGCTCGCTTGACCGGCGCCTCGCCAAAATGGCGCGTGTGCCCCCCAAAGGCTCTTTGAGCGATTTTGCCCTCCGGCGTCCGATTAAACGGAACCCCTAAGTTTTCCAGCTCATAGATCGCGCGCGGTGCATCATTGGTCAGAATCTCGATAGCATCCTGATCGCCCAGATAGTCACTGCCTTTGACCGTATCAAACATGTGCCATTCACAGTGGTCTTCTTCTTCATTGCCCAGGGCTGCGCCGATGCCTCCCTGGGCTGCACCGGAGTGGGAGCGCGTCGCAAAAACTTTGGTCAGAACGGCGACACGAGCATCTTTGCCGATCTCAACCGCCGCGCGCAGCCCGGCCAGCCCCGCGCCCACGACGACTACGTCATGTTGGTGTTTCATGCATCACCTCTTTGTGAACCATTGGATTTTGAATATTGGAATTAAGTGTGTCTCTATAACCATTTTGTTAATCATTCGGTAAAGCTGCAAAAGGCGTTAAACGCGCACGTTTAAACGGTCGAGTGGCAAAGAAAGGAACCGATCTGACTACAGAATGCTTATAAATCAGCTGGGTTTAGATTGTAAAGAAGTTTTTAGCGGTAATATCGGCCACAAATATAGATTGCGGGCAGTCGCGTTTTCACTGCACCGGCACCCGTTCATATCCATACGCTTGTCAGTGCCGGTCGATCAGCCGCCGGGAATCTCTATTTTCCGATACAAGATGGTGCTTGACTTTGTGGTTCCAATAGATAAGTTTAGTATGATAGTAGAGTGTAAACGCTTAATACAGCTTGCCTTTTGCAAAGTTCATTCAGTATTGCGGCTCATCTAATCGAATCGACACGATTCCGAATCTGATTTTTGCTGATGGTTCTGGACGCCGGCAAACAATGACAAATGTTGCCATCGTTTTAATCTTACACTTGTCGGCTACCACAGCTTGGATGATAAAGCGGACAATGCTGAAGTCAAAACGATTCCTGACGCTATCTACCGGATAAAAGTAAAATGCATAGCGGGCACATTCTGGACTGTAATGGGTTTTGAGGAAATTGAACATACCGCCGACCATGCCGTGAAAGTTTACGGCATAGACCTCAGGGAGCTGTTTATCAGCGCGGCTCAAGGGATGACATCTCTGATGATACAAGATGTATCCAGCGTTTCAGGGGAAATTACAAAGGCCGTTAAATTAGAGACGATCGATACAGAAAGCTTGCTGGTAGAATGGCTCAGTGAACTGGCTTACTGGGCTGAAGCGGAAATGCTGGTATTTAACAAATTTAAAATCCATACGATCAGCGCTACTGATATTGATGCCAGCGCTAGGGGTGCGAAAGTAGCAGACCTTGAAAAACACATTAAGGCGGTGACCTATCACAATCTCAATATTGTGAAGACCCGCAAGGGGTTGGAAGCCACCATCGTCTTCGACGTCTGATCTTTGAATCTTGCATGAAAATTAATGAGAAATTTAGCTTATTTTACCAACCAGCAGATAGGTGGAGAATCAGCATAAATTTAAAATGCGAGGATAAAATGGTTGCAAAGCATGACTTCAAACAGCTTGATGAGCACCTGTTTGAAGTGCCGGCCACCTTCCGCGACGACATGCGGGTGCCGGCGCGCTTCTATACCGATGCAGAGCTGTTAAAGGGCATCATAACGGACAACAGCCTGCAGCAGCTCATCAACACTGCGACGTTACCCGGTGTTGTCAAATACGCCCTGGCGATGCCGGATATTCATCAGGGTTATGGTTTTCCCATCGGTGGCGTTGTGGCAACCGAGTTTCCAGACGGCGTCATTTCTCCGGGGGGCGTGGGGTATGACATCAATTGCGGGGTACGCCTGCTGGCCACGCATCTGGATCATGAAGAAATCAGTCCCTTTGTCGATGATCTGGCGACGCTTCTGTATACCAACTGCCCCAGCGGCGTCGGCAAGGGCGGCAATATCAAACTAAAAACGCAGGAATTGGATCAGGTACTGTCAAAAGGCGCCCGCTGGGCCGTTAAAAATGGATTCGGTTCGGAGACGGATCTGGAACGCACCGAGGAAAGCGGCTGCCTTGACGGAGCAAACCCTGAAAAAGTGAGCCCGCGCGCCAAGGACCGCGGCTTAAAACAGGTAGGGACGCTGGGTGCCGGAAACCATTTTATTGAACTGGATACGGTCGAAAAAGTTCTGGACCCGGAAGTTGCCCAGAGGATCGGGCTTTTTGAGGGGCAAATTGCGGTTCAGATCCACTGTGGGTCACGTGGCCTGGGTCATCAGATCTGCGGCGATTACGTCAAACGCTTTCAAAAAAGCATTTCTCGCTACGGACTTAATCTGCCGGATCGCGAATTGGTTTGTGCCCCGCTGAGCAGTTCCGAGGGCCAGGATTACCTGGCAGCCATGAAAGCGGCCGCAAACTACGCGTTCGCCAACCGCCAGGTGCTGACCTTCCATATCCGGCACAGTTTTGAGCAGGTTATGGCCGGCAAGGTTTCCAATCATCATATTTTTCAGATTTATGACATCGCTCACAACATGGCTAAGGTCGAAGCCCATCGAATCGAAGGCAAAGACGTGAAGCTGTGCGTTCATCGCAAAGGCGCAACCCGCGCATTCGGACCTGGCTCACCGGAATTGCCTTCGGTTTATCGCGACATCGGGCAGCCGGTTTTAGTTCCCGGATCAATGGGCACCGCTTCGTGGGTTCTGGTCGGAACCCGTGAATCGATGGCCCAGACTTTCGGATCGACCTGCCATGGAGCCGGACGCACAATGAGCCGCAAAAAAGCCAGAAAAAGCATTCGCGGCATGACACTGCGTGAAGAACTCGAGAGCCGCGGCATCCAAATCCGCGCAGGCAGCATGCCCGGTTTGGCGGAAGAAGCACCGGCTGCCTATAAGGACGTGGATCGGGTTGTGAATGTCGTACACGCCGCGGGCATTGCCAGGAAGGTGGCTAAACTAAAACCGATTGCCGTCATCAAAGGCTAGAATCAATCTTAAAAAGGAGAATGTGCCATGAGAGTACAAATGAAAAATATCCTTTGTGCCACGGACTTTTCCGATTTCTCCAATTATACGATACCCTACGGCGTCGCTCTGGCCAAGGAGTTTGAAGCCAAATTGTACATCTGCCATGT
The DNA here is from genome assembly GCA_050116835.1 of Desulfobacterales bacterium. Lineage (GTDB taxonomy): Bacteria > Desulfobacterota > Desulfobacteria > Desulfobacterales > JAHEIW01 > JAHEIW01. The sequence goes on from JASFNW010000025.1 coordinate 37,282, forward strand.
GATCGATTTATCTTCGATTGCCATATATGGTGAGTTTCAGCTGAATCCGGTAGACCAGCAAAACCGTATAAAAAAACAGGCTGCCGAGCAGCTGAATGAAATCATCGGCAAACAGGCCGTGCGATGGGAGCCTCTGATTACCGTGGGTCATACCGCCGATGAAGTCTCACGGATCGTTGAAGAAAAAGAGATTGATCTGGTCATTGCCGCCACCCGCGGACGTTCCGGCCTGAAGCGACTGATTCTCGGATCGGTAACTGAACGCCTGATGCGGGTACTGACATGTCCTTTGCTGGTCGTCCACAGCCCGGAACATAAATTTGTTGATCCGGTCAATCAAAAGATATCCCTCAAAAAAATCTTGGTCGGGTGCGACTTCTCGCCTGATTCCGATCTGGCCTTTCAGCATGCGATCAGCCTGGCGCAGGAATTTGAGGCGGACCTGTATCTGGCCCACGTTATTGAGCCCTCTGCCTCCAGTGCGCTGCTCAACCAGAATACGGTGCTGAGCGAAGAAATCGATCAAAAATTGCATCAGCGCTTAACAGAAAAACTCATGGGTATGGTTCCGGAAGACGCCCGCAACTGGTGCTCACCGGAGACGCTCATTTTAAAAGGTCAACCTTACGAAGCTCTGGGAAAATACGCGGAAACAAATGAAATGGATATGATTGTACTGGGCGTTCGCGGTCATGGGGTGGTGAAAACGCTTTTTTTGGGGTCAACAACAGACCGGGTGGCGCGCCAGGCTCCCTGTCCGGTTCTTTCGGTGAGTACAAAAGCGCAAAGCGATTAAAATCAAAGATTGGTAAGTGCTCATGAGCCGCTGCTTGTCGCAACCGGCTCAGGGCGGTTAATTAAAAATTCAAAAAGCTCGACGGATGCCTGACTATCCCATTCCCTCGGACCCAGCGCCATACCCATAATCCTGCCTTCCTTATTCAGAAAAAAAGTGGTCGGAAGCGCATTAACGGCCAACGCCGTTGCGACCTCTCCGCTGGAATCCAGCAGTGCGGTAAATGAAAGCTGCCATTTTTCGAAAAATGATTTTACCTGCGTTGCACCTTCCTGCATATTCACGGCAACGAGCGCAAAGTCCTGATTTTTAAACAGGCGATGTAATTTTTCCATCGAGGGCATCTCGACAACGCAGGTGGGGCACCAGCTGGCCCAGAAGTTAAGAAATACAATTTTGCCACGAAAATCCGACAAACTGACCGTGTTGCCGAAAATATCCTTAAGCTGGATGTCCAGCGGCCGGGTCGCATGAGGCATTTTAAGGATATCCAAGTTGCCAAACAGGCGTTCGAGCTCCTGTTCCGGCGAGCCGGCTACAGCAGTATACTGGGAATAGAAAAGATAAAATCCGATGCCGGCAACCGTAACCAGGACAATTGCCAAGACATAGAATCTATATGAAAGCGTCTTTTTCATCATATCCATATGCGTGCTGGATCGCGCCTTTCAATCGTTGTACATCATGATAGGTTCAGGATATGCGATGGCCGTATTCTTTGTCAACCAGGGTTATCACCTGGTCTACGCTGAGACCCTGCTCCAGTTTTTGCCGGATAAAGTCTTTTTCTTCTTTGGCACCCCGTGGCATGTCACAGGTACAGTCAATCAAGAAAAGTTCTCCGCATCCACCACAGGCGCATCTAAAGTTAGCGGCCACCAGCTGCACCTGACCGGTGAGATTCGAATTTGCTCCCTCCTCCGGCCGAACATTTGAAAAGCCCGTGCGCAGAGGAGAACCGGATGTAAAAATGGCATTGACCATGACACCGCCGGCCAAAAACACGACGATCAAAGCCGCAATCATCCAGTAGGAAGGTTGCCAGCTGCTGCGTCTATTCTTGGAATGAGTAATGTGCGTCGTCCGCTTTTTTCGCTTAGCCATGTTAAAAGCTCCTTTTTAAACATTCAATTTGCCAGCTGCCTACCGGACAAGGGTTGATCAGCGACGATCTTACCATCGGAAACCCGCATCAACCGGCGGGCATATTGGGCACATGTCTCACTGTGGGTGACCATAATGATGGTCATACCATTGCCGCTAAAATTTTGAAGCAACCTCATGATATCCGCCCTTGTTTTGCTGTCCAGGTTACCGGTAGGTTCGTCAGCCAGCAATACCGGAGGTTCGTTAACAATCGCCCGGGCAATGGCCACGCGCTCTTTTTCACCGCCGGAAATCTGATTCGGCAAACGGGCCGCTTTTTCCAGCAAGCCCACCTGAGAAAGCGCGCTTTCGACCATCTGTTGCTTTTGTTGGCGCCTTTTTTTTACTATGGTCAAAGGGAGCATGACATTTTCAAAAACCGTCAGGTAGGGCACCAGACAAAAATCCTGAAATATGAAACCCAGGAATTCGCGACGAAAATCCGCCTGTTGTTCCGAGCTGAGGCTGTAAATGTCAATTTCATCAACCACAAATGTCCCGGAAGTCGGCGCGTTCATGGCTCCCATAATGGAAAGCAAAGTCGATTTGCCTGCGCCGGATTCGCCCATCAGACTGACAAATTCGCCCGCCTCGATTTGAAAGCTGACATCGCTGACCGCTGCAACAATGGCGTCGCCGCGACCGTATGTTTTTGTCAGTTTTTGTGCCGTAATGTAGCTCATAGATAAAATCTCCATAATTAATGTCTAAAATTAAGGATTTCGATCCATTTTAATTTTAGCTCATTTTAGCTCATTTGCTGATAAAGATGAAAACGCATCTTTACCTATGGTCGGTATCGGTATCGAATAAAAATTACTGTTGGTTTAACGTTTACAGCGTCCTGAGCGCTTCACCGGGATCCAGTCGCGCAGCTATAACCGCCGGATAGGCGCTGGCAATCAGACCAATTACCAGTGCTAAGAGGAAAGCGCCGACCGCCAGTTGGGCACTGAAGGGCACAATTCCGGAATGTCCCTCAATAAAAAAATGAACCGCCATCTTGGTGCTTCCCCAGCCCAAAACATACCCCAGGATACCGGCTAAACCGGACACGATCGCAGCCTCAATAAAGATGATTTTCATGACATGGCGTTTACGAAATCCGATGGCGCGAAAAATACCGATTTCATCGGTTCGCTCTCTGACACTGCTCATCATGGTTACCAAAACCACAAGGCTTCCGATCAGCAAAATCACACCGGATATGCCAAATGAAAATTTTTTAAACTGCCCCAAGGTTTGCATGCGGCCTTTGACCACCTGTTGAATGGCCATGACTTTGGCGCCCGGCAAGACATCCGAGATCTGCCGAACCATATCATCAATCGGGCAGTCCTGACATAAAGCAGCCACTTCTGCCATGGAGACGCGTCCGCCTTTGTCAAACAGAGCCTGTGCTGTGCTCAATCGTGCAAACACCAGCTGGTCATCCTGCGAGCCGGTGGGCTGCAGGATACCGGAAACCACAAAATCTCGGCCCTTGGTTTTGAAGTGATCTCCGCTACTTAACTTGAGGATACGAGCAGCCTCGGCGCCTAAAACGACACTGTTGTCATCTGGCAGTTTACCCTGCAATTGCCACCAGGGCTTTAAAATTGCGGCGGCGTTGAAATCCACACCTGCCAGCAGAACCTTATACGAATTGACATCTACAACCCCCAGCACCATCGGTCCCAGGGCCGCAATATTGCGTGCATTTTTAATGGAACGCACCTGAGCCAGCTCAGCTTCACGGATTTCCTGCATTTCAAAAGAAACGCCTCCCAGAGAAAGCCCGCCGTATGTGAGGGTTAAATTCTCGGTGCGGGGCACAATTAAAATATTGGCACCATATTTTTCCAGTTTGTGATTGATGTCGCTGGTCATTGCCTCAATATAGCTGATGATCCCGACGACGGTTGAAACACCAATCACCAACCCGGCCAGAACAAAGAATGCTTTACCCTTGCGCCGGATTAAGTTTTTTATCGATATCTGTTTAAGTGTCATCTTTTCCTCTGACCAAACTTTATTAAATGTTTTTCCTCAGAATAAATCGCCGCATTTGCCTGCAGTCAAATGGTGAAGGATGAACCTAGCCTTTCTTTGTGCCGTGGTGGTCCACGCTCGCCAAAGCACCCGTTTGCACTTCGCAAGGCAGGTAGATGTGAGCAGGGCTAAACTCCACAGACGCGGGACTTCACGTTTTTCAAAGAACAGACCGTGTCCCAGCGACACGGATTTGCCGGCGGCCATTTTTCTTTACATCAAGGTTATACCTTGCCTGAAAAGTTAAAATACTGCCGGCCTTGCAGAATATCCTTGACCTGGATGATGACCTTGCCATTCTCGATGCGGCGATTCAAAGGTGCCGGGTTGCAGCCCCCTTTGACCTCATTGACGAGAACCGAAGCAAATTTACGGCCGCAATTCCGGCAGACCATATAATCACCTTCCTGGTAATATCCTCTGCCCGCCGGCCAGCAAACATCACAGGCATCAAAGGCTGCCCGAATAATTCCATCAGAGCTTTTCAACACAAAGTATTTTATTTTAAATTCGCCGGCAACGTGTTCAAAGTGCCGGGCTTTGCCGTCGGCAAAAAGACTGGCCGGCAAACTGACCTCAGAGGCAGCATTTTCAGCAGTAAAGCTGGCGGCCACCGGTGAGGTCTCCGCGCGATCATAAGTAGCATAGTAAATCCCGCCGCCGAGGATAAGTACAGAGCAGACGATGGCAACCATAAGCGGCAGACGCCCTTTTTTTTCAGTGTTCAGAACAGCATCTTTTTTGGCCTGCCGTTTATCCTGCGTCATATTCGTGTTGGGCTTTTTCGGTGATGGCGAACTCTTTTTCCATTTTTTTGACATGATATGGTTCTCCTTAAGTTTTTTAACTCAACATATTCCGTGATCACTCGAACGTGAAGCGTTTGGTTTTCAAACATAGATTCGCGTAGAGATTATGATTAAGTGACGTTTGCGTTATGGTTTAGGGGCGTTTGTGCGGTCTTTTGGCTTGTCTGCCTCTATGAAAAACAAAATGACGAATTGCGTTTTAATTGTCCAGCCGGCAACAACCGAATAAACAGCCAGTATTACGTTTGAGACGGCAATCGGTCAGACACACCAAAAATAAAACCGTCATCTGGCGGGTTCAACTCAGAAGTGAGAGAGTTTGTAGATAAATGGGGGGATCCTTGTAAAATTCTTTAACAAGAATACGTTGACCAACCTGCAGTGGACGGGCAGGCTCTACGTCAGCAGGGCGTGCGATCATCCCGACAGCGGAGAGATAACTAAACACCGTCGGGCTATAAGGAATAGAGCATTCGGGAATCTTGACCTCGACAACCGTATTCATCTCACACAGGCTTTGCCTGTTGCCTGAACAGCAATCCGGAACGCGCAGCCTTGTCGAACCCATGGCAGCATGCGGATGGGCCTTGGCCATCTCGCGCATGCATCTAACGGCACAATCGGAATAGCCGGAAGCACCGGATATGAGCACCGCAAAGGTCAACACGAATGTCAATGTTGTGGCAACGAGTTTCTGCATTATCGATTTCAAATTTCCTAGCGTTTTAGTATGATATATATAAAAGCCTTTTTTGCCTGTCAAGTGGAAATTTAGGTCGTCGGCTGTACGCTGGCCGCGGATGGCCTTTGCCGGAAAAAACATCATGATTTTATTGATATTTTGTAATTTGTTACGCCATGTCCCCGTTTACATTCTTTACAAAACTTAAGATCATACGTATATTGGCTCAAATATTTGACCGGATGGAAAAGTATATCGAAGGCGGCGATAGCCAAGCACTTTTCGTTGATATGAACAATCTTAAAATAAGGAAAGGAAGAAATAATGGGTTACGATTTCAATGCAGACGAGGTATTTGAAATGGCCGAGCAAATGGAACGCAACGGTGCCAAGTTTTATCGCGATGCCGCAGAAACCGCCGCGGATCCATCCAACAAAGATATGCTCCTCGGTCTTTCCAAGATGGAGGAGGCCCATGAGAAAATATTTGAGTCGATGCGCGCTGAACTCTCGTCAGCTGAAAAAGCCTCAACGGTTTTCGACCCGTCCGGTGATGCCGCTCAATATCTGCGAGCTCTGGTTGACAGCCGTGTTTTTTTCGAAAAGGAAATTGATGTCACATCTATGGTTGAGATCCTTAAATCGGCCATTGAGGCCGAAAAAGATTCCATTGTGTTTTACTTGGGCATGAAGGAGGCGGTGCCGAAGAATTTGGGACAGAATCGGATCGAAGCGATCATCAAAGAAGAGATGGGCCATATTCAGATGTTGACCAAACACCTTGTTGCTCAGAACCGTTAGACGGATTTATCACTGTTGTCTGACAGCCATCTGAAAGCACGATCCATCCGGCGCTCAGATCATTGACGATCTTACCCGTCATCTTTGAAGTGTTCGGCCAGGATTTCAATTCCGTCGCGGTCCACGAATACAATTTTCGGACCTTCGACGCGAATTAAATTTTGCCCCGATAGTTTGGCGAAGATTCGGGATAGCGTTTCGGGAATGGTGCCCAAAAGACTGGCCAGCTGGCCTTTCGATATATTCAAAATAACCGCGTCCTCGGTGCCCTGCTCTTCTGAAAGATAAATCAGGTATGAGGCCAGACGCGCCGGGATTTCCTTGAGAGACAGATTTTCAATTTGAGCTGCAAATTGTCGCAGCTTTTTTGACATAATCCCCAGCAAATTTAAAGCCAGAGAAGGATTGGATGACACCAGGTCGACAAATGCATTTCTTGCGAAAATAAGCAGATGCGTTTTGGCAAGGGTTTGAGCGTTGGCCGGCATTTGCTGCCCGGTAAAAACCGTTA